>NZ_JAVXUS010000003.1:0-340682 GCF_032334135.1 Halomonas sp. I1
GAAGCTCGAAGCTCGAAGCTCGAAGCTCGAAGCTCGAAGCTCGAAGCTCGAAGCTCGAAGCTCGAAGCTCGAAGCTCGAAGCCAGGATAAGGTATAATCCTGCTCCATTTGCGACCCATTCAACCCGAGAGCGCCATGACAGCCACCAACGGCAAGGTCATCGTCGGCATGTCCGGCGGTGTCGACTCCTCCGTATCCGCCCAGTTACTGCTCGAGCAGGGCTACGAGGTCGAGGGCCTGTTCATGAAGAACTGGGACGAGGACGACGGCACCGAATACTGCACCGCCAAGGAAGACCTGGCGGATGCCGAGGCCGTGTGCGCCAGGCTCGGTATTCATCTGCACACCGCCAACTTCGCCGCCGAGTACTGGGACAACGTCTTCGAGCACTTCCTCGCCGAGTACAAGGCCGGCCGCACGCCAAACCCGGATATCCTCTGCAACCGCGAGATCAAGTTCAAGGTATTCCTCGAGTATGCCGAGATGCTGGGCGCCGAGTGGATCGCCACGGGGCACTATGTACGCCGTGCCGAGCGCGACGGGCACGCGCGCCTGCTCAAGGGCCTCGACGCCAACAAGGACCAGAGCTACTTCCTGCACGCCGTCCCCGAGGCCGCCATCGCCCGTAGCCTCTTTCCTGTCGGCGAGCTGGAAAAGACCGAAGTCCGCGAGATCGCCGAACGACACGACCTGGCGACGGCACGCAAGAAGGACTCCACCGGCATCTGCTTCATCGGCGAGCGACGCTTCCGCGATTTCCTTCGCCAGTATCTGCCCGCCCAGCCGGGCATCATCGAGACACCGGAAGGCGACGTCATCGGCGAGCACATGGGGTTGATGTACTATACCCTCGGGCAACGCCAGGGCTTGGGCATCGGCGGGCTTGCGAACTACTCCGATGCTCCCTGGTACGTGGCCGGCAAAGACCTTGAGCGCAATGTGCTCACCGTGGTTCAGGGCAAGCATCATGCCCTGCTTTACACCGACACCCTGGCCACCGAAGCCATGGACTGGGTGGCTGGCGAGCCACCGGCTCGCGAAGGCCGCTATCACGCCAAGACACGTTATCGTCAGGCCGATGTGCCCTGCACCATGCGCGTCCTTGAGGATGGCGGCGTCGAGGTGCATTTCGACGAGCCTCAGCGGGCCGTGACGCCCGGCCAGTCACTGGTGCTCTACGACGGAGACACTTGCCTCGGCGGTGGTGTGATCCGTGCCATCTGGAATGCCGCGGAGACTGCTGCATGACCGCAACCACCCCTATTCACCCGGCCCCCGACGCGCCTGCAGGGCGTCAGGCTCTGGCGCTGGCCGGCGTCTTCCAAGCCGCCAGCCTGGTCGACGAGCTGGCGCGTACCGGCCAGGTCGACCAACGCGCCTGGGACACCCTGGTCCACGCCACTCTGGATACCCATCCCGAGAGCTTCGAATCCATCTACGGAGGCCATCCCAACAACCTGCGCCAGGGCCTCGACACGCTCGAGGGCGTGCTGGGACGTCGCCAGGCCAACCCGGTGGTCATGCGCTACGGCTTTTCGCTTCTGATGCTGATGAGCAAACTGCGCGGCAACAACGCCATGATGGATGACCTCGGCCAACGCCTGACGCGCGTCCAGGGCCAGGCCGAACACTTCGGCGAGACCCACGAGAACATCATCGCCAGTCTCGGCGAGGTCTATCAGCAGACCCTTTCCACCCTCAAGACGCGCATCGTTGTCCAGGGCGACCCCTCACTGCTGCAGAGTCGCATGATGCCCGAGCGAGTACGGGCCTGCCTGCTGGCCGGCGTCCGTTTTGCCCTGCTCTGGCACCAGCAAGGCGGTCGTCGCTGGAAACTGATCTTCCAGCGCAACGCCCTGAAGAAAGCCCTCGACACCCTGTAACCGACCACGCCCACCCGGAACACGAATCATGCAGCCCACGTCTCTTCCCTTGTCCGCCCTCACCGCCCTGTCTCCCGTCGATGGCCGTTACGGTGGCAAGGCCGACATTCTGCGCGAGCACTTTAGCGAGTTCGGCCTGATCCGCGCCCGCGTCACCGTCGAGGTTCGCTGGCTGCAGCGTCTCGCCGCCCATCCCGGCATCACCGAGGTCCCGGCGCTTTCCGCCGAGGCCAGTGCAGCCCTGGATACGCTGGTACGTGATTTCTCGGTCAGCGATGCCGAACGCATCAAGAACATCGAGCGCACCACCAATCACGACGTCAAGGCCGTCGAGTACTTCATCAAGGAACGCATCGCCGACACGCCTGAGTTGCACGCCATCACCGAGTTCGTGCACTTCGCCTGCACCAGCGAGGACATCAACAACCTCTCCTATGGCGTGATGCTGACCGACGGCCTGACCACCCTGCTTCCGGTAATGCACCGGGTCGCCGATGACATCGCGCGGCTGGCCGCGGAACACGCCGACCAGCCGATGCTCTCGCGCACCCATGGCCAGACCGCCAGCCCCACCACGCTGGGCAAGGAAATGGCCAATGTCGCCTACCGTCTGCGTCGCCAGTTGAAACAGATCGAGTCGGTGGAAATCCTCGGCAAGATCAACGGCGCGGTGGGCAACTACAACGCCCACCTGACCACCTACCCGGAAATCGACTGGGAGGCCAATGCCCGCACCTTCGTCGAGGCGCTGGGGCTGACCTTCAACCCCTACACGACCCAGATCGAGCCCCACGACTACATCGCCGAGCTGTTCGACGCCGTGTGCCGCTTCAACACGGTGCTGATCGACTTCGACCGTGATGTCTGGGGTTACATCTCCCTGGGCTACTTCAAGCAGAGCACCGTGGCCGGCGAAATCGGCTCCTCGACGATGCCGCACAAGGTCAACCCCATCGACTTCGAGAATTCCGAAGGCAACCTGGGGCTCGCCAATGCCATACTCGGCCATCTGGCGGAAAAACTGCCGATTTCCCGCTGGCAGCGCGACCTGACCGACTCCACGGTGCTGCGCAATCTCGGTATCGGCCTGGCCTATGGCCTGATCGCCTATCAAGCCTCGCTCAAGGGGATCGGCAAGCTCGAAGCCAACGCCGCGCGCCTGAACGAGGACCTGGACGCCAGCTGGGAAGTCCTTGCCGAGCCGATCCAGACGGTCATGCGACGCTATGGCATCGAAAAGCCCTACGAGAAACTCAAGGAGCTGACCCGCGGCAAGCGCATCGATCAGGCCGGCTTCGCCGCCTTCATCGATACGCTGGAGCTTCCCGCCGCCGTAAAGGAAGATCTCAAGGCCTTGACGCCGGCGACCTATACCGGCAACGCCGAGACCCAGGCGCGCAAGCTGTAAGCTTCGAGCTTCAAGGATAAGCGGCACCGGAGACAGGCCTGAAGAGGGTCTTTTTCCAGGGATGGAAAAAGTAGCGCCCAGGGAAGGGTTTACAGCGCCCTCGCACAGGCCTGTCGCAGGGATAGCCGCGGCTCGACGTCACGCCCCCCCATCCACCAAGGCTTCTGCTTCAACAAGAGGTGGTCCCCATGTCTTCCGATTCTCCGCTGCAACTGCTCGGCGGCCGCACCGCCGCTGACTTTCTGCGCGACTACTGGCAACAGCAACCACTGCTGATCCGTGGCGCCTTTCCCGATATCGAGAGCCCACTCGAGCCCGATGAGCTCGCCGGCCTCGCCTGTGAAGACAACATCGAGGCCCGCCTGGTCGAGGAGCACGGCCCCGAAGGCCCCTGGCAGGTCAGCCACGGCCCCTTCGACGAGGCGACCTTCACCCGGCTTCCCGAGCGCGACTGGACACTGCTCGTCCAGGCGGTGGACCACTATGTTCCCGAAGTGGCCGAACTGCTGGAATGCTTCGACTTTCTGCCCCGCTGGCGGCTCGATGACATCATGATCAGCTATGCCCCGCCGGGCGGCTGCGTCGGCCCCCATGTCGACCAGTACGATGTCTTCCTGCTCCAGGCCAGTGGCCAGCGCCATTGGCAACTCGGCGGACGCGTGCCGGAAGATGCCCCGATCGTCGCCGGCGTCGATCTGCGCATACTGGAACGCTTCGAGGTCCAGCCCGGCCAGGACTGGGTGCTGGAACCCGGCGACATGCTCTACCTGCCACCGGGCTGGGCTCATCATGGCGTCAGCCAGTCCGACGACTGCATGACGTTCTCGGTCGGCTTTCGTGCACCATCGGCGGACGAAGCCATCACCTCCTTCGCCGACTACCTCGGCGAGCAGCTCCCCGCCTCACACCGCTATGCCGACGGCGGCATGGATGTCCCCGAGGACCCCGCCCAGCTCGACGACGCCTCGCTATCCCGCATGCGAGCCCTGATTCTCGAGACATTGGACGATCCCGCCCAGTTGGCTCAATGGTTCGGTCGCGTCATGACCCAGCCAAAGTATGTCGACCAACTGGTGCCCAACGAGACACCCACCGAGGAAGCCGAGCTTGTCGCCGCACTACACGCCGGCGAGACGCTGGAACGCAGCCTCGGCTCGCGCTTCGCCTGGCGCGCCCTGGATGACGAACGCGCCACTCTGTTCGTCGACGGTGACGGCATTGAATGCGCCACGCCCCTGGCCCGCGAACTGGCCGGTACCGCGCCCCTCGACGCTCGCCTGTTGGACGATCCCGAGGCACCACGGGTCCTGACTCAACTGCTGGATGCCGGTAGCCTGGACTGGTGTCCCCACGACGAGGAATGAACGCATGACACCCCCACTTGCCATCCGTGAGGGCGACTGGGCCGAACTCGGCATGGACGCCAGCGAAATCCGCCGCGTGGTTTTCATCGAGGAACAGCAGGTTCCCCAGGAAGAGGAGTGGGACGGCCGCGATGAAGACTGCCGCCACTTCCTGGCCATCGACAGGGATGGCAAGGCACTGGGGACCGCACGCTTGCTTCCCGACGGCCATATCGGCCGTGTGGCCGTACTGGAGGAGGCCCGGGGCCGGGGCATCGGCCTCGCTCTAATGGACGCTGCCATCGCCTCGGCACGCCGTCGTGGCGATCCCAGCGTGGTCCTGGACGCCCAGACCCATGCCTTGGCTTTTTATGAACGACTCGGCTTTCGTGCCTACGGCGACACCTTTCTCGACGCCGGAATACCGCACCGCAGCATGATACTGACCCTCCACGACTGACCCTCCTTTCCCATTCCTATCCGCGAAAGAAGACTACAGAAGTCCACCGACTCACAGGGCTTCTGTAGTCGAGCTACAACGTGACCTTCTCCCAAATATCAATGGTGAAAGCCCGCCATACGGGGCCATAGTGATCAACAAGACGAGTGAGCCAACACTCGCTGGTCAACGACTTTGTCGTCGAATGATGCGACATGAGCACTTTTCAGGTGTCGGCAAAGGCGAGAAAGGCAGCATGTCCATCGCCACGAAAGACGACAAAATTTCGCAGTTGCAGCACAGACGTGACCCAGCAGCAGTTCCTGGACCCGAACGAGAGGATCACCCCATGGCAGCATTCAATGACGAACGTCAGTCCCTGGCCCAGCATCGTGAAGCCCAGCGCGGCAAGTGGGACAACATCAATCCCGACCATGCGGCGCGCCTGCGCATGCAGAACCGCTTCCGCACCGGGCTCGACATCGCTCGCTACACCGCCGCCATCATGCGCGAGGACATGGCGTCCTATGATGCCGACCCCTCGACGTACACCCAGTCCCTGGGTTGCTGGCACGGTTTCATCGGCCAGCAGAAAATGATCTCCATCAAGAAACACTTCGGCGAGACCAGGGGACGCTACCTCTACCTCTCCGGCTGGATGGTCGCCGCCATGCGTTCCGAGTTCGGACCGCTCCCCGACCAGTCGATGCACGAGAAGACCAGCGTGCCGGCGCTTATCGAAGAGCTCTACACCTTCCTGCGCCAGGCTGATAGCCGGGAGCTCAACCACCTCTTCCGGGAACTCGACGATGCCCGACAGGCAGGCGATGAGGTGAAGCGCAAGGAGCTGCTCGACAGAATCGACAACTTCCAGACCCATGTGGTGCCGATCATCGCCGATATCGACGCCGGCTTCGGCAACGCTGAGGCCACCTACCTGCTGGCCAAGAAGATGATCGAAGCCGGTGCCTGCTGCCTGCAGATCGAGAACCAGGTCTCCGACGAGAAACAATGCGGGCATCAGGACGGCAAGGTCACCGTGCCCCATGAAGACTTCATCGCCAAGCTCAATGCCGTGCGCTACGCCTTCCTGGAGCTCGGCGTGGAAGATGGCGTGATCGTCGCTCGCACCGACTCCCTGGGCGCAGGGCTGACCCAGAAGATTGCCGTCAGTCGCGAACCCGGCGACCTGGGCGACCAATACAATCGCTACCTCGACGGTGACGAGATCGCCTCCGCGGACGATATCGCCAACGGCGACGTGGTCATCAAGCAAGACGGCAAGCTGGTCAAGGTCAAGCGCCTGGCCTCCGGGCTCTACCAGTTCAAGCCAGGCACCGGTGAGGACCGGGTGGTGCTGGACTGCATCACCAGCCTCCAGAACGGGGCCGACCTGCTGTGGATCGAGACGGAAAAGCCCCACGTCGGCCAGATCAAGGGCATGGTGGACCGCATTCGGGAAGTCTGCCCGGACGCCAAACTGGTCTACAACAACTCACCGTCATTCAACTGGACCCTGAACTTCCGCCAACAGGTGTTCGATGCCTGGCAGACCGAAGGTCGCGATGTCTCCGCTTATGATCGCGCCGACCTGATGAATGCCGAATACGACAATACCGAGCTCGCCGCCCTGGCCGATGAATGGACCCGGAACTTCCAGCGCGACGGCGCACGTGAGGCGGGGATCTTTCACCACCTCATCACCTTGCCGACCTACCACACGGCCGCCTTGTCCACCGACAACCTGGCACGCGGTTATTTCGGCGACGAGGGCATGCTGGCCTACGTGGAAAATGTGCAACGCCGCGAGATCCGCGAGGGCATCGCCACCGTCAAGCACCAGGACATGGCTGGCTCCAATATCGGCGACGATCACAAGGAATTCTTCCACGGCGAAGCGGCGCTCAAGGCCGGCGGCAAGGACAACACCATGAACCAGTTCGGCTGATCGAACGCATCGGCAACACCCTCGGGGAGGCTTCGGCCTCCCCTTTTACTGTCTGCTCATCCCATCCGGGCCTCACGTCTCACGCCCGTCGCCCGTCGCCCGTCGCCCGTGAAGGATACCGACAACATCCGCGACGATCCTTGCGTGATGTAGTCGAGTTACAACCGAGAGTGCACCCAAGGAGGCATTGTCGCTTTTGCTGTCCTGCACCATAGTCAAGTTACAGCGCAGGCCAGAGATTCGTTATCCCGATTCGCGACCCTGCACTGAGCTACGAACCGCGGCGCTTTTCCTGATGATCCGGGCGCCAAAGGCGATGGTCTTTCCAAGCTTGTGACCATTTCGCAACTGCAGCATCGGGCACTTACCCGGCCCGACATGAGTAGCCAACACACGACCATGCCATCGCGGATGGCGAACTTGCGCGAGACGTTATCCATTCAGCGGATGGCCACATCAAGAGGTGTTACACATGAACTGCATCGAACTGAGCCAACGAGCCGACCTCATTGCCAGCACGTTCAGCAAGCAGGATCTGGCCAAACTGGTACTGGCCCTGAAAGGGAACCGCGAATCTCTGCAGCACGCCGTCAAGGTCATCGATACCATCGACAATCGCATGGGCTACTCGCTCGACGATGCCTGGGACGAAGTATTGGCCGGCGACGTCCAGCCACTGGACGAAGCGGAATAAAGCGCCCCCCGGCCCCTGGTCATCAAGCCGCATTTGCCCACCCCGCCGCCAGGCGTGGGTGGGTTTTTCATCGAGGTGCCGGGACACCGGCCGCCGCCAGCGGAAAAAGCGCACGACATCGCCGGTTACTGGTCAAATGCGTGCCCCCGAGATAGACTCGAGGACAGATCCACTCACCATTTGCCGTTTTCCGACAGCACCTTACCGAACCGCAATGCTGTCGCGCCCACACCTGGCAAGGAGGTCAAACATGAAGCGTCTTCTCCCCGTACTGGTTCTGAGTACCCTGACACTCGCCGGCTGCGCCAACACCTCGCCCTATTCCGGCAATGTCTATTCCGGCGACCAGGCGAAGTCCGCCCAGAGCGTCACCCTGGGGACCATCACCGCCCTCCGCCCGGTCCAGATACAGGCCGACAGCCGTGCCGGCGGTATCCTAGGCGGCGGTGGCGGCGCCATCATCGGTGGCCTTCTGGGCAACCAGATCGGCGGTGGCTCCGGGCGTCAACTCGCCACCGTGGCCGGCGCCATCGGCGGTGCCGTGGCCGGCAGCAAGATCGAGGAATCTTCCAACATGATCAATGCCACGGAACTCGAGATCCGCAAGAACAACGGCGAACAGGTCGTCGTGGTTCAGAAAGCGGACCAGAACTTCCAGGTGGGACAGCAGGTCCGGCTGATCGGTACCGGCCGCAACGTCAGCGTCGCGCCCTACTGAGTCACCGTCACGTACATGAACGCATGAAAAAAGGGCCCGCAGAACTGGCTGCGGGCCCTTTTCTTCGTCGGAACGTCGAGGCGACGTCAGTGGAAATCGATCTTGTTCATCGCCCAGCACATCAGCTTGCCACCGATCAGAGCCAGCAGGCCAATGATCAACAGCGTCAGCAGCATGTCCACGGGACGCACGAGAGCCGTCGCTCCCAGCACCGCGATGGCGGGACTCCAGACCCAGCGATCATCCTCGCTGCGCAAGGCACCGGGGAGCAGCTTGTCCAGCATGTCACTGACAGACGCCTCCCAACGTTTCAGGCACAACAGCAGGATCACGGCGAAGGCGATCACCCAGATCAAGGTCACGATCATGACGTTCTCCACAACAGGACGGGAAGAAAGCGAGGAAAGCTCCAGTGCCCAAAGGGTATCCCCGCCCGCCACGGCACGCAACCAGCGGCCCTAGACGTGAATCCGGTTCAGGCGCACGAGAGATAAGCTGAAAATTCCCCAGAGCCACTGACAGAGCTAGAGATCCCACGTTACCATGCCACCTTACATGCACTCACCAAAGGTTCATCAATGCAGATTGCGCAAAATTCGGTTGTCGCGTTTCACTACACCCTGACCAACGATGCAGGTGAAGTGCTGGACAGCTCAGAGGGTCGTGAGCCGCTGACCTACCTCCATGGCGCCGGTAACATCATTCCGGGGCTCGAGAAGGAAATGGAAGGCCGTGCGACTGGCGACAAGCTTCAGGCTCAGGTCACACCGGAGGAAGGCTACGGCGAAGTACAGCCGCAGCTGGTGCAGGAAGTCCCGCGGGATGCCTTCCAGGGCGTCGAAAACGTGGAAGCCGGCATGCAATTCCAGGCGCAGACCCAAGGTGGACCGCTGATGGTCACCGTGACCAAGGTCGAAGGCGACACCGTCACCGTCGACGGCAACCATCCGCTGGCCGGCCAGCAACTGAACTTCGACGTCGAGATCGCCGAAGTTCGCGAGGCCAGCCAGGAAGAGATCGAACATGGCCATGTGCATGGCGAGGACGGCCAGGAGCACTGAGTGCTCGTCCGCGCCGAGCCGATGGTTCGATATCGGGAGCGGCCGATGGGTCGCTCCCGTTTTATGTCCGCCCTTTCCCCCCTTGTTGTGCCTCCCTTCGTGGTGCCCTCACCTGCCCTGGTCTCCTCGTGACTGCCTCGTGCAAACGGTCATGACCTATCCCCCGACAGCCTTGCCAGGGTCCAGTACCCGCCCCACAGTCGCGTCGCAGTCGTGATCAAGCAGACCACGGCAAACAATGTCGCCAGTACGGAGAACTGTCCGGGCCACAGGCAGAACGCCACCAATGCCAGTACTGTCTCGGTACCTTCTGCCAGACCATGCAGATAATAGAAGGCCTTTCTCTGAAAACGGGGCCGCTCCAGATCATGGCGGGCCGACATGATGGCGAAGGCCAGGAAGGACGTTCCAGTACCGATGAAAGAGAACAGCAGCAAGGCGCCGGCCAGAGCGTTGGCCGCTGGATCGGCCAGGACGAATCCCATCACCACGGCGGCATAGAAGACGAAATCGAGCCCGATATCGAGAAAGCCCCCGGCGTCGCTGGTACGACCGACATGCCGTGCCAGGGCACCATCCAGCCCATCCCCCACCCGATTGATCAGGATCACCACCAGGGCCGCCGTGTAGGCTTGCCATGCCAGCAGCGGTAACGCCAGCATGCCGACCACAAACGCCGCCAGGGTCACCTGGTCGGGGCGCACACCGGTGTGTGCCAATCCGTTCGCCATCAAGCGCAGCGGGGTCTGGGTCAACGGCATGGTCCAGCGGTCGAGCATAGCATCTCCTTGTGTTCTCAGCGCCGACGCCAAGCGAAATAGCGACCCAGCCAGGCAATCACTCGCTCCGGCTTGTGAGCATTCTTCCAGGCGCCAGCGGTAGCCTTCACCGCCTCGGAACGGGTCGGATAGGGATGTACGGTACCCAGCAGCTTGTTCAGGCCGATGTCGTGCGTCATCGCCAGGGTGAACTCGGCGAGCATCTCGCCGGCACCATGCCCCACGATGGTGGCGCCCAGGATGCGGTCCTTGCCGGGTGTCGTCAGCACCTTGATGAACCCATCGCGGCGTCCGTCGGTAATGGCGCGATCCAGCTCGTCCAGGCCATAGCGCGTCACTTCATGGTCGAGGTCGCGTGCCCGGGCCTCGCGCTCGTTGAGCCCGACCCGCGCCACCTCGGGATCGGTGAAGGTCACGGCCGGCAGGGCCCGATAGCTGACCCGGAAGCGCCGAAACTCGCCGAACAAGGCATTGACCGTGGCATGCCAGGCTTGATGGGCACTGGCGTGGGTCAGCTGATAGGGGCCGGCCACGTCACCACAGGCCCAGACATTGGGCAATACCGAACGCAGTGTCTCGTCCACCGACAGAGTACCGTCCTCGCGCAGCTCGACACCCAGTGCCTCGAGCCCCAGACCGGATACGTCGGCACGCCGCCCCACCGCCACCAGCAATCGATCGAATGGCAGCGTCTCGCGGGTACCGTCATTCTCGATTTCCAGGGAATGCCCGCCTTCCTGTTCCATTACGCACAGTGCCCGTGTCGAGAGCCGTACCTCGACGCCCTCCTCGACCAACCGCGCGACCAGGGCAGCAGAGACCTCGCCATCTTCCCGCGGCAGCAACTGCTCCCCCCTTTCCACCAGAGTGACCCGACTGCCCAATCGGGCGAAACTCTGCCCGAGTTCACAACCGACGGGGCCGCCCCCGAGAATCACCAGACGAGACGGCAGTGACTCGAGTGCCCAGAGATTGTCGGACGTCAGCGCTTCAATGCCCTCTATACCCGGCAACGAGGGTATTCGTGGCCGTGCGCCGGTGGCGATGATGACATGCCGTGTCGTGATCAGACGCTCGCCGACCCGCACCCGCCAGGGGTCCTCGAGATGCGCCGCGCCCTCGACCACCTCGACGCCCAATCCCTCATAGCGCTCGCGGCTGTCATGAGGCGCCACTGTCTCGATCGCTCGATGCACATGCGCCATCACCTCGGCGAAGTCCACCTCCGGCTCGCCGACCCGCACCCCATGCCGCGGTGCCTCACGGGCCTCCGCAACGATCCGGGCAGACCGGATCAACGCCTTGGAGGGTACACAGCCGGTATGCAGACAGTCGCCGCCCATGCGTTCGCGTTCGATCAGGGCGACTCGGGCCCCGACGGCCGAGGCGATGTAGCTCGCCACCAGGCCCGCCGAACCGCCGCCGATCACCACGACGTCCTGTTCGAAGGCGGCCGGCCGGGCGAAACGGCGACTCAGCCGGCGTCGCTCGACAAGCGAGACCAGCCCCCTGGCCAGCCAGGGGAACACGCCGATCAACACGAAGGCACCCAACAGGGTCGGCGACAGAATGCCCGACAAGGTCGTCAGTTCTCCTAGCTCGCGCCCTGCATTCACGTAGACGGCTGTACCGGGCAGCATGCCGAGCTGGCTGACCCAGTAGAAGGTGAGCAGGCGCATCCGCGTCAGCCCCATCACCAGATTGATGACGAAGAACGGAAATAACGGAATCAGACGCAACGTGAAGAGGTAAAAGGCACCCTCGCGTCGAATACCGGCGTTGATACGCTCCAGTTGGAGAGCAAAGCGGCGTTCCAGCGGTTCGCGCGCCAGGGTCCGAGCGATCGATGCCGCCAGGGTGGCTCCCAGGCTGCTGGCGAAGGAGATGATCACCAGCCCCCAGCCCAAGCCGAACAAGGCGCCTCCCAGCAGCGTCATCAACGCCGCCCCCGGCAACGAGAGTGCTGCCATGGCCACATAGAGTACAAAGAACGTCCCCACTGCCATGACAGGCCTTGCTTCGCGCCAGGCATGGAAGCGTGCCTGCTGGGACTTGACGGCTTCGAGACTCAGGTACTGGTCAGCGCCGCTCAGAAAGAAGGCCGCGACGGCCACGACGATTACTGTCAGCAGTAACAAGCGACGCTTGTTGGTCAAGATCAACCTCCGATCGGCCAGGGTCAGGCAGGATACGACGGTGGACTCCCTTTGACAGGGGTTGTACGGAACCCTGACATCATATAATCATCGAATCCACAGGGCACTCGACTTTTCCGTGCCGGACGAGTTCTTCCAAGGAGCGTTACCATGCCGATTTCGTCACTCCATGCACGATGCTGGCCGTTGCTTCTAATCGCCGGCCTCGCGCCTTCCGCCATGGCCGACGACAACAAGACTGCCAGCGCCGTCTTCGCCGCCGGCTGTTTCTGGTGCGTCGAGGAGGCCTACGACAAGGTCGAAGGAGTGGTCGGCACCACATCGGGCTTCAGTGGCGGAGACGTGGCCAACCCGAGCTATGACCAGGTAGTCGCCGGTGGCACCGGCCACACCGAGGCGGTGAAGGTCGAGTACGACCCCGCTCGAGTCGACTACGCCACCCTGCTTTACGTGTTCTGGCGCAATGTCGACCCCTTCGCCGAGAATCGGCAATTCTGCGACCAGGGTCCGTCCTATCGCAGCGCGCTCTTCCCGATGAACGCCGAACAGCGGCGACTCGCCGAGTCCAGCCGCGACGCGGTGGCCGAACGCTTCGACCGAGACGTCGCCACCGAGGTCAGCGACTTCGACGCCTTCTACCCGGCCGAGACCTACCACCAGAACTTCTACGACAAGAACCCGCTGCGCTACCGGTTCTACAAATCCGCCTGCGGCCGTTCGGAACGACTCGAGGAAATCTGGGGCGACGAGGCCGAAGCCAGTTCGGCGTCCTGAGCTCGCCTTCAGGGCCGAGCCGGCTCGATTGCCGCTGCCCGCCAACGATCACCGCGACGCAACCACCAGGCGATCGTGCAGGTTCCGGCCAGGATCAGCCAGGAACCGAGCACGACCCCCTTCCAGTTCGCCATCCACCAGAAGGGTTCAAACCATAGCCCGCCCAGGCTGGCTCCGGTGTAATAGAACACCAGGTACAATGCCGAGGCACTGCCCCGATCCTGCTGTGCGTGGCGTCCCACCCAGCTCGAGGCCATCGAATGGGCCAGAAAGAAGCCGAAGGCATTGAGGGTCAACCCCGCCAGGATCAAGGGCAGCCGATCGGAAAGCGTCACGGCCGTACCCGCCATCAGCAGCAGGATGCCGACCACCATGCAGGTCGGCTGGGAGATCGAACGAGACAGGCGGCCAGAGAGCGTCGAGCCCAGGGTGCCGCCGAGATAGGTCAGAAACAGCAACCCGAGCCAGCGTTCCCCGAGCTCGAAGGGAGGTTGGGCCAGCCGGAAGGTGATATAGCTGTACTGGTTGATGAAGACCAGGAAGTTCAGCCCGCCCAACAGGTAGGCGCCCAGCAGCACGGGGGTTCGCAGATGTGCGGCAAGCCCGGCCCGGGCCTCCCTCAGGCGGAATCGTCGCGGCTCGAAGCGCCGTGCCGGTGGCAGAAGGCGCCAGAATACCAGGACCCCGACCAGGGTCAGCCCGCCCACCATCAGGAAGCTGGCCGTGATACCACCTGTCTCGGCCACTGCACCACCGATCACACGTCCACCAATGCCGCCCAGGGTATTGGCGCCAATGTAGAGCCCGACCGCTGACAATAGAGCCGGCCTTTCGAACTCATCCCCCATCCAGGCGATCGCCACTGCCGGCAGCCCGCCGAGCACGAAGCCCTGCACGGCACGAAGCATCAGCAGGACCTCGAACCCTGGCGCCAGAGCCAGTGCGATCGACAGCAGCCCGGCGAGTACCAGGGTCAGTCGCATGATGCCGGCGCGGCCAATGGCATCCGACAAGGGGCCGAATACCAGCAATGCCGCGGCCAAGGAAAGTGTCGAGACCGACATCACCAGACTGGCCGCCAGCGTCGAAATCCCATGGACCTCGCGCATCATCGGCAGCAGCGGCTGCGGAACATAGAGATTGAGAAAGACCAGCAAGGACCCAAGGCACAGGGCCAGGGTCGCGCGCCACCAGGCGCGACTGCGAACGACGATCATGACCACCTCCGGCTTGGAGGGCCATGATCGTCCGGCTATCATGATAAGCCAAACAGAATATTTAGATGACTTTCATCATCAAGGCTTATGACCCTACCCTTCGACCTTCGCGCCCTGAGTGTCTTTCTGGCAGCTGCCGACTGCGGCGGCTTCGGGGCCGCTGCCCGGGAACTGCATATCGCACAATCCGCGGTGAGCCAGTCCATCGCCAACCTGGAACGCCGTCTCGAGCTGACGTTGTTTCATCGCCATGAACGCCGAATTGCCCTCACGCCAGAGGGCGAGGCCCTGGTCGGGCATGCCCGCCAGTTGCTCGAGCGTGCCGAAACCGCCCACCTGGCCATGCGCGAACTGCACGACCTCGTCAAGGGCGAGGTCCGCATCGGCATCCCCTCGATGCTCGGATCCTATTATTTCCCCCCCTTGCTGATGGGCTTCAAGGCACAGTATCCGGGTATTCGGCTGACGGTGGTGGAAGCCGGCGCACGACGCTTGCAGCACATGGTCGCCAGTGGCGAACTGGACCTGGGGGTCGTCATCGATGATGGTGCCAGCCAGCATCTGGAGAAACGCCACTTGACGCGGGAAGAGATGGTCATCTGCGTGCCTCGGGAACACCCCTTCGCCGAACACGACGCCGTGACCCCGGAGACCTTCTTCGCCGAACCCCTGGTGCTGTTTCAGGACGGCTACTTCCACCGCGAGTTCATCGACGCCTTGTCACAGCGCTGCGGCACCGAGGCGGACATTGCCTTCGAGTCCAATCTGATTCCTCTGACCAAGGCCATCGTGCGGCGTGGCTTCGGCATCACGACCTTCCTGCGGCGCGTCGTGGAGGAGCCCGAACTGGCGGCGGTCTCTCTCGAACCGCCTAGTTGGATGAACCTGTCGCTGGCCTGGGCCAAGGGCGCCTACCTGTCCCGGGCGGAACAGGCCTTCGTCGACTTCGTCATCGCCAATCGTTAGACACGACCAGCAGGATCAACACGACCTACCCCTTAGGTCTTTACGAAAAGTCGGCGAGCGAAGGTGAGGGCTAGGCCCGTTCCTGACGGGCCCGCGCATTTCCCACATCCGTGTGGGTCACAAGGCGAAATCGGTCGAGAAAGCGCAGTTTACAAGGAGTAAATGAGCATTTTGAGACCTGATTTCAACACCGTATCACCGAGTGCAGGCACTTTTCGTACAGACCCTAACCCTCGCCGGACGCCATCACACTGCTATCGAGCCTCTGCGCCAGATGCCGCGTGTCCAGCGCACGTCGGCTCTGCCAGTAATAGCGTCGCCAGTACTGATTATCCAGGGAAGATAGCTTGACGCCACGGGAGGAAGACGCATGCAGGAAGCGGCCATCGCCGACATAGATGCCCACATGCCGATAGGCGCCGGGGGGACGGAAGAACACCAGATCGCCGGGACGCAGCTCATCCCGGGAGACTCGTCGTCCCTCATGGACCTGGCGTGCGGTGGTACGCGGCATCTCGAGGCGGAACGTATCCGCGAAGACATTCTGCACCAGTGCCGAACAGTCGATCCCGCCGCGCGAGGTACCTCCCAGACGATAGGGAGTGCCCAGCCAACGCTCGTGCTGAGCCAGAAGAGCCCGGCGGACCAGGGTAGGAGGAGGGTTGCGCAACTGCCGCGCCTGAAGAATGGGATTATCCACCGGCGACATCATCGGCCCGGTTCCCGGAGGCATTCCCGGCAGGTCACGGGCAAAATAGCTGTCCGGCGACGTTTCCGGCGACGAAGCCCCTCCCGAGGCGGCACAACCCGCCAGCATGGCACACGACAGCACCACGGGAACGAGGCGACGCGACGTCGGGTTGATCATCCCTGCTCCCTCACCCTGTCATACTCCCTTTGCTTTCTACCCTGGCTGACGGTCCTGGCTTTCCGGGCTACGTGACTGCCGGCATCGTGGCCGGCGCAGCCCGGTCATGCGCTGATGGACTTATAGCGCCTCAGCATAGACATTTTTTGCATAATAGCCAAGAACAGTGGCTTATGTGCAACAGCCTTCCCGTGTTGGTTGCCAGGACAGAGCGATCAATGAAGCAATCGTTCATCCCCCGGCAAGGTATCCACATGCATCGGCGCCCAATGGCGCGGGCGCGCCCCGGGGAAGTCCAGACTCGCCCAGGGACCTGCCAGCGGCGGCGCGGCGGCGAGCCAGCTCGCCAGGGCCTGACGAAAGCCGCCCAGGAAAGCCTCACGCTCGGGGGTTTCCCCCATGAAGAAGGAAAACCCGGCATAGAGGCCTCGCGCGTATTCTTCCCATCCCCCGTAATGGGTGGCGGCCAGCGTATGGGCTCGACGCAGCCTGGCGAGAAAGTCTGCCTCATCCAGCCAGCCCAGCTGCCGACCGGCGATGGCAAGGTCCACCGCCTGGGCCAGATCCCAGGCGGCGAGGTTCAGGTCGTTGCAGCCATCCTCATTGGCCCGGACACGCTGCAGTCGAAGCAGGTGGTTGCGCTCTTCCTCGCCACACTCATCGCTCTCCAGCGTCGTGATTTCCGACGCCAGGCGTGCCGGGTTGAGCGTATAGGGCGCGTAGTTGATCTGATACTCCTGACGGTCGCCAACCTCCAGCAGATAGTCGATGAACTCCGCCAGCCCCTCCGGGCCATGCACGGCATAATGACCATCCACCCATTCCCGTATCGAAGCGCACTCACGCTCGCTCTCCGGCTGCGGCAGACTCCAGATCGCGCTGTTGAGCGGGCCGACCAACGCCATGGCGGTGAACTGACTGAGCCCCGGGCGCGCGCCCGGTTCCCGCCACTCTCCACTCTGCCAGTCGAGCCAGTGAAAGAGACTGCCCGGGTCGTCACGGTGCCAGAGAATCTCCGCCGCCAGGGAGGGCTGATCAGGCTCGGGCAGAAGCGTTTCCCATTGCGTCCAGGCCGACAGCAGGCGACGGGCATCGATATAGAATCGACACAGGGATCCCTGCAGCGCCGACGCCAGCTCCGTCAGTCGCGAGGCCTCGAACCACCCGCTGTCCATCGCCATCTGCAGGTGGAAGGCGAACTTTTCCGCCATATGGATGGTCGCGGCGTGGCGGCTGGCCCGCCCCAGGGCATCACGTCCCGCCAGGTCATCGCCGGCGACCCGTCCGAAGGGCGTTCGGGAAGACGGCAAGGCACCATGGGCCGCATCAGCCGCGAGCTGGTTGAGATGATGCGCCTGAGCCGGCAGCCAGTAACGGGCCAACGCCTCCACACCTTCGTCGGCATGCAGGTCGAGAATCTCGGTGAGATAGCGTCGGGCATCTTCACTCCGCGCCGACGGCAGACTCGGTGTCCCCCCCTGGCGCATCGCCAGCTCGGGCTCCCTTACCGCTGCCAGGGCCAGAACCCAATGCCACGGATCGCGACGCCAGTCGCGCATGCGCTCTCGGGAGATATCGATCAGCTCGGGATCGATCAATTCCTGAAGGGCCGGTTTCCAGGGGCTCACCGGTGCATGCAGGAGCAGCCGCCAGTCGGCTTCGACACTGCCCAGTAGATCCTCTCCTTCGAACAGACTTCGGCCGCGTTGATAAGCCCGGGCGAGCGCCAGCCAGTCACTGTAGCGGCGCTTCACCAGGTCCGCACCGTGAAGGGCAAACATCCGGGCCTCGTCGTCACTCAGCCAGCCGAGACAGTCGCCGGCCCAGGCCAGATCGATCAAGCGCAGCCAGTCCCAGGCGGCCCACTCCAGAGGCTCGCCTTTTTCCACGAACCCAAGCAGGACACGGCCGAAATCACGATCTCGCGGGGCGAGCCCGGCATGCCAGCGGCGACGTGCCTCGTGATCGGCCTCGCTCAAGCGATTGGCATCGAGGTCCCAGCCTTGCCGGTCACCCTGGGCGCCCAGCCACAGGAGCACCCGAATCAGCTCATCACGTCCCGTCACCTGCCAGGCCTCGGCCAGCCAGCCTTCCAGCCCATGCCAGTCCAGCGCCTCCGCCGGCACCTCCAGTACCGGGCTGAAGGCGGCCCGCAACCGCCATACTCGTGCCTCGGGCTCCTCGGGCCACAACGCCGGCGTCTGTCGGTTGGCAAGCAGCCAGTCGCGCAGCATTTCCCAGGTCACCCCCTCGCCATCACGCTCGAGCGTGGACAGGGCTTCGCAGGCCTCGACGAAACCGTCATCGCCGTGAACCCAGCCTGTATCATTGCGCGCACGGCGCAGCGCCGCCAACCAGTCATCGAGGCTAGCATGATGGGCATGAATCTCTTCGGCCAGGCGCTGCCCCCATTGCCGGGCCCGCGCCTCGCTCAACCACTCGGCCGCTCCCGCCAATGCCGTGACTTCCAATGCGGCCAGTAGCCGCGCCGGATCGGGATGGGCGCTGTCCAATGCCTCCAACAGACGCCAGCCCAGTTCACCGCGATCGACGACGTCAAGGCTTGCCAGGCGTGTGCGCGCCGTCTCTGGCGCGAGCGCGAGGGGATCGGGCGCGAAGGCCCAACCGCACAACACCAGCTGCTGGGCCCACCAGGCATTCATGGGATCGACCAAGGCACACCTCGCCACACATCAGGATCGGGGAACGCAAGACGCGTCCCTGTGAATTCGGCGACACAGTGTAACGGAAAGCTGGCGTCACGCCGATGCTTGACCACCTTACCGCGAAAGATGCCGCGGGGCTTGGCGCCATGTTGTAAATAATGCACACTCGTAAAACAAGATAGTCACCAAGCGAGTCTGCCCTCATGAACGCCGATACCTCACTGCTTATCGACAAGGCCTACGTGGCCGGACAATGGCGTGACGCCGAGCGTCGCTTTGCCGTCACCAACCCTGCCACCGGCGAAACCCTGGCCAGGGTTCCCGATCTCGATGCCGAGGACGCACGGCAAGCCGTGGCCGCTGCCGAAGCGGCCTGGCAGGGCTGGCGACGCAAGCCGGCCAAGGAACGCGCCTCGCTGCTGCGCGCCTGGTTCGACCACATCATGGCCAACCAGGATGCCCTCGCTCGGCTGATGACCCTCGAACAAGGCAAGCCGCTGGCCGAATCCCGTGGAGAGGTCGCCTATGGTGCCAGCTTCGTCGAATTCTACGCCGAACAGGCCAAGCGTGTGGCCGGTGAAACGCTGCCCAGCCATGGCGCCGATAAGCGCATCCTGGTGCTGCGCGAACCCATCGGCGTCGTAGCCGCCATCACGCCCTGGAACTTCCCCCTGGCGATGATCACCCGCAAATGCGCCCCGGCACTGGCCGCCGGCTGCACGGTAGTGATCAAGCCCGCCGAGGCGACGCCCTTGACCGCACTGGCAATGGCCCGGCTGGCCGAAGATGTCGGCATCCCCGCGGGCGTCATCAATGTGGTAACCGCGGCTCGGCCCGCCGAGATCGGCGAGGTACTCACCACCGATCCGCGAGTGCGCAAGGTCTCCTTTACCGGCTCCACTGCCGTGGGCAAGCGTCTACTCGCCCAATGCGCCGGCACGGTCAAGAAGACGTCCATGGAGCTCGGCGGCAACGCTCCCTTCATCGTCTTCGACGACGCTGACCTGGATGCTGCCGTGGAAGGTGCTGTGGCTTCGAAGTTCCGCAACTCGGGGCAGACCTGCGTGTGCACCAATCGCGTGCTGGTGCAGGCCGGTGTCTACGAAGCCTTCCTCGACAAGCTGGCCGCCCGCGTCGCCGAACTCCAGGTCGGCAACGGCCTGGAGGACGGCGTGGCTCAGGGACCGCTGATCAACGATGCTGCCGTGGACAAGGTCCGCGAGCATATCGCCGATGCCCTCGACAAGGGCGGTCGCCTGGTCTGTGGCGGCCAATCTCACGAGCTGGGCGGAACCTTCTTCCAGCCCACGGTGATCGGCGATGTCGACGGCAGCATGCGCGTGGCCACCGAGGAGACCTTCGGCCCGCTGGCCCCGGTATTCCGCTTCGATACCGAGGAGGAGGCCATCACCATGGCCAACGCCACCGAGTCCGGGCTGGCCGCCTACTTCTATGCCAACGACTACCGCCGCATCTGGCGTGTCATGGAAGCCCTCGAATATGGCATGGTGGCGGTCAACGAAGGCCTGCTTTCCACGGAACTTGCGCCTTTCGGCGGCGTCAAGGAATCCGGGCTTGGGCGCGAAGGGTCGCACCACGGCCTGGATGAATACACTGAACTAAAATACGTCTGTGTCGGCGGCTTGTAATCGCCTACTCACTTCACGATCCCGGGAGATTCTCATGAACAACGCCCAGCTCAACGAACTCAAGCAACGCTATGTCGCCAGCGGCGCCGCCAGTCCCGCCACGGCGTTCGCCGATCACGCCGAGAACGCCGAGATCTGGGATGCCGACGGCAACCGTTTCATCGATTTTGCCGGCGGCATCGGCGTGCTCAACATCGGCCATCGCCATCCCAGGGTGGTCGAAGCGGTCAAGGCCCAGCTGGACCGCGTGATGCACACCTGCCAGACGGTGATGCCCTATGAAGGCTACGTGAAGGTGGCCGAGAAGCTCAGCCAGGTCACGCCGGTTCGCGGCCATGCCAAGGTCATGCTGGCCAACTCCGGCGCCGAGGCCCTGGAAAACGCCGTCAAGGTCGCTCGTGCCGCTACCGGCAAGAACAATGTGATCTGCTTCGACGGCGGCTATCACGGCCGCACCTTCATGACCATGGCCATGAACGGCAAGGTCGCCCCCTACGCCACCGATTTCGGCAGCATGCCGGGCAACGTCTTCCGTGCGCCCTTCCCGGTGCCCTACCACGGCGTCAGCGAGGACGAAGCCCTGCGCGGCCTGAAGATGGCACTCAAGACCGATGCCAACCCCAAGGACACCGCGGCGATCGTGCTCGAGCCGGTGCTCGGCGAAGGGGGCTTCTACCCGGCCCCGCCCAGCTTCCTCAAGGCGATCCGCGAGATCTGCGACGAGCACGGCATCCTGATGATCATCGACGAGGTGCAATCCGGCTTCGGCCGTACCGGCAAGCTGTTCGCCATCGAGCACAGCGGCGTCGAGCCCGACATCATCACCATGGCCAAGAGCATGGCGGACGGCATGCCGATCTCCGCCGTGGTCGGCACCGACAAGCACATGGACGCCTCCGGCGGCAACTCTCTGGGCGGCACCTACACCGGCAGCCCGGTGTCCTGCGCGGCGACCCTCGCGGTTCTCGAGGTCTTCGAACAGGAAAACATTCTGGAGAAAAGCCAGGCGCTGGGCGACAAGCTGGCCGAGCGCTTCGCCGCCTGGCAGCGTGACTTCGCCTGCATCGACAATGCTCGCAACATGGGCGCCATGGCCGCCTTCGACGTCGTTGCCGACAAGACCGCGCACACCCCGGATGCCGACCTGACGGGAGCGCTGTGCAAGAAAGCTCGCGAGAAGGGCCTGATCCTGCTGTCCTGCGGCATGTACGGCAACACCGTCCGCTTTTTGATGCCGGTGACCATCGAGGACGCAGTGCTCGAAGAAGGCCTGGACATCATCGAGACCTGCCTGAAGGAGCTGGTGGGCAGCCAGGCCGCCGCTACCGCCTGAGGCTCCCTCCCCGGAACCAGCGCGCCGCCCTACGGGGCGGCGCTTTTTTTCATGGCAGACAAGGCGTGGTTACCCGGATTTTCTGACCTTGGCGATGACCCACAGCAGCACCACGGCCCCCACCACGGCGGTCACCAGCGAGCCGATGAACCCGCCGGAAGACAGGCCGAGCAGACTGAACAGGAAGCCGCCGACCACCGCGCCGACGACGCCGACGCCGATATTGCCCAGCAGCCCGAAACCGCCGCCACGCATGATGTTGCCGGCGATCCAGCCCGCCAGGCCCCCGATGATCAACCAGGCGATGATACCCATGCCGTTCTCCTTTCCGGTTAGTGATTTCCATGATGTTGCCTTGCCAGGATGTCAGAAGGAAGACCCTGGCTGTTCGAGAAACGCCAGCTCCTCGGGCGTCGAGTTTCGCCCCAGGATGGCATTGCGGTGCGGGTAGCGACCGAAGCGGTCGAGTATATCGCGGTGTCGGTGTTCGAAATCCAGGTTGCGCTCCAGGCCGGGTTGGTCGAAAAGGCGCAGCGCCTCGTCGTGGATGGCCCGCGACTCGCTGTGCATGTAAGGCATATAAAGGAAGGCTCGCTCCCCGGTGGCAAGCGCCTGGTCATCGCCCCGGGCGACCGCTTCCTGGGCCAGGACCAGGGCGATGGGATCGGCGGCAAAGGCCCGGGCCGTGTCGCGGTGGATATTGCGCGAAAATTGATCGAGCACGATCACCTCCGCCAGCCTGCCATGTGGCGTTTCTCGCCAGCGCCATAGTTCGCCGCGCAGCGCCGCCGCGAGCGTATCGGCGAAACGCTCGGCAATATCGGCATCCAGGGCCGGATCCTTGCGAAACCATTGCGTGGAATCCAGTGTCTCGAACCAGAAAGCCAGTACCCGCGCCGGTCCTTCTTGTATCGTCATCTCATCACTCCTCGCTTCATGGCCACCAGGCGCGACATCCAACCGGGTAGCCGGTCACGGTCGGCGAGTCCCGCACGACCGAAACATACTAGACGAAAGGCGTATGGCATATAAGCTCACGACTCCTAAACTCCCCGCGTCGCTGTAAATTTACGAAATTTTACGTCGCAAGGCGCGAGCGACACGGCAATAAACTCTGATGTTTACGGAATCTTCTGACATGCATGCCCTGACTCTCGCTTCCTTCCTGTTCTTTACAGGTCTGGTGGCCTTCATCACCTGGCGGATCACCCGCCGCGACGATCACAAGAGCGCCAACGGCCTCTTCCTGGCCGGCCGCAGTCTGACGTTCCCATTGATCGCCGGCTCGCTGTTGATGACCAATCTCTCCACCGAGCAGATGGTCGGCCTCAACGGCTCGGCCTTCAGCGACGGCCTAAGCGTGATGGCCTGGGAAGTCGTCGCCGTCATCGCCCTGGTGCTGCTGGCACTGTTTTTCTTGCCACGCTTTTTGCGCAGTGGCATCGCTACCGTACCGCAGTTGCTGGAAATCCGCTTCGACAAGGCCACCCAGCGCATCACCAATGTGATCTTCCTGCTCGCCTATGCGGTGATCCTGCTGCCGATCATCCTCTATTCAGGCGCCATGGGACTGCAGGGCATGCTCGACCTGCATGGCCTGACAGGCATCCAGTCCGATACCACCCTGCTGTGGCTGACCGTCTGGCTGGTGGGGCTGATCGGTTCGCTCTACGCCCTGTTCGGCGGCCTGCGTACCGTCGCCGTGTCCGACACGCTCAACGGCATCGGCCTGCTGATCGGCGGCTTCGTGATCGTCTATTTCGGCCTGCAGGCGATCAGCGACGGTAGCGGCGTGATGGCCGGCTGGGAGACGCTCAAGCAGACCCATCCCGACAAGCTCGACTCCATTGGCGGTGCCGACCAGCAGGTTCCCTTCTTTACCCTGTTCACCGGCGTCTTTCTGATCAACGTCTTCTACTGGACCACCAACCAGCAGATCATCCAGCGAACCTTCGCCGCCAAGAACCTGGCCGAGGGCCAGAAGGGCGTGCTGCTGACCGGCTTCTTCAAGCTGCTCGGCCCCATCTACCTGGTGCTGCCCGGGATCATTGCCTACCACCTCTATGCCGATCAGGGCATCAAGGCCGATGAAGCCTATGGCCACCTGGTGTTCAACGTGCTGCCGCCCTACCTCACCGGCTTTTTCGCCGCCGTGATGGTCGGTGCCATCCTGTCCTCCTTCAACTCGGCCCTGAACAGTACCACCACGTTGTTCAGCCTCGGCTTCTACAAGGGCGTGCTGAACAAGGAGGCCAGCGAAGCGCAGGTCGTGCGCGCCAGCAAGATCTTCGGCTGGATCATGGCCGTCATCGCCATGACCATCGCCCCCCTGCTGGCCGGCCAGGAGAGCCTGTTCGGCTATCTGCAGAAGATGAACGCCATCTACTTCATCCCGATTCTGGCGGTGGTCCTGGTCGGCCTGCTGACGCGACGGGTGCCGGCCATGGCCGCCAAGATCGCCCTGGTCGGCGGCTGTCTGCTGATCTTCGCCGGTTACTTCATTCCGCCGTTCGACAAGCTGCCCCTGGTCATGCACGAGTTCCACTTCGTCGCTGCCGTCTTCGTGCTGCTGGTCGTGGGCATGCTGATCATCGGTAAACTGCGTCCCCGAACCGATGCCTGGGTTCACGAGGACAGCGGCGCGGTCGATCTCACGCCCTGGAAGGGAGCGGTTCCCGTCGGCATCGTGCTGGTGATCCTGGTCATCATCATGTACGCCGCCTTCGCCGGCTGACCCACCTCACCCTTCCTCACCCGCCTCGACGCCCCGCTGCCATGCGGGGCGTCGTCGTTTCCGGCACCACCATGTCCTTTTCGGTGGGATATTGGTCATTGTGGACACCTTCGCCTTCCGCCAGACTCCAGGGCATGCCGTTGCGCTCAGGAGTCGTCGATGACATCCCCATTACCCCATGCACGTCGCGTCGCGCTGCTCGCCTATCCCGACTGCCAGGTGCTTGATGTCGCCGGCCCCTGGCAGGTCTTCGCCAGCGCCAACGCGCTCGCCGACCGGACACTCTACGAGCTGAGCCTGGTTGCCCGTTCCCCCGGCACCCTGGTCACCAACGGCGGCCTGATGATGATGGCCGACCTCGACTGGCAGGGACTGGCATCCCTCGGCGCCCCGGACACCTTGCTGATTGCCGGCGGCAGTGGAATCTTCGCCGAATGCCGGGCCGGACACCACCTCGACGAGCTAAGCGAGATGGCACCGCATATCAGGCGCCTCGGCGCCATCTGCACGGGTGCCTTCCTGTTGGCCCGGGCCGGGCTACTCGACGACCACCGAGCCACTACCCACTGGCGCCATGCCGACATGCTGGCACAGACCCATCCGCGGGTACGTGTCGAGCCCGATGCCCTCTACGTCAACGATCGCGACCGCTATACCAGCGCCGGTGTGACAGCGGGCATCGATCTTGCCTTGTCACTGGTCGAAGCCGACCACGGCACCGCTCTCGCGGGCCGCGTCGCCCGCGAACTGGTGATGTTCCTGCACCGTCCGGGTGGCCAGGCCCAGTTCAGCGAGGCGCTGTTGCATCAGCAACGAACGACCGGCCCCTTGCGCGAACTGCTCGACCACCTGCACGCCGACCCCGCCGCCGATCATGACCTCGAGAGCATGGCGGCGCAGGTGTCGGTCACGCCGCGTCATCTGTCGCGACTGTTCCGGCGTCACTTGGACACCACACCAGGCGCCTACCTGACCCGCCTGCGACTGGAAGGCGCACGCATGCACCTGCTCGACGCCTGCCCCGGCCCATCGCTCGAACGCCTGGCCGCCCGGTGGCGATTGGGCCACGCCGAACAACTGCGGCGGCTCTTCCACCGCCGGTATGGCGTCTCGCCATCGGTCTATCGCCAACGCTTCGGCGCCCGCCCCCATACCCCGCCTACCGAGGAGGCCCCATGCCCCTGACCGTTTCCCTGCTCTCGCTCTGCCAGGCCTTGCTGGTGAGCGGCAATATCCTGCTGATCGCCGTCTCCCCGCTCATCGGCGCCCAGCTCGCTCCGGCCCCTGCCTGGTCCACCGCACCAGTGGCAACGCAGTGGCTGGGCCTGATGTGCGCCACCATCCCGGCCTCCTTGATCATGGCCAGGCTGGGGCGCCGTCGCGGCTTTGTGCTCGGCAACCTGATGGGCATCGCCGGTGCGTGCCTCGCCGTGCTCGCCTTGCACTCGCAGCGCTTCGGCCTGTTCCTGATCGCCACCTGGCTGATCGGGATCGGCATCGGCTTCGGCCAGCTCTATCGCTTCGCCGCCGTCGAGGCCGCCCCCGAAGGAGGACGCGACCGCGCCATCGGCCTGGTGATGGGCGGGGGCGTACTGGCGGCCTTCTTCGGTCCCTGGCTGGCACGCCACAGTCACAGCCTGGCCGACACCCCCTATCTGGGCAGTTTCATCGGTCTGGGCGCACTCTATCTGTTCGCCCTGGTCCTGCTTGCCTTCGTGCGCATGCCCGCCGGCACCCACGACGCCACCGCCGGCGAACGGCGCCCATTGAGCGAGATCGTTCGCCAGCCGGTCTTCGTGCTGGCGGTGGTCAGTGCCATGGTCGGCTACGGCGTGATGAACCTGGCCATGACCGCCACGCCGCTGGCAATGGCCGAGGCCGGGCACAATTTCGATCACGTCGCCGCTACCATTCAGTGGCACGTGGTGGCCATGTTCCTGCCGTCCTTCGTGACCGGCCGGTTGACCGCCCGTTTCGGGGCGCCACGGATGATCGCCTGCGGCTGCCTGCTGCTGATCGCCAGTGCCCTGACCGCCCAGTTCGACGCCGGCCTGGCGGGCTTTCACGGCGGCCTGATCCTGCTCGGGGTGGGCTGGAACTTCACCTTTCTGCCGGCCACCGGTCTACTCACGGAAACACACAGCCCTGCCGAGAAGGCCCGCACCCAGGCCGCCAACGAATTCCTGGTGTTCTCCACCGCGGCGATCACCGCGCTGCTGGCGGGACCCGCAGCCTCCAGCCTGGGCTGGCCGCTGCTCAATGTCGTGCTGATCCCGTTGTGCGCCGTGCCCCTGGTGCTGCTCGGCCTTGCCTTCCGCGCCCATCGCCCACAGATTAGAGGCTGACATGGACGCCAGGCGGACCCTTGAATGCCCCAGGATTTGACACGCGACCTGCAGGACCTGATCGAACGCGGCCGTGACCGCCAGTTACGCCTGGCGGTCACCGGCCTGTCACGCGCCGGCAAGACCGCCTTTCTCACTTCGCTGGTCGACCAGCTCCGACACGCCGGCCTCGAGGCACGGCTGGACCTGCTCGCCGCCGCCCGGGAGCAACGGCTGCTCGGCGCCCAGCGCGTCGCCCAGCAGGACCTGGGCGTGCCACGTTTCCCGTATGATCAGGCGATGCAGGCCCTCGGCAGCGAGCCTCCGAGCTGGCCGACACCGACTCGTGGCATCAGCGAACTGCGTCTGAAAATCCGCTACCGCCGCGCCCACGCTACCTGGTGGCGCGGCCATACCGCCGAACTGACGCTCGACCTGTTCGACTATCCGGGGGAATGGCTGCTCGATCTGCCGCTGCTCGATCACGACTTCGCCAGCTGGAGCCGCACACAATGCGAGGGCGACGGCCCCGCCCGACGCGCCCTGTTCGAGGAGTGGCACGCCGCCATCGCCGATCTGGACCCCGCCAGCGACGTCGACGAAGCGCGTCTCGCCGAACTCGCCGAGCACTACGCCGTTGGCCTGCGCGCGGCTCGCGAGGCCGGTTTCTCCGACCTTCAACCCGGCCGCTTCCTGCTGCCCGGCGACCTGGCCGGCGCCCCGGTACTGCAGTTCTTCCCCCTGCCCGGTCTCGACGACTGGACGCCCGAGGCCCTGGCAGCTCTGCCCGACACCAGCCTCTACGCCACCCTGTCGAGGCGGTTCACCTACTATCAGCAGCATATCGTGCGGCCTTTCTACCGAAACCATTTCCGGCGCTTCGATCGCCAGATCGTGCTCATCGATGTGCTCGGCGCCCTCAATGCCGGTCCGGAACGCTTCGAGGACCTGTCGCGCGCCCTGTCCCGCTTGATGCAGAGCTTCGATTACGGTCAGCGCAGCCTGCTGTCGCGATTGTTCACGCCGCGTATCGACCGGCTGGCCATCGCCGCCACCAAGGCCGACCACGTTACCCCCGAGCAACATGTGCGCCTGGTGGCATTGCTCGAAGCCTTGCTGGTCGAGCCGCTCAAGGACCTGCGCTTCGCCAACGTGCCCGTCAAGGCCCTCTCCCTGGCCTCGGTGCGCGCCACCGAGGTCCGCGAAGTCACCCGCCAGGGGCGCACGACGCCGGCCCTGCGCGGTACCGACTTGAACGGCGAGTCCGTGCTGACCTTTCCCGGCGAAGTGCCCACACGCCTGCCCGACGCCGCTTTCTGGTCGCGCCAGGGTTTTGATTTCACGGCCTTTCGCCCCCTGCCACGGGCACCCGGTCCCTTGCCCCATATCCGCATGGATGCCGCCCTCGACTGGCTGATCGGAGACAAGTTGACATGAACGACGCCCCTCAACGGGACACGCCGGACCCCAGACCGGGTCAGCGGTTCGAGTCCGAGACGCCCACGCGCGAGCCGGACCCGGCGCCGGCCCGCCGCTTCGACAGCGACCTGGCGAGTCGAGCCCTGTCCCCGGGCGACGAGCCGGACGATCGCGTGCACCCGGATCCGTCGACACATCTCGGCCGACCGCGCAAGCGGCGCTGGGGACTGCTCGGCATGCTCGCCGGCGCACTGGGCCTGGGCGCGGCCGAGTTCGTCACCGGTCTGCCCGCCAGCGTGGCCAGCGGCGACTGGCTGACCACCGGCTGGCAGCTGCTCGGGCTCGGCGCCGTGGGACTGGGCGGTCTGGCGATCCTGCGTGAACTCTGGCGGCTGCGCCGACTCGGCCGGCACAACCGCCTGCGCGAGGCACTCACCCGACTGCCCGAGTGCTCACCCGAGCAGGCCATGGCGCTGGCACGACGCCTCAAGACCCAGCTCGACCTGCATGACGATCATCCTCACTGGCAAGGCTTTCTCGCCGCACGCGAGCCCCATCACGACGGCCGGGATCTCGCCCCGCTGCTGGCCCATCACCTGCTGGCGCCCCGCGACCGCGAGGCACGGCGACTGATATCGCGCATGAGCGGCGAGACCGCCGTCATGGTGGCGGTCTCGCCGCTGACTCTGGTCGACATGGGCCTGGTCGCCTGGCGTCACCTGGCCATGATCGACCGGCTGTGCCGACTCTACGGACTGGAACTCGGCTACGCCGCCCGGATCAGCCTGCTGCGCGACGTGCTCCGGCAGATGGCCTTCGCCGGCGCCACGGAGCTGGCCAGCGACGCCAGCATGCAGATGCTCTCGCTGGATCTCGCCGGCCGGCTTTCCACCCGGGCCGCCCAGGGTCTCGGCGTCGGCCTGCTGGGCGCACGACTCGGGCTACGCACCCAGCGCCTGACCCGCCCGCTGACGTTCGACGACACGGAACGCCCGCGCCTGGCCGACTTGCGCCGGGAGCTCTGGCAGCAACTGCGCCGCCTGGAGGACAAGGACAAGCCCTCATCTTGAAGGCTCGATTTACCCTCCCATCTGCTGACGCCCCCGCTCGCCGAGATCCGCCGGCCGTGCGCGGCCGGTGAAGTCGACCTCGAAGTCGTCCGGGGCGAAATCGGGCGGCGTGCGTCCCTCGACGAAGGCCTGCCATTGCCCCGGCAGGTAGGCCGCGTTCTTGTCGCACCAGGGGGCGGCCCCGATATACATGACGTTGCTGTCATACTCGCCTTCATGCTCGGGGTCCACGGCGTGCACCACGTCACAGTGCCACCAGATGGTATCGCCGGGATCGAGATCCGGGATCGGCGTCAGGGCCTCCAACAGGGGCGCGTGCCAATGAGGATCGATCGAGAGCGCACGGCCGGGCCGCGCACCGCACAGGTCGTCCTCCGGGACATCGTCCTGCAAGGCCCGCAGCAGCAGATAGCTCATCACGTTGGCGACGGGAATCAGGTTCAGGGTCCCGGCGCCCGAGCGTTGCGGCGTCAGCGCCGTCCAGCCCTGGAAGGTGCGGAACATCGAACATACCGCCGGCGAGGCGATCTCGCGTACTTGCGTGCGTCCCAGGCCTGCGAAGGGGTCGAAGCGCTCGGGCGCTCCGCGGAAGACATGCCGATAGACGTGGCGAAACCCCTCGTCGAGCCAGCGCTCCACGGAGCCGCCATCGACATGCGGCGACAGTCCCAGGCTGCCGGAACCAGGCGGCCGGCGGCGCAGCCGGTCGACATAGCTGGCCAGGTGGCCAGGATCGAACTCTTCACCGGCATCCCACAGGCGGTTGAGGAACACCTGCACGTCGCAAAGCCGCTCGTCCTGACGCGCCTGCACCTGGGGCGACGACCAGTAGACGCCGTAGATCTGCGGCTTGCCCTGCTCGAGCTCGCCGAAATACGAATCCTCGGCAGCATTCGCCAGGCGTTCCATGAAGCGATTTCGGTCGAGGTAATCACCGATCTGTGTATTCCAGTGGCGTGCTCGCTCGGCCGGGAAGACCCCCGCGACGGCACAGGCACCGCGCTGGCGAATGCGCTGCCGATCGGCTTCGGAGAGTCGACCGGCGATGAGATCATCGGCCGCGAAGCGGGGTATCGGCTGCTCGCCGGCGACGCGCTCCGCCTGGATGCGCTCGATCTGTGCCAGGATGTCGTCCCGGGCACGTTCGAAGGCATCACGGTAGCCCGGCAGGTCGCGCTTCAGACGCCGCTTGGTCTCGCGAATCGTGTCGGAAAGCTCGGTGAATTCCTGTGTCATGGCGTTCTCTCCTCAGGCCAGGCGAGCTTCGGTTTCGGCTTCGAACAGCACGGCACGCCGCATGTCGACGCGCAGGCCTAACCGCTCGCCCGGAGCAACGCGGCAATCGGGCCCTACCCGGGCCGTGATCTCGGTGTCACCGAGCGGCAGGCGCAGCAGGATATCGGCCCCGGTAGGCTCGACCACGCTGACCCTGGCCGAGAGTGGCGTGCCCTCGGCCCGATCGCCCAGCCGCGCATCCTCCTCGGCGAAGTGCTCGGGTCGCAGCCCGAGCGTCAACGTCCGCCCGACGTACTCGGCCAGCGCCGGCGTTTCGCGGGATGCCGGCCACGGCAGCGTCAGTTCCGCTTCGCCGTCGGTGGCGATGTGCAGCCGATACGCTCCGGATTCGCCATCCAGCCGTGCCTCGATGAAGTTCATCGAGGGCGACCCCATGAAGCCCGCCACGAACATGTCCGCCGGGTTGTTGTAGACTTCGTCCGGCGAACCCAGCTGCAGGATACGACCATCGCGCATCACGGCAATGCTGTCGGCCAGGGTCATGGCCTCGATCTGGTCATGCGTCACATAGACGATGGTGGTCCCCAGCCGCTGGTGAAGCTTCTTGATCTCGGTGCGCATCTCGACACGCAGCTTGGCATCGAGATTGGAGAGGGGCTCATCGAAGAGATAGATCTGCGGCTCCCGCGCCAGGGCGCGCCCCATGGCCACGCGCTGACGCTGGCCACCGGAAAGCTGCGCCGGCTTGCGATCCAGCAGGTGCGAGATCTGCAGCAGGTCGGCGACCCGTTCCACGGCGGCCTCGCGCTCGGCCTTGGGCACCTTGCGCATTTCCAGGCCGAAGGCGATATTGCCGCGCACCGTCATGCTCGGATAGAGCGCATAGGACTGAAAGACCATGGCAATGTCGCGCTCGGCGGGGGTTCGCCAGGTGATGTCGTCGCCGCCGACCAGGATGCGCCCCGACGTGACCGGCTCCAGGCCGGCGATGGCATTCATCAGAGTCGACTTGCCGCACCCCGATGGCCCCACCAGGATCAGGAACTCACCGGAGTCGATGGCCAGGCTGACCTCCTCGAGCACCCGGGTCGTACCGAATTCCTTGCAGACATTGTCGATTTCCAGAGCTGACATGGCGAATTACCTCGCGTTGTTATCCTTTTACCGAGCCGGCGGTGAGCCCCCGGACGAAATACTTGCCGGCCAGTACATAGACCACCAGGGTCGGCAGCGCGGCGATCATGGCGGCGGCCATATCGACGTTGTATTCCTTCACCCCGGTAGAGGTGTTGACCAGATTGTTGAGCGCCACCGTCACCGGCTGGGTGTCGTGGCCCGAGAAGGCCACCCCGAACAGGAAGTCGTTCCAGATCTGGGTGAACTGCCAGATCACCGAGACCACGATGATCGGCTTGGAGACCGGCAGCAGGATCCGCCAGAAGATGCGGAAGAAGCCCGCGCCGTCGAGCTTGGCCGCCGAGACCAGTTCGTCGGGTATCGACACGTAGAAATTGCGAAAGAACAGCGTGGTGAAGGCAATGCCGAACACCACGTGCACGAATATCAAGCCGACCCGTGAACTCGACAGCCCCAACCAGCCGAGCGTCTGTGCCATGGGCAACAGGATGACCTGGAACGGGATGAAGCAGCCGAACAGCATCATGGCGAACACCAGTTCGGCCCCCTTGAAGCGCCACTTGGTCAAGGCATAGCCGTTCAGGGCCCCGATCAGGGTGGCGATGGCCACCGCCGGGATCACGATGGCGAAGGAGTTCCAGAAGTAGCCGCTAACGCCGTCGCAGCGCATGCCGGTGCAGGCCGAGCCCCAGGCCTTCAGCCAGGGCGCCAGCGTCGGATTGTCGGGCAGCGCCAGCAGACTGCCGGCCCCGATCTCGTCCAAGGGCTTGATGGACGTCAGCACCATCACCGCCAGCGGCAGCAGATACCAGAGTGCCGCCAGGATCAGCACCAGGTGCAGCGCCAGGCGCCAGGCGCGCGCCGCCGGGGTCCGGGCGCGAATCACATTATCCATGTCGACGACTCCGCAATTCCGAATAGAGATAAGGCACCAGGATCGCCAGGACGCCGCCCAGCATCAGAATGGCGCTGGCCGACCCCATGCCAATCTGAGACCGGGAAAAGGCATGGGCATACATGAAGGTCGCCGGCAGGTCCGAGGAATAGCCCGGACCGCCACCCGTCAGCGCTACCACCAGATCGAAGCTCTTGATGGCGATGTGCGAGAGGATCATGACCGCACTGAACACCACGGGACGCAGGCACGGCATCACGACCCGCCAGTAGACGCGCGGCAGGCTCGCACCATCGAGCTGGGCGGCCTTGAGGATGCTGTCGTCGATGCCGCGCAGTCCCGCCAGGAAGAGCGCCATGACAAAGCCCGAAGCCTGCCATACTGCGGCGATCACCAGGGTGTAGACGGCCATGTCCGGATCCACCAGCCAATCGAAGGTGAAGGACTCGAAGCCCCAGCCTCGCACCATGGCCTGGATGCCGAGACCGGGATTGAGCAGCCATTTCCACACCACCCCGGTGACGATGAATGACAGCGCCATGGGGTACAGATAGAGGGTTCGCAACACGCCCTCGCGGCGGATGCGCTGATCGAGCAGGATCGCCAGCCCCGCCCCCAGCACCAGGCAGAGACCGACGAAGAGCGCGCCGAATATGCCCAGATTGGTGGCCGCCACCCACCAGCGTTCGTTGTTCATCAGTCGCGCATATTGAGTGAAGCCGACGAAATCGTAGCTCGGCAGCATGCGCGAATCGGTCAGGGAGAGGATGAAGGTCCACAGCATGAAGCCGTAGACGAAGCACAGCGAAATCACCACGGACGGCGCCAGCACCAGCTTGGGCAACCAGGCCTGGAGATGACCGGTCACGCTGGGACGCGAGACCGGCGCGCCGCCAGGCCGCGCCGCCTCCCCGGGAGTCGAAACGGATTTCATAGGACTACCTCAGGCTCGAGAAGAATACGACGCCCGCTCCGGCGGGCGCCGCATGGACATCACATGGCCAGCTTGGCGGCCTGCACCAGCCGCTCGGCGGCCTGCTCGGCAGTCATGTCGCTCGAGTTGAAGTAGTTGGTGATGATATCGAAGAAAGCGCCCTGTACATCGCTGCGCATGGCCATGCGATGCGCCATGCTGGGCACCAGGGTGTCGGCGTCACGCGCCGCCTGGAAGTCTTCCATGGAACGCTTGGCGCAGCTGTCGAAGCCGCTCATGTCGAGGTCGGGGCGCGCGGGGATCGAGCCCTTGATCTGATTGAAGGTCTTCTGGAAATCCGGCTCCAGGATCAAGCGGGCCAGGGTCTGTTGCGCTTGTCGCGCGGATTCATCGCCGAGCTGGAACATGGCGAAGCTGTCGATATTGAAGGTGAAGGCATCCTCGGTGCCCGGCACCGGGGCGCAGACGTAATCCTCGCCGGCCTTCATGTCGGCGGCGGTGAACTCACCCTTGGCCCAGTCACCCATGATCTGCATGGCGGCCTCGCCGTCGATCACCATGCCCGTGGCCTGGTTCCAGTCACGCCCCGGCATGCCCTCGTCCATCAACTCGCGCAGGCGCTTGAAGGTCGTCAACGCCTCGACCATGGTGTCGCTCTGCAGCGTCTGTTCGTCGAGATCGACAAAAGCGCGACGATAGAAGTCGCTGCCGCCGAGACTCAGCACCACACTTTCGAAGGTGGTGGCGTCCTGCCAGGGCTGACCGCCATGGGCCAATGGCACGTACCCCGCCTCACTCAGGGTCTCGCCGGCGGCGAACAGTTCATCCCAGGTAGTCGGCATCTCGACGCCGGCATCGTCCAGCACCTCGGGATTGGCCCACAGCCAGTTGACCCGGTGCACGTTGACCGGCACCGCTACGTAGTGGCCGTCGTGACGCATCATGTCGGACACCACCTCGGGCAGCAATTCCTCCCAGTTGCCCTCCTCGGCCACGGCGTCGAGGTTGCCGAGCAGGCCGAGCTCGCCCCATTCCTGGATCTCCGGTCCGTTGATCTGCGCCGCCGCCGGCGGGTTGCCCGACATCGCCCGCGACTTGAGCACCGTCATGGCGCTGTCGCCGGCGCCACCGGCCACGGCGAAGTCCTTCCACTCATGGCCTTCCGCCTCGAGCAGGTCGCGCAACTCGCCCACTGCCTTGGCCTCCCCGCCGGAGGTCCACCAGTGCAGGACTTCCACCTCACCGGCCTGAACCTGCCCGGCGGTGCCCAGGGCCCCGGCCATCGCCAGGCCCAGCAGTGGCTTGCGAAGCCGGGGAAGAGTCGTGAATGCGCGCATGATGACGTCTCCTGAAGTGTTGTTGATTGTCGTGTTCATCATCCTGATACGCCGCCACTGGCGGCTCATGACACGCTAACGCACTTCAGTGCCCGGGCGGGGTTACCAAGTACTGGGTAGTATTGCCGAGATGTTACGAGGCTGAAACATGCCACCGCCCCAGGGCCTCGATCACGTCGTGACAGGCTCCCATGGTGTGATAGTCGACCTTGCCCGCCGGGCTCTTGACGTCGGAATAGCGGCGGTTGTCCGGGGTCAGGATGCGATACCAGCCGCCATGCCGGTGATCGATGAAATGGCGCCAGCTGTAGTCCCAGAGCCGCTCGTACCAGCGCCAGTAGTCATCGCGTCCCGTTCTTGCACCCAGCATGGCGGCCGCCGCAAAGCTTTCGGCCTGCACCCAGAAGTACTTGTCGGCGTCACAGATGTTGCCGCCCAGGTCGAGTCCGTAGACCAGGCCGCCAGAGTCCGGATGCCAGCCGGCCGCCACGCTGCTCGAAAAGAGACGCTCGGCGGCAGGCAACAGCCAGGCCTCGGGACGATGTCGTTCGAGCATGACCAGCAGCTTGGCCCATTCGGTCTGGTGCCCCACCTGGTAGCCCCAGGGACGAAACAGGTGACTCGGGTCATCACGGTTGTAGTCCCAGTCGGGCCGCCACTGGTCGTCGTAATGTTCCCAGATCCAGCCATGCTCATGATCGCGATTGGCGCCGACGATGGCTCGGGCGATGGTCATCGCCTGGCTCAGAAACGTCGCGTCGCCGGTCGCCTCGAAGGCCGATATCAGCGCCTCGCAGCCGTGCATGTTGGCGTTCTGACCGCGATAGCCGGACACCCGCCAGTGTCGGTCGGCCTCATCGGCGAAGCGCCCGTGGTGCGGTTCCCAGAACCGTCGCTGCAACATGTCGTGGGTCGCGTAGAGACCTTGCCGGGCTCCCGGCACATCGGCCTTGAGCGCTTCGGCATAGGCCAGCAGCACGAAGGCCAGCCCATAACAGTGGTTGGTGTCGTCCTCCACCTCGCCGTCGTACAAGGTCCAGGCATAGCCTTGATAGGCCGTCCGGAAATGGACACCTTCCAGGTAGTCGAGTCCGTGACGCGCCCAACGCCGATATTCCGCCTCGCCGCTGTGCCGGGCAAAGCGGGCATAAATCACGACATACCGAGCGCTCGATACCAGATGACGGTGCCAACGATCGAGGATCTCGCCATCGTCACGCAGGTAATGGAAGAACCCCCCCTGCGGATCGATGGCGCGCGGGTGATAGAACGCCATGGTCTCGCGTACATGGGCATCGAGAAAGTCGGGATCGAAGATGTTCAAGAGACTAGCTCCCTCCGGGTGGTTGATCGGAATCGGGACAGATGCGTTCTTGAACACTGTAAGGCGCCACGGCGATGCCGCCATCTTTCCTGATATTGCAAAGTGTTACCAAACAGCGCGTAAAGCATCGCCCAGTCGGGCGGTGATACAAGCGCGCACCGCGAAGCGCGGTGGGCAGGGAGTGTCAGAGCGTCTCGGTATCCGTTCGGGGAACGATCAGGCTTACCACCAGCCCGCCGTCGGGGTGGTTGTCCAGCGCCAGCTGCCCGCCATGCGCCTGAATGATGTGCCGGGCGATGCCCAGCCCCAGACCGCTGCCGCCGGTGTGGCGACTGCGCGACGGCTCGAGCCGTACAAAGGGCGAGAAGACCCGCTCGCGCTGCGCCGCAGCGATACCGGGACCATGGTCGCGGATCATCACCTGCAGATGAGCCGGCGTATCCTCGAGCCGCACCTCGGCGCACTGGCCATAGAAGATGGCATTCTCCAGCAGATTGGTAAGGCAACGCTTGAAGGCCAGGGGTTTGACGGCCAGCGGCGCGGCATCGCCCGATACCCGGACCTCTCCCCCCTGCAATGCCAACTCGGCGGCCAGCTCGTCGAATATCGCACGAGGGTCGATGGTCTCGATCTCCTCGTGCATATCGAGGCCCTTGACCGAGGCCAGCGCCCCCTTTACCAGCTGGTCCAGTTCGTCCAGGGAGGCGCAGAAACGCTCACGCAGCGACGGATCGTCGAGCATCTCGGCGCGCAGGCGCAATCGGGTAATGGGTGTCTTGAGGTCATGGGAAATCGCCGAAAAGAGTCGCTCGCGCTCCTCCACCTGATGCTGGATACGTCTCTGCATGCGGTTGAAGGCAATGGCGGTCGCTGCCACTTCGCGAGGGCCTCCCTCACTGAGCGGTGGGCTGTCGAGGTCGTCTCCCAGGCGTCGAGCGGCCCGCGACAGTCGCGCCAGGGTCCGGGTGGCACTGCGAATGCCGAGCCAGGACAGACCGATGACGGTCAGCAGCACGATCAAAGCCACGAACAGCCGATCTCCGGACAGCCAATTGCCGCCACGGAAGACATCCGATACCGGCAACAAGGTGGCGACATAGAGCCACTGATCTCGCTCCAGCGGCAGTTGTACCACCAGGATGGGCTGCGACAAGGGCGCACTCATCAGGCTGTGCTGTCCCCAGCGCGGCGGCATGTCCCGCAACAGCACCTCATTATTGAGCAAGCGCAGGGTATCGGGCTCGGTAAAGGTCACCTCGGCATCCATCACGCCGAGTTCGTCGCGCAGTACACCGTGGAAGTTGTCGATCACCAGGGCTTTTTCCGGCCCCTCGCCAATATCGTCCACCTCGATACGATGATCGTTGACGCTGACGAAGAAGCGTGTGCCCCCCATGTCGCGCAGCTGGTCGAGTACGATGTGGCGATAGTCATAGGGCAGGGAACGAAAGAAGCGCACCGTGGAGGCCACGCTATAGGCGGTGTTGCTCGACAGCTCGTCGAGCCGGGCGAGTTGGCCATCGCGCGCCTGAGCCGTCCAGATGGCGTAGCTGGCGAGCTGTGCGCCCAGCACCCCGACCACCATGATCAACAGGAAACGGCCACGCAGGGATCGCGGCAACAGGCGCGCCAGCGAGCGGCGCCAGCGCCGCCAGATGACACGCCTCACGCGATCACGTCCACCCGAGCCGCCAGCACATATCCCGTGCCGCGCACGGTGCGGATCAACTGCGAGTGCTGGGCGTCCTCGCCCAACCGCTGGCGCAGCCGACAGACGTGCACGTCGATGGAACGGTCCAGCGGCGGCGCCGGACGCCCGCGGGTCAGGTCGAACAGCGCCTCGCGGGAGAGTACCTGCTCGGCATGGTCGAGAAAGACCTGCAGCAACGAGAAATCGGCCCCGGACAGGGCGCTGCGCGCGCCACGCTCATCGATCAATTCGCGAGTCACACGGTCCAGACGCCAGTCGCCGAAGGCCACGACCCTCGCCATCCCCGATGCGCCCGTCCCGTCGCGGGGCCGACAGCGACGCAGTACCGCCTTGACGCGAGCCAGCAGCTCGCGGGGGTTGAAGGGCTTGCCCAGATAGTCGTCGGCACCGAGCTCCAGCCCGAGAATCCGATCGGTTTCATCCGGGCTGGCGGTCAACATGATGATCGGCATGTCACTGTCCCGGCGCACGTCGCGACAGATGGCGAAGCCGTCGTCGCCGGGCAGCATCAGGTCGACGATCAACAGATCGGGACGCTCGGTGGCGAGCAGGGCATGCAACGCCTCCGCGTCCTCGGCCATCAGGGCACGGTAACCATGGCGCGTCAGGTAGTCGGCGAGCAGGTCGCGGATTTCCGGGTCATCATCGACCACGACCAGAGTGGCGGCAGAGGTCGTCATCGGCACTGTCACCCGCATCGGTGGCGCTCGGCGAGCGCCGTGTCGAGTTTCGTCATGCCCGATACTCTAGGCGCGTCCCCGGGCGCTGGCGATACCACCAAGGTGGCAACACCCGGTCATGACAGCGAGAGTGCGAAGCGCTCGATCAGCCGTTGCGCCACGGCAGCCTGATCGTGGGAGCCGATGCGCATTGCGCCGGGGACCGCCTCGGCCAGGGCCGGATGGCCATTGGCCATCACGTGGGCCTCGCCGACCAGATCGAGCATTTCGATATCGTTGCGATTGTCGCCGAAGGCCAGGCAACGCTCGGTCGGGATGTCCAGTTGCGCCAGCAAGGCGGTCAGGGCCGCCCCCTTGTTCACCCCGCCGGCCATGATCTCCAGCGAGTTGTCCATGGAATAGGTGATGTGCAACTCCCGCTCCGCCCGGTGGCGTGCCTGCAGCTCCAGCTCACCGAGCGCGGCAGGATCACCGATGTAGAGCACCTTGCCCACGCCCTCGCCATCCAGGTCGTCGAGGTCGGCCACCCGATAGCCGAATCCCGTATGCGCATGCAGGGCCAGCAGTTCAGGGGCCGGCGCATCGATCAGCCATTCATCGTCATGGTAGAGGTTGAGCCGTACCGCCTCGGGACGCGGTAGCCGGATCAATTCACGTGCCAGCCCGGTCGGTAGATGGTGCGCCTTGACCAGGCGTCCGTCCGGCGCATGCGTATAGGCCCCGTTGGTGCTGATGATGTGGGCGTCGATGTCCAGCCGGTCGCGGAACGCCAGGATATCGCGATAGTGCCGACCGGAGGCCAGCACGATGTGGTGCCCCTGCCCCGCCAGGGCCCGCAGGGTATCAACCGTCACGTCCGCCAGGGCGTGATCGGCGCCGAGAAGGGTGCCGTCGAGATCCGTGACGATCAGGTGAGCCGTCATGCGTTGTCCCTCACACGATGAATGAGCGGCCAGTCTAGCAGCCCATCGCACCGCATGCCGCCCGGCGGGAGCGGCGCGGCGCGACGAGCCATGCAGTTAGAGCGAAACGGAACGGCTGTGGCGCTGCCCGTCGCGGCTGACGGTCCGCAGCAGGACGTCACCGTCGACCTCGGGCCTCGCCGCATCGTCGTAGGCTTGCCAGGTCTTGCCGCCATCCTGCGAGACCTCGATGGCGACACCCGGCAAGGCCACGTTGGCGACCAGCCGGCCCTCCTCGACTCTGCCGCCGGGCAGCGGCAGCCGATAGCCGATGCCCGCCGCCTCGAGCCGCGGCAGCTCACGTTGCCCCAGCAGGTTGGCAAAACGCTGCCAATCACTCATCAAGGCCTGTCGATCGACATGCTCGGTGACCCCGCCCTCGTAGGTAAGCCCCGCCACCGGATCACGCTCCCAGTCGGCGCGGTGCCAGGCTCGCTCGGCCAGGGCCAGCAGCCGGGGAAAGACCATCGACTCCATCTGCGCCTCGGTGCGCACCGTCTCGCTCCAGGCCTGGCCGGAAAGCCCCAGGGCGCCCTCCCAGGCCGGCTGACTCTCGGCGGCGAAGGTCTTGCCATCGCGATCACGGGAGGTTTCAGCATTCTGCGCCAGGCTCGCGGCGGAGAACGAGAACACCTTGCGGGTATCGGTGAAGCGCGTCGCCCAGTAGTACCCCCGCTCGTGAGGATTGACCTCGTAGGGCATGTCGAAATAGAGATAATCCGGGTTGGAGAGCACCACGTCGTAGCCACGCTGCTGCCAGTCGACGGCCGATTCGCTGCCTCCCCAGTAGAGAGTCTCCCAGAAGTTCACCGCGACCCGCTCGGTCGTGAAGTCGTCGGCATGCGCCACATCCTTGAGGCCGTCCTGCCAGGCCGACATGCCCTCGATGCCGTGCTCGGCGACCAGGTCATTGACGTGACGGGCGAAATAGCTCGGCAATTGCTCGACCGATGCCACCTCGCCCTCTTCCACCAGGCGCTGGCAGGCCGGCGACGCTTCCCAGGGATGATTCTCGTCGCTCTGGTCGATGGTGCCCCTCCAGTCCACCGGCTCGGCAGCGTCGATGTCCTGGAACCCATTGCCGAGCAGGATGTTCTTGGCCTCGTCGCCACCATAATGCCAGGTGCGCAACGCCAGTCCCGCCTCGCGATGCATCGCCGCCACCTCGCCGACCACCTTGTCGACGAATCGCAGGGAGGCATCGCGACAGGGGTTGAGGTAACTCTGCCGATCATAGAACTGCACGGAGAGCGTCTTCGAGGTGTCTCCCGGGTCCAGCAAGCGATACTCGTTGGCCGCCTGTTCATCGCCTTCGGCCATCAGCCGACGATAACGCGCCTCCATGGCCACCACCGCCGCTCGGGCATGGGCCGGCATGTCGATCTCGGGGATCACCTCGATATGGCGCGCCTTGGCATAGCGCAGAATCTCGATGTAATCCTCGCGACTGAAATGGCCACTGCCATGGGTCGCCCGAGTCGGCCCGGAACCGAGCTGGGGCAACAGGCAGTCATTTTCGTCCAGATCGTGACAACGCTCGCCGCCCACCTCGGTCAGCTCCGGCAGGCCCGGAATCTCCAGCCGCCACCCTTCGTCATCGCTGAGGTGGAAGTGGAAACGGTTGAGCTTGTAAGTCGCCATCCGGTCGAGCAGGCGCAGCACCGAGGCCTTGTCCTTCATGTTGCGCGCCACGTCCAGCATCACGCCGCGATAGTCGAAGCGTGGCGCATCCTCGACATCCAGCGCCGGCAGGTGCCCATCGGCTCCCAGGGCCCCCAACAACGACTGCACGCCGTAGAAGGCGCCGGCGGCATCGAAAGCGGTGATGCGAGCCCCTCGAGCATCCGAGACAAGTCGATAAGCCCCCTCCCGGGCCAGCTCACCCTCGAAGCTGTCCGCCGCCAGCCGCACCTCGATCGGCCAGCCTTCGCCCTCGCGCAACGCGATACCACGTCGCGAGAAAGTCGACGCCAACGCCGAACGACTGGTCGTCGATATCGCCGGCGCATCGAGCACAACGCCAGCCGAGAGGTCTGCCTCGGACGCGCCGATCTCGAGACGGCGCGGCGACGGCACGATCCCCCCACGCAGCGACGACTCCGGCATGGGACTGGCCGCGGCATTGCGCTCGAAGCGCCTCGCCGCGTTCATCACCACATTGGCGTCATCGGGAGTGCGCTTGATTCGCGCGCCCGTGATCGGTGCCACGAAGTCGTCGATATTCTCCGTTGCCGTGCTGTCGAGGGTGGCGGTGGCGTCCCCCACCGCCACATACCAGCGTGGCATGACATCGGTCATGAACAGTTGCCAATACTCCCCCACCACCGGGACCTCGAGACGTTCTCCCGCCGCCAGCCCATCGAAGCCGGAAGCGGGGTCGAGCCGATTGAGATCGCCGGTCAGGTGCTCGATATCCACCTGGTCACTATCGACGCGCAGCAGTCGTCGGATGCTGGGCAGGTAGATCGACCAGTCCTCGCGCTCGATGGCGGGTCCATGGTTGGTCAAGCCGATGGTGGCGGTAAAGCAGGAAGCATAGTCGGCGCCCAGGGCCTGACAGTCGACGCCATGGGCGGAGGCATGATTGGCGGTAATGCGGTAATCGACCTCGAGTTGATCGGCCAGGCGTTCGGCCAGTGCCTGGCCCTCCTCGGACTGGGCCTGCCCGACGCCGGGCAGCGCCAGCAGTGACAGCGCCCCGACCTTGAGCCAGCGATGGCGAGCGAGTGCCGTGGCGAGAGGGCGACGAACGAATCCATGCATCGGGCGAGTCGTGTTCGTGGTCATCATGCTTGTTCCTTATTGTCATGAAATGGCCATGGAAAGGACATCGGCATGCCCGGAGGGACACCTCCGGACACGGTCACGTGGGGTTACAGCAGGGAAAACGGCGCCACGATCAAGAACTTCACGTCGCGCTCGTCCTGAAAGGCATTCTTGAAACCGCCCCCGCCCCAAGAGGCGTAATCGGTGCGGTTGTCATAGTCGGTATAGTGCAGCTGGAAGCGAGTTCCTTCGGCCCAGCCGTCCTGCACGACGTAATGCACATCGAGGTTCCAGGCCCGTTCGCTGAAGCGTCGATCCGGGTCGGCATAGCCCGCATAGGGTTTCGCTCCCCAACCATGGGCGTAGGACACGCCGACGGCCCAGCCCGGCAACGACCAATCGTCGAGGTCATAGGTGACGCCGGCATAGATCGCCTTCTCATCGTGATGATTCCAGTCCGAACGAGCGTCCCACCAGATATCGAGGCGCCCGTTGGACGAGGCATAGGGCGTGGTCATGCGCGGCACGAAGTACCCCTGTGAACCGGGCGCCCGCACCCAGGTGAACGCCAGCCGCCAGTCGAAGGCACCGCGGGTATAGCGGGCCGTCATCGCTTGCTGCCAGGCGGTACCGTCGTAAACATCGTTTACCGAGCCGTCGTCGTGGGCGTCGTTCGCACCATAGAACTGATAGCTCAGCGACAGGGGCGAGCCGGCCAGCTCGGTGTCCCAGGACACCTTGGCGAATCCCTGGTTCATGTAGTCGTCGGCCTGGCCAAGCGCCGCCTCGAGCATCACGCCGCCATCGAAGCGATAGGACGCCCCCAGGGAGTGCAGGTAATCGATCTCCCGATCATCCGCCTGACGGAACTCATAGACATCGCGATACCAGGGCGCCTTGTAGGCATCGGTATAGAGATAACTCAGCGACAGACCGCCGATCTCGGTGCCAAACTCCGCGCCTCGATAGGTGCCCGGCAGGTAGGACCAGTTGGGCGCGATGACACTGGTGCCTCTGGGCTGCAGGTAGCCCATCCGCGCCCAGCTGTCGCCCAGCTTCAGCTTGAGGGCGGCGCGGTAGAGACTCGCACCGTTCTCCTCCTTGCCGTCCCACCGCTCGTCCCACAGGGTATCCGCCGGCCGGAAGTTGAACTCCGTGCCCTGATGCTGATTCTGGGCGTCATAGGCGGCGAAGGCCGCCAGATCCAGCCCCACTACACCACCGGCATAGCCGCTGGAGAAGTCGAGCGCCAGATTGGCGGTGGAGTGCTGGAGATTGGAAGCGTAACGGCCGGGGCGCCCTTCGCCGTTGGCTCCCCTGCCGCCCTCACGGCGATCACGATCACGGTAGATGTAGTAGAGATTGGCATCGAGACTGGCGCCTTTCCAGAAGCCTTCGGCCTCGTCCTGAGCCAGTGCCGGTGTCAGCGCGGGCCATAGCGATAACGCCGCGGCACTCATCAGCATGCGGCGGCGACTCCGCCTCCCGTTGAGCAACGTCGATATGGCGCGATGGCGATGAAACGACGACATCATTATCTCCTTGGCTTGTTGGCATTGTTATGCGGATAGCTCGATTGTCATGGGCCCGGCCGGGCCCGGCTCGACGGCCTCCTCCGCCGAGTTCTGGCGCGCAGGCACCCGTCACGGACCCGAAGGACCGTGAGGGATGACAAGGCGAGAAGGCGGCGGTCGGAAACGACCGCCGGGGATGCGCTCCGCTAGTCGCGCGGAGCGCCAGGCATGACGATCAGTCGCGTGCCGCCAGGGAAGCGGCGATGGCAGCTGCCTGTGGTCCGACCACCAGGTGCCAGGTACGCTCGCCGACGGCCATGGAGCCGAGGCAGCCCAGCGTCTTCAGCGCTGCCGTGTCGAGGGGTGCCTCGTCATGCAATTCGACGCGCAGCCGGGTACCGGCGCGAGCGGCCAGATGACGCAGGTTGTCACGCCCACCGAGCGCCGCCAGCCAGGCCGCGACCTGATCATCGGGAAGCGCGGCCTCGGCGGCGTCCTCCGTCGGCTGGCTCCTCGTGTCGGCATCCACGACCGGCGCGGCGACGCCGGCGTTCGCCACGGCGGCACGGATCTCATCGGCCACACCATCGGCAATGGGACCCAGGACGACCTGCAGACCGCCGCCCCCGAGTCGCATCACGCCGCGCGACCCCAGGGCCTTGAGCGCGGGCTCGTCGATGGCATCCGCATCGGTCAGCACCAGGCGCAGCCGCGTAGTGCAGGCACCGACGCTTTGCAGATTGCCGGCCCCGCCGAGGGCGGCAACGAAGGCCGGGCCTCGCTCGCCGGCCTGACCCTCTGCCGTCCGGGGGGCGCTCTCGGTCTCCTCATCGCGCCCCGGAGTGGGCAGGTCGAAGCGCTGGATCGCCCAACGAAAGACACCGTAATAGAGCACGAACATGGCCAGGCCGACCGGTAGCATCAGCCAGCCATTGGTGGACAGGCCATAGGACAACGCATAGTCGAAGGCGCCGGCCGAGAAAGTGAAACCAAGCTTGACGTCGAGCAGTTGCATCAACGCCATGGACAGGCCGGTCATCACCGCGTGGAACACATAGAGCAACGGCGCCAGGAACATGAAGGTGAACTCGATGGGCTCGGTCACACCGGTCAAGAAGGCGGTCAGCGCCAGGGACATCAGCAGGCCGCCCACCTGGGCGCGGCGTCCGCGCGGCGCGGCATGATACATGGCCAGTGCCGCGGCCGGCAGACCGAACATCATCACCGGGAAGAAGCCGGCCATGAAGCCACCGGCGGTGGGATCGCCGGCGAAGAAACGGTTGAGGTCACCGGTGGCGCCATCGAAGCTGCCGAACACGAACCACACGAAGCTGTTGAGCACATGGTGCAGACCGGTCACGATCAACAGACGGTTGATTGCCCCGTAGACGAACTTGCCGAGTGCACCGGCCTCGATCAGCCAGTGCCCCAGGCCATCGATGCCCGCCTGGACCGTCGGCCAGAGCCAGCCGAAGATGATGCCCAGCAACACCGCCGCCAGGCCCGTGGCAATCGGCACGAAGCGTCGACCGCCGAAGAAGGCCAAGTATTCGGGCAACTGGATCGCCTTGAAGCGATTGTAGATCAGCCCTGCCACGGAGCCGATGATCACCCCGGCCAGCACTCCCATATTGATGTCGGGGTTGAGAGTGGTGAGCACGGCGTCCAGCACCAGGTAGCCGACCACCCCGGCCAGCCCCGCCGCGCCGTTGCTGTCGTCGGAGAAACCGACCGCCAGACCGATGGCAAAGATCAGCGCCAGATGATCGAAGATCGACTGGCCGGCGGCGGCCACGAACGCGATATCCAGCAGGTCGGGTTGCCCCAGCCGCAACAGCAGGCCGGCCACGGGCAGCACCGCGATGGGAAGCATCAAGGAACGTCCGAGCAGCTGCAGCCCGGCCATGAGACGGGAGCCGAGTTCTTGCATCATGATGGGATCCTCTCGGGGGTTGTTGTTGTGGTGTCGGAAACAGATTCATGGAGATCGGCGAGGCGCCGACGCACGCTCGCGGCATCGGGCATCGCCAGCAGGTTCGGCAGTTCGCGGGCCAGGGAGGCGGCATCGAGTCGGCGGATCGTGGCCTTGACGGCGGCCACCCGGGCCGGCTCGACGGACAACTCGTCGACGCCCATCGCCACCAGCAGAGACGCGGCCAGGGGATCGCCGGCTGCCGCGCCACACACGCCGACCGGACAGCGTCCGGCGGCACCCTGGACGGTAGCCTGGATCAGGCGCAGCACGCCGGGATGCAGGACATCGGCACGGGCCGCCAGGCGCGGCTCCTCGCGATCCATGGCCAGGGCATACTGGGTCAGGTCGTTGGTACCGATGGACAGGAAATCGGCCTGATCGGCAAGACTCGCCGCGCAGAGGGCGGCACTGGGCACCTCGACCATGGCACCGAGACGGGGCCGCTCGGCGATGCCGCGTTCCGCGGCGACGGCCTCGAGCCGCTCGCGCACCCAGGCCAGCTCCCCGACCTCGCTGATCATCGGCACCATGATGCGCAGGGCGTCCAACGGTACGACACCGACCAGGGCGCGCAACTGGGTGTCGAGCAGCGCCGACTGATCATGCCACAGCCGGACCCCACGCACGCCGAGCGCCGGATTGGGCACCTCGGGCAGGCGCAGATAGGGAAGCTGCTTGTCGGCACCGATATCCAGGGTGCGAATAATCACCGGCTTGCCACCGAACGCCGTCAGGCTGGCCTGGTATTCGCGACACTGCTCCGCCTCGTCGGGCGCGGTCTCGCGTCCCAGGAACAGGAACTCGCTGCGCATCAGGCCGACACCGTCGGCACCGGATTCGGCCGCCAGCCGTGCCTCGTCGCTGTCACCGATGTTCGCCGCGACTTCGACCTCGCGACCATCACGCGTGATCGCCGGTTCGAAGGCCTCGGCACGTTCGGCCTCACGACGTTCGGCATCGTGGCGCAGGGCATCGCGGACCATCGCCAGGCGCGATGCATCGGGGGTCGGCTCGAGACGTCCTTCCCGGGCGTCGAGCACCGCATGCTCCCCGGTCACGCCCTCGAGGGCCTCGCCCATTGCCACCAGGCACGGAATGCCGCGCCCTCGGGCCAGGATCGCCACATGGGAGGTCGTGCCGCCGCCCTTCAGGCACAAGCCGGCGGGGGCACACTCGAGGAGGTCGACGAACTGCGAGGGCGACAGGTCGTCCGCCAACAGAATGGCTTCTTCGGGAACATCGGGGAGCGGGGGCGCTCCGGCCTCGGCGAACTCGGCCATGACATGACGTTGCAGGTCGCGGAGGTCGGCCACACGCCCTGCCAGCAGGGCATTACCGGTAGCGCGCAGTTGTTCGGCCTCGTCGTCCAACGCCTCGCGCCAGGCCTGACCGGCACTGCGCCCGGCCTCGATGCGTGCCGTGGCTGCCTCGAGCAGGCCCGGATCATCCAGCCAGGCCAGGTGCGCCTCGAAGATGTCCGCCTCAGCACGCTGACCGCGTCGCTCGGCCTCCTCACGCGCGCTGTCCAGGGAACGTCCGACCCGCTGCAGGGCACCCAGCAGTTCCTCGCGTTCGATCGTCACACCACGGCCATCATGGAGCACCGCCGGCAGCGGCAGGCTCACCGTCGCCAGCGGACCGATCGCCAGGCCCGGGCTGGCGACAAGGCCGGCGACGTCTCCGTCGGCGACCGACGTCGGCGCGAGGGGCGCGCCCGCTTCCGCGTTCGGCGATTCGACGCCCTCCGGCGTGGTCAGCAGTTCGATGACGGCATCCAGTGCCGACTCGGCGGCATCGCCACGCGACTGCAGGACGACCTCGCTGCCGGCGGCCAGACCGAGATTCATCAAGGCACTCACGCTGTCGCCGCGCGCCTCGATGCCGCCATGCACGAGCCGCATGTCCACGTCATGGCGTCGCACGATGGCGCGAAGGCGCGCCGCCGGGCGTGCATGTAGCCCGCTTTCCAGCGCCAGCGTCGCACGGCGCTCGCACCATGGGCCCGTGCGCTCGGCCGCCGTCTCGCCCGACATTACAGCGGGCGTCAGGCTCATCAGTGTTTCGCCGCGTTCGACACGCTCGCCCGTGGCACTCGCCTCGAGGCGCAGGCGCCAGCCGGCGTCATCGGTCACCACCAGCGGCGTAATCAGCGAGCTGGCCTGCTCGGCCAGCAACTCGGGATCGAAACGGCACAGTGGCTCGCCGGTTTTTACCCCTTGGCCCACCTCGACCAGGAGGTCGATACCCTGGCCCTGCAGTTCGACGGTATCCAGCCCCAGGTGCAGCAGGACCTCGACGCCCTGTTCGCTGCGCAGACTCAGGGCATGCCGAGTCCTGGCGCACTGCACGATCTCGCCGTCGCAGGGCGCGTGCAGGGTGGTCTCCAGGGGATCCAGGGCGATTCCCTCGCCCAGAGTGCCGTCGGCGAAGACCGGATCCGGGACATCGGACAAGAGGGTCACGATGCCGGTGGCCGGGGCCACCAGCGTCAGTTGGGAGGAAGACATGATCGACTCCGATGCGTTGTTGTTGTCGGCTTACAACGTGCAAGTGACCTTGCGCAGGTGCCGTGGCTGGTCCGGGTCGCTGCCCCTGGCCTCGGCGAGTTCTGCCGCCATTCGATAGAAGCTCTGAATCACCGACAGCGGTTGCAGGTCCTCGTGGCCGGCATCGCTCAACGTCAGATGGCGTCGAGCCACCGTCTCGTCGGCGGCCAGCAGTACCCGGGCGCCGAGTTCGCCGAGCCAGTCGGCGAGCTCCAGCAGCCCGGCCTGCTCGGCGCCGGGCGGCGCGAATACCAGCACCGGATAGCCTGTTTCGACCAGGGCCATGGGACCGTGACGTACCTCGGCGCCGCTGAACGGCTCGGCCTGGATCGCGCAGGTCTCCTTGAACTTGAGGGCCGCCTCCTGGGCCACCGCCAGGCCGGCACCGCGCCCGATCACCATCAGGCGGTCGGCATCGGCAAGCGTCTCGACCGCCTCGCTCCAGTCCTGATCGGCTGCCCGGCTCAGGCATTCCGGCAAGGCATCCAGGGCGGCCAGCAAATCTCGGTCCTGGGTCCAGTGGGCCAGCAGCTGGGCGGCGGCGGAGAGCGTCGCCAGGTAGCTCTTGGTAGCCGCCACGCTGCGCTCTTCGCCGGCGAACAAGGGCACCTCGACGTCACTGGCCCGACCCAGCGGCGATTGCGGCGTGTTGACCAGCGCCAGGGTGCGCGCACCGCCCCGCGACAGCGCCTCCTGAGTGGCGACCAGGTCCGGACTCTGGCCGGACTGCGAGATCGCCACCGCCAGTTGCCCGTCGAGGCGCCAGGGCGCCCTGGCCAGCGTCGACAGCGACGGCGGCAGCGAGGCCACCGGAATGCCCAGACGCTTCATGCAGAGATAGGCAAAGTAGGCCGCCGCGTGATCGGAACTGCCCCGGGCCACGGTCATGCCGCCGGTCGGCGGCCCCTCGCGGAGTTGCGCCCCCAGCGACGCCAGCACCTCGGCGTTGCGCAGCAGTTGACCGCGAATGCGTTCCGGGGCATTGCGCGCTTCTTCAAGCATCAGTGACATGAGCGTCTCCTTCGACGACGAGCCGGCCGCCGACATGGACGGCTCTCAGGTTCAAGCGGGAATCCAGTTCCACCAGATCGGCATGGGCCCCCTCGGCCAGACGACCGAGGTCATGGCGCCCCAGGAAATCGGCGGGATAACGGGAAAGTCGGTGGGAGGCCTCGGCCAGCGTCTGGCCGAGACCGACCAGGTTGCGCAACGCCTGATCCATGGTCAGGGTGCTCCCCGCCAGGGTGCCATCGGCCAAGCGCACGCCACCCAGACACTTGGTGACCGCCTGCTCGCCGAGGCGATATTCGCCATCGGGCATACCCGCCGCGGCAGTGGAGTCGGTCACCGCATAGAGATGCGGGATACAGCGCAGGGCGGCGCGAATGGCACCAGGATGTACGTGCAGCAGATCGGGGATCAGTTCGGCGTATTCCGCATGCGCCATGGCCGCCCCGACCATGCCGGGCTTGCGGTGATGCAGCCCGGACATGGCATTGAAGAGGTGGGTGAAGCCGCGAGCGCCATGCTCCAGCGCCGCCACGCCCTCCTCATAGCTGCCCAGGGTATGACCGACCTGCACGCGAACGCCTCGCTCGCTGAGCTCACGGATCAGCGTCAGGTGACCGGCCAGTTCCGGTGCCAGGGTCAGCAACACGATCGGTGCCAGCCGGCGCAGTTCCTCGACGTCCTCGAGCACACCGGGCCGGGCGTGGGACGGCTGGGCACCGAGCTTGCCCGGATTGATGTAAGGGCCTTCCAGGTGTACCCCCAGCACGCGACTGGCTTCCGGGTCCGGTGCCTCCAGATAGGACCCGACATCCCCCAGCACGCGCCGGGTATCGCCATCCGGCGCCGTCATGGTGGTGGCCAGCAGGCTGGTGGTACCGAAGCGCACATGCGTGCGCGCCACCGTGGCCACCGCCGTACCGCCTTCCATGACATCGGCACCGCCCCCACCGTGCACGTGCAGGTCGATGAAACCCGGCAGCAGGCGCGGCAGGTCGTTGTCCTCGGGATCGACCGGCTCCCCGTCGATGCGGCTGATGCGCCCGTCGTGCCAGTGCAGCTCGCCGAGCCGCCAGCCGTCGGGTGTCAGGATGTTGCCGTAACGCATGGTATCTCCCGGTGTTCTCTCGACATCAGATCTCGACGTCGGGTCTCAACGTGTCAGCTCGACAATGAAGTCGTAATAGTCGGTACGGCAGTAGGTGACCGTCAGCTCCGCCGGCGTGCCGTCGGCCAGATAGCCCTGACGGGTCACCTTGAGCAGCGCCTGGCCCTCCGGCACCTCGGCCAGCCCCGCCAGTTCGGCGTCGGCATTGACCGCCGTGACGTGCTGTAGGGCCCGCGCCACCGGCCGCCCCGCGTCCTCCAGAAAGGCATACAACGAGTCTTCCACCTTCTGGGGATCACCGAGTACCGACTGCGGCAGGCAGCTCTCCTCCACCGCCATCACTACGCCATCGGCCAGTCGCAGGCGCTTGAGACGCGCGACGCGGGCATCGCCGCCCAGGCCGAGGCGCAGGCTCTCGTCGGCCGAGGGAGCGGCCAGACTTCGTGACAGCCAGCGCGAACGTGGCGTGAAACCACGCTGGGTCAGCATTTCGGTGAAGCTCGCCAGGCGCGTCAGGGGTTGGTTGAGGCGTGGCGTAATGAAGGTGCCGGACCCTCGGGTACGGCGGATCAGCCCGCGCTCGGCCAACCGGTCCAGGGCCTTGCGGGCCGTGATCCGCGAGACATCCAACGACTCGGCCAGGGCCCGCTCGGAGGGAAGGGCCTCGCCGGCCTGCCAGGCGCCCTCCTCGATGGCGTCTTCCAGCCGGCTCGCCAGCTGGTGGTACAGCGGCGTGGACAGGTCGGGGTCGAGTCGCAGTTGTTGAAATCGACGATCCATGGTCGCTCTCGTGACGTATCGATATAGGACCAATATAGACCAACAACAATACCAATCAAATACCACTTGTCTTATACCTTGGTCCCCCAACCCTCGCTAAACAGCGTGATGCCCCCCCCTCACGGTGGATCAGCCTCGCTGGATGGCACTATCCGCGAGGGCCCTGCGCCGTGATTGGCGTGGGCCGGCGGAATCCGTATAGTGGCTCCCTTATCCCGCCATTCGATCGTTATCATGCTGCAGAACAACTCGGCGCTTGCTCAGCTCAAGCAACAGATTCGCGACAACACGCCTCGAGTCGAAGGCGTGATCAAGGCCACCGAGCGTGGCTTCGGCTTCCTCGAAACCGAGGATGGCACGTCCTACTTCGTGCCACCGCCCGCCATGAAGCAGGTACTGCATGGCGACCGGGTCGAGGCCGTCCTTCACGAGGAAGGCGAGAAGACCTCGGCGGAGCCGGATACCCTGATCGAGCAGGGGCTGGAACGTTTCATTGCCCGGGTCCGCAAGCGTGATGGTCGCCTGGCAGTGATTCCCGACCACCCTTCGATCAGCAATGCCCTCAAGGCACGCGTCAAGCGCAGCCTCGACGAAGCGTCGCTGGACGAGGGCGACTGGGTCGTGGCTCGCCTCGTGCGGCACCCGCTCAAGCCGGACGACCGTGCCTTCTTCACCCAGATCGACGAGCTGGTCACCAAGCACGACAATCCGGCCGCCCCCTGGCGCGTGACCCTGGCTCGCCATGCCCTGGAACAGGCCAGCCCAGAGGCCGGTGATGACTGGCCGCTGCACGATGAAGGCCTTCAGCGCGAAGATCTTACCGAGGCGCCCTTCTTCACCATCGATGACGCCAAGACCCGGGACATGGACGACGCCCTGCGTATCGAGCCCCGGGACAATGGAGGCTGGCGCCTGACCGTGGCCATCGCCGACCCCACCGCCTATGTCGTGGAAGGCGATGGCGTCGACCTGGAAGCACGCACCCGCGCCTTCACCGTCTATTTGCCCGGACAGAACGTCACCATGCTGCCGGAACGCCTGGCCGACGACCTCTGCTCGCTGTGGGAAGGCCAGGACCGCCCTTCCCTGGCCTGCGCCCTGGATGTGGAGGCCGACGGCTCGCTCGGTGACTATCGTTTCTTCGCCGCGACGGTCCGTTCCCATGCGCGACTGGCCTATGACGACGTCTCCGACTGGCTGGAAGGCCAGGGCCAGTGGAAGCCCGAGGCAGGCATCGGCGAGCAGCTCGAAGCACTACGCGATCTGACCGAGGCACGAACCGCCTGGCGCGCCGAACATGCCCTGGTCTTCAAGGACCGACCGGACTACGTCTTCGACCTGGACGATGCCGGCAATGTGCTGAACATCCGCACCGAGCAGCGACGCATCGCCAACCGCATGATCGAGGAATCGATGATCGCGGCCAATGCCTGCTGCGCGCATCTGCTGGCCGAGCATGTGGGCCATGGCATCTTCAATGTCCACCGCGCCTTCGAACCGGAAAAGGCCGAAGCCGCCCGCGACTTCCTGGCCGACCAGGACATCGAGGTCGCGCTGGAAGCGCTCACCGAGCTGCCACGCTACAAGGAGCTCAAGCGAGAGCTGGAAGGGCGTGACGACCCCTGGCTCGATGCGCGACTGCGCCGCTTCCAGGGCTTCACCAGCATGTCCGCCCGCCCCGGTCCGCACTTCGGTCTTGGCTTGGCGGCCTATGCCACCTGGACCTCGCCGATCCGCAAGTACGGCGATATGGTCAACCACCGCCTGATCAAGCGCGTACTAAAGGGAGAACAGGCCCCGGCAGAAGCCAGCCTCGAGCTCACCGAGCAGTTGACCGAACGCCGTCGCCTGAACCGCATGGCCGAGCGCGACGTCAAGGACTGGCTCTATGTTCGCTACCTCGGCCCGCACGCCGAATCCGGCGACGCCTTCGACGCCGAGATCATCGCCATCAACCGCGGCGGCATGCGGGTGCGCTTGACGGCCAACGGCGCGACCGCCTTTGTGCCCGCCCCGCTGATGCACAGCGACCGGGACAAGGTGGTCATCGACGACAAGGAAGGCCGCATCCAGATCGAGGGCGAGGAACGCTTCAAGCTCGGTGACCCGGTCCGGATCGCCTTGACCGAAGCCCGCGAGGAGACCCGCTCGCTGGTCGGCCGACCCGCCGACTGAGCGAACGCCTCTCGCCCGATGCGACACGAACGGCGGCCCTCGGGCCGCCGTCTTGTTTTCGGCTGTCGTCGAACTGTCGTAAATGATGCCTAGGCTGGGGACAGGTATCGGCATTCCGGGAGGGTCCCTTGCATCTCGTCGACGTCACCATGTTCCACGCCCCCGCCAGCGGCGGCGTGCGTACCTACCTGAGCGCCAAGCACCACTGTCTGTCCATCCACGACAACATCCGCACCAGCCTGCTGGTACCCGGCGCCGAGCGCGATGCCCTCGGTGGCCTGCATACCCTGCCCGCCTTGCGACTGCCCCTGGGCCAGGGGTACCGCTTTCCCTTGCGCCGTCGCCCCTGGCAAGACGCCTTGGCGGCCATGTCCCCCGACCTGATCGAGGCCGGCGACCCCTATGTCACCGCCTGGGCCTCCCTGGAAGCCGGACAGCGACTCGGCGTGCCGGTCGTGGGGTTCTATCACTCCGACCTGCCACGCCTGATGGGGGATCGCTTTGGCGGCGCAGTGAGGCATCGGCTGAAAAAGTATGTGGCCGATCTCTACGGGCGGTTCGACAGCGTGATGGCCCCCTGCCGGGCCATGGCCGAACGCCTCGAGTCATGGGGCGTGGAAGGGGTACGAACCCAGCCCCTCGGCGTAGATCTGGAGACCTTCCGACCGGACCGTGCCGATCCAGACCTGCGCGCCAACCTCGGCCTGTCCGACCAGACCCGCCTGCTGGCCTTCGCCGGCCGCAACTCCCGGGAAAAGAATGTCGATGTGCTGCTCCAGGTGATGCAAAGACTCGGCTCCCCTTACCACCTGCTGCTGATGGGGCCGGGCATGCCGACCCGGGTTCCCGACAATGTCACCGTTGTGCCCCGCTGCTGCGACAGCCGCGAGGTGGCCCGCACCCTGGCCAGTGCCGATGCCATGATTCACGCCGGTACCCGGGAAACCTTCGGCCTGGTGGCACTGGAGGCCATGGCCTGTGGCTTGCCGGTCGTCGCCGCCCGAGCCGGCGCCTTGATCGAGAATGTCCCGCTGGGCGGTGGCATTCTCTGCGAGCCGCTGGATGCGGCGGACATGGCCCGGGCGGTAGAAGAACTGTTCCTCAACGACGTCGAAGCGAGTGGTCGGCACGCGCATCGTTACGTCGAGCGCCGCTTCGGCTGGAAGAACGTCATTGACGGCCTGCTCGACCACTACACGACCCTGACACCCGGAGCGGACGAGTCCGGCCTTTCGCGGCATGGCTGAGCGACTGGCTCGACCGCGCAGGGAACGCAGCCTGCTGGCCCGCTGGGGCTGGCTGGGGCTGGCCCTGTCCATGGCCCTGGTGGTGCCCTGGTTGCTGGGCGGCGAGAACGTCGTCGATGTCCTGGTCGAGTTCCCGATCGACATGCTGGGCCTGATGCTGGTCATGACCATGACCTGCTGGAACCTCAACGCCCTTCGTCTGCGTCTGCTGCTGGACGGCCGCGCCGGCCGACTCGGCCAGGGCGAGGCACTGGCCATCGAGATGGCCGCCAAGTTCGCCCTCTGCGCCACCCCCGGCGGCAGCGGCGGTGCCGTCACCTTGCTGGCCCTGCTGGCCAGGCGCGGTTTCTCGCCGTCGCGGGGATCGGCAATCTTCCTGGTCGACCAGGGCTGCGACATGCTGTTCTTCCTGGCGATACTCGGCGTGCTGGCAAGCATCTCGCTGGGCGGCAATGTGGTCTGGCCCCACCAGGGGCTGCTGGCCATCGCCATGCTGGGCCTGGTCGGTCTCATGCTGCTGGTCGGTCTGTCGATCCTGAGACTCCCCCGGCTACTGCGCCAACGCCCGAGCCTGTGGTTACGACGCCTGTCTCCCCGCCGTCGCCGCTGGCTGGCCCGGCGACTCATCGGCTGCCGTCGTGCATTGATCGCCACACTCTGCCTGCCACCCACCCGGCTGGCGGCCATCCTTGGCCTGTGTGCGGCACACTGGCTACTGCGTTATAGCCTGCTGTACCTGGCCGTGCTCGGCGTGGGCGGCCAGGTGGAGTGGGCCTGGACCTTCCTGACCCAGATGCTGGCCATGGCAGCCAGCCAGGTCAGCATCCTGCCCGGCGGTGCCGGTGCCGCCGAACTCGGCGTCGGCGCGCTGTTGATGCCACTGATGCCCGCCACTCAGGCCGCCGCCGCCGTGGTCGTCTGGCGGTTGGTCACCTACCATCTCTATCTGCTGGCCGGCGCGCCAGCCTTCGCACTCCTGATGGGTCGCTGGCTGCGGCACTCGACAAGCCCCTCCCGATGACGACTCGTAGTCAACGCCGCCTTGTGGCATCGTGTAAGCTAAAACGAAAGTAGCGGGTCTCAACCCGCCGATGACTACGCAGGGAAGCGCTCTCTTCTATGGCCAGATACTGGGGACTCGGTGGCAAGTCCACCCTGACACTGCTGCTGGCGTGTCTCGTTGCCCTCGTGCCCGCCTTGTTGATCGCCTGGCAGGCACTTGATGACGTACGACGCCACTTCGCCTCCGGCTACGCCGAGCAATACACGCTGCTCCACATGCAGCGGATACTCACGCCTGTCTCACGGGATCTGGCACTATCACGACGCCTGGCCGATTCGGTGGTCACCCGGGAATGGCTGGACAATCCGCACGACCCTGCCCTGCGCGAGAGATTCTTCGATGAGGCAAGCGGCTATCGCCGCCAGTTCAGTGGCGATGCCTACTTCATCGTCGACCACGCCAGCGGCGACTACTACTACAACGACGGCCAACGACCGTTCAGCACCGAACCTCGCTACCGCCTGTCACCGGACGACCCGGCCGATGCCTGGTATGGCGACGTCGCCGATGACATGGGCTCCTACAGCATCAATGTCAGCCGAGACCAGAAGCTGGAACTGACCAAGGTATGGCTCAACGTCAAGATCCGTCGCAACGGAGAGCTGCTGGGACTGACGGGCGGTGGCATCGACCTGGGGCACTTTCTCGATCGTTTCATCCGTGATAGCCCAGCGGGCATCACGCCGATGATCGTCAATGCTCAGGGCGAGATCCAGGCGCACCCGGAGCGGCAACGGGTGGCCATCGGCCGTCATGTGGCCGATCAGGACATGACCCAGCGACGCATCCAGTCACTGCTCGATGACGAGGCGTCTCGAGACCGACTTCGGTCCGCCCTGCAAGAGACACGGCGGCATCCGGGCGGCGTGGAGACATTCGAGGCGACACTGGAGGGTGAACCTCGCCTGGTCGCCGTCGGTTATCTCCCAGCACTCGACTGGCTGCTGGTCAGCGCCCTTGATCTGCGTGCGGCTCCCTTGCTCGGCGACCACTGGCTGTGGCCGATGACGGCCACCCTGGCCTTGATTCTGGCGCTCTTGATGGTTGCCTTTTCCTACGCGACCGAACGTCTCATTCTCGGCCCCCTGCGCCGACTGCAGCGTTCCGCGCGAGCACTTGCCAACGGCGACTTCGACCATCGGCTTCCCACCGAGCGCCACGATGAAATCGGCGAGTTGTCACGCGACTTTACCCACATGGCGCGTCGTATCGAGCGTCATACTCAGGATCTCGAAGACAGGGTCCAGCAGCGCACCCAGGCCCTGGTCCAGGCCAACAACGAAATGGCCGAAGCCAGGCGTCAGGTCGATGCCTCCCTGGAGTACGCCAGCATCATCCAGCGGGCCATCCTGCCAAGCCGCCAGCTACAGGCGAAACTGCCCGGCCGTCACGCCGTACTCTGGCGCCCCAGGGACAGGGTCGGTGGCGATATCTACGTCTTCCACGCCACCGATCGCGGCTACCTCATGGGCATCATCGACTGCGCCGGTCATGGCGTACCCGGCTCGCTGATGACCATGCTCGCCCGCGCGATCATCGACAACGCCATCCTGAGAGTGGGCCCCGATGATCCGGCCGCTCTGCTCAACGAAACGGATCGACAGAATCGTGCCACCCTGCACAGGGATACCCTGCCGACATCCATCGCCACCAACATGGATGTCGGCCTGGTGTGGGTAGAGCCCGATCTCGAACGCTTGACCTTTGCCGGCGCCAAGATATCGCTCTACGCCAGCGACGGCGATGGCATCACGAGTTATCCCGGCGGCAAGCGCGCCCTGGGGCAGAAACGGGCCATGACGTACCGCAACGAGGTGCTGCCACTGCGCCGTGATTCAACCTACACCCTGTGTTCCGACGGTTTCCTCGATCAGGCCGGCGGTGAGCACGGCTTCGGTTTTGGCAACACGCGCTTTCGCGACATGCTGCAACGCCATGCCCGTGCTCCCCTGTCCGACCAGATCGCCGCCTTCGAGGCAGAGCTGGAGCGCTATCGTGGTGAACTGCCTCAACGCGATGACATCACCATGCTATGTTTTCGTTTCCATGCCATATCACCGGCTCCCCCGAACAGCGAGCGATGACCACTCGACCGCATCCTGACCGAAAAGAGAGGAAGCGTCATGGATCTACTGAACCTGCGCGACACTTACCTGCAACAGCACATCATGCTGTGCTTCAACGGCCCGATATCGCGCAGCCTCATCGAAGAAATCGGCAATGCCCTGCGCAACTACATGAATACGCAGGAAACGGCACCTTCCGCGGCCATGGATGTCTTTGCGGTCTACATAGAAATGACCCAGAACATCCGGCATTATGCGCGCCAACAAGGCTATGACGATGAAGCCGCCACTGCCACGGTGGCCGTGGCACGTGACGACCAGGGCCATTACCTGGTCTCGGCCGGCAACCTGGTGGAAATCGATGACGGCCGGCGTCTCGTCGATACCGTGGAAGGCCTGTCCGGACTCGATGCCAGCGAACTGAAGCGGGCCTACAAGCAACAGCTTCGTCGACCGCGTGACGAGAGCAATCCCAGCGGCGCGGGGCTCGGTCTGCTCGACATGGCCCGCAAGTCGACCCAGCCCCTTCAGGCCTCGCTCGAGCCACTGTCCTCGGGCCGCGCGTTCTTCAGTCTGACAGCCACCATTTAATCGGTCTCGACCCATGCACCAAGATCTGAACATTCCCGGAAGCCAGTCCACCCCCTTGATTCAGAGCGACTGGCAGGCTGGCCGACTCCACCTGCAGGGAGACTCTTATCCGGAGAACTCCTATGAGTTGTTCAGCCAGGTCATCGACTGGACCGAAGCCTTTCTCGCTCAGGCCTCACATCCTCTCGACCTCGACCTCGAGCTCGTCTACCTGAACACTAGTTCGGTCAAGGCGATGATGGACATCTTCGACCTGCTTGAGGACGCTCATCAGCAAGGGCGAGACGTCAGCGTGATCTGGCGCTACGACCCCCGCAACGAGCGCATCGCCGAGCTGGCCGAGGAGTTTCGCGAAGACTGTACCTTCGTCTTCACGATCACCCCCGGGCAGACGCCGGCATGAATGACCCGGAGGCAGTCGCATGAAACACCAGGAACCACCGTTGCTGGAACACGTCGAGGCCTTGCTGGCAGAACCGGCCAATCGCGACCATCCGTTGCATGATGCCCTCGAACGGCTGTTTCATCATCACCTCGAGCAGCAGGACAGACTCGAGCGCCTGATCTCCATTGCCGATGGTTTTCAGCAAAGCGCCCACGCAGACCTCAACTCGACCCGAGATCAGCTCGAGCGCCAGTTGAAACGCCAGCGCAAGCTGTCACGCATTGCCGATCGCTATCAATCGTTGCTGCGCGAACGCAACCTGGCATTGAAGGCAGCGTCCGCTGTCGACCCGTTGACTGGCCTCGCCAATCGCCGACGCCTGCACGAACAACTCGAACAACTCACGGCAACGAGCTCCCGCCATCACCGCCCCTTCACCCTGGCAATGGTCGATATCGACCACTTCAAGCGTGTCAACGACTATCACGGGCACGGTGTCGGTGATCGAGCACTGGAAATTCTGGCCAGCACACTGCAGGACAGCCTGCGCGCCTCCGACCATTGTGGCCGCTGGGGTGGAGAAGAGTTCCTGCTGCTGTTGCCGGAAACACCGCTTCCCCAGGCAACGTCGCTGATGGAACGTCTCGGCGAGCGGCTACGCGGACTGAAGATTCCCGTCGAGGCCAACATCAAGATCACCCTGACCGCCAGCATCGGGGTCGCCGAACATCGTCCCGAGGATGATATCCAGGCGACCATCCAGCGTGCCGACCAGGCCCTGCTGGCGGCCAAGCGCGAAGGACGCGATCGCTGGCGTGCCGCCGAGTGACAGGCACCCTCCACAACGAGAAAAGGGCACCCGGAGGTGCCCTTTTCCCTTTTACTGCATCGAAAGACGACGCCTCGGCTTACCAGCCAGCGGCATCCTTCAGTGCATCGCCGATCTCGGCCAGTGAGCGCACGGTTTTCACACCCGCAGCTTCGAGAGCACCGAACTTCTCGTCGGCGGTACCCTTGCCACCGGCGATGATGGCGCCGGCGTGGCCCATGCGCTTGCCGGGAGGCGCGGTAACCCCCGCAATGTAGGCGACCACCGGCTTGGAGACGTTCGCCTTGATATAGGCGGCCGCCTCTTCCTCAGCGGTACCACCGATCTCGCCGATCATCACAATCGCTTCGGTCGCCGGATCCTTCTCGAATTCCGCCAGGATATCGATGAAGTTGGAGCCCGGGATCGGGTCGCCACCGATACCCACACAGGACGACTGGCCGAAACCGTGATCGGTGGTCTGCTTGACGGCCTCGTAGGTCAGGGTGCCGGAACGCGAGACGATGCCGACCTTGCCTGCCTTGTGGATGTGGCCGGGCATGATGCCGATCTTGCACTCGTCAGGAGTGATCACACCGGGGCAATTCGGACCGATCAGGCGAGCACCCAGCTCATCACATTTCACCTTGACGTCGAGCATGTCCAGGGTAGGAATGCCCTCGGTAATGCAGACGATCAGCTTGATGCCGGCATTGGCAGCCTCGAGGATGGAATCCTTACAGAACGGAGCCGGCACGTAGATCACGCTGGCCTCGGCGCCGGTCTCCTCGACCGCTTCCTTGACGGTGTTGAACACCGGCAGGCCGAGGTGCTCCTGGCCGCCCTTGCCCGGGGTCACGCCGCCGACCATCCGAGTGCCATAGGCGATTGCCTGTTCGGAATGGAAGGTCCCCTGGCCACCGGTGAAGCCCTGGCAGATGACCTTGGTGTTCTTGTCGATGAGGATGCTCATTACTTGCCCTCCGCTGCCTTGACGACCTGCTGAGCCGCATCGGTCAGGCTGGTAGCAGCGATGATGTTCAGACCGCTGGAGGCCAGTTTCTCGGCACCCAGCTCGGCGTTGTTACCTTCCAGACGCACCACGACCGGGACATTGACGCCCACTTGCTCGACAGCGCCGATGATGCCTTCGGCGATCATGTCGCAGCGCACGATACCGCCGAAGATATTGACCAGCACGGCCTTCACGGAGGTGTCGGACAGAATGATCTTGAAGGCTTCGGCGACGCGTTCCTTGGTGGCACCGCCACCGACGTCGAGGAAGTTGGCCGGCTGGCCGCCATGGAGCTTGATGATGTCCATGGTACCCATGGCCAGGCCCGCCCCATTGACCATGCAACCGATGTTGCCTTCCAGGGCCACATAGTTCAGGTCCCACTTGGCGGCATCGGCCTCGCGCTCGTCCTCCTGAGAGGGGTCACGCATGGCCTGCAGGTCCGGATGGCGATAGAGGGCATTACCATCGAGGTTGACCTTGGCGTCGAGGCAATGGAGGTTGCCTTCCTCGGTGATCACCAGCGGGTTGATCTCGAGCAGTGCCAGATCCTTGTCGTGGAACAGCTTGGACAGCCCCAGGAAGATCTTGGTGAACTGCTTGACCTGGTTACCGGACAGCCCCAGCTTGAACGCCAGTTCGCGGGCCTGATATGGCTGAGCCCCGACCAGCGGGTCGATCTCGGCCTTGAGGATCTTCTCGGGCGTCTCCTCGGCGACCTTCTCGATCTCCACGCCACCCTCGGTGGAGGCCATGAAGACCACGCGCTGCGTGCCACGATCGACCACGGCGCCCAGGTAGAGCTCATCGGCGATATCGGTGCAGTTCTCGACCAGGATCTTGGCGACCGGCTGGCCCTTCTCGTCGGTCTGGAAGGTCACCAGGCTCTTGCCCAGCCACTGCTCGGCGAAGGCCCTGGCATCCTCGGGGCTCTCGACCAGCTTGACGCCGCCGGCCTTGCCGCGGCCACCGGCGTGCACCTGGGCCTTGACGACCCACTTGTCACCGCCGATCTTCTTGCAGGCTTCCGCCGCCTCTTCGGGGGTGTCAACGGCAAAGCCCTTGGACACCGGCAAGCCGTAATCGGCAAACAGCTGCTTGCTCTGATACTCGTGAAGGTTCATCGATTCATGCCATTGGTTGCATGTGACTCGAACGGTAACCTCGCCAGCACTCGCGTGGCGCGACGTTCAGGCTACCACCGCTCCCTTCCGGTACATCGCCGGAAGGGATGCGCCGCCTTCGGAAGGAGTGACAGATTGCCTCCTTCCACAAGCGGCGCTTCTTGTCTTACTTACGCTTCTTGCGATTGGCCATGTGAATGGCATGGCCACCCACCGCCAGCGCGGCTTCGTGCACCGCCTCGGAGGTGCTCGGATGGGCGTAGCAGGTCAGCGCCAGATCCTCGGCACTGGAGCCGAACTCCATGGCGATCACGCCCTGAGCGATCAGTTCACCGGCATGCTGGCCGAGGATATGCACGCCCAGCACGCGGTCGGTCTCGGCGTCGGCAACGACCTTGACCTGACCGTCCGGCGCGTTGTTGGCCAGAGCACGGCCATTGGCGGAGAACGGGAAGGAGCCAGTCTCCACCTTGATGCCGGCGGCCTTGGCATCCTGTTCGGTCATGCCGACCCAGGCAACTTCCGGCGCCGTGTAGATAACGCTCGGGATGGCATCGTAGTTCATCTCTGCCTTGTGGCCGGCGATGATGTCGGCCACCATGACGCCCTCCTCGGAGGCCTTGTGGGCCAGCATCAGGCCACGTACGCAATCACCGATGGCATAGACACTCGGTACGTTGGTACGGCATTGGTCATCGACGCTGATGAAACCGCGCTCGTCCAGATCGATGCCGACCCCATCAGCGATCACGCCCTTGGTGTAGGGACGACGACCGACACAGACGATCAGCTTGTCGAACGTGATCTCCTGTTCGCCCTTGGCATCGGCATACTTGACCACGACCTCGTTGCCCTTGACCTCGGACCCGGTCACTCGAGCACCGAGCTTGATGTCCAGCCCCTGCTTCTTGAACAGTTTCTGGGCATCCTTGGCGATGGTCTTGTCGACCATCGGCAGGAAGTCATCCATGGCCTCGAGGATGGTGACCTCACTGCCCAGGCGGCTCCACACGCTGCCGAGCTCCAGGCCGATCACGCCGGCACCGATCACGCCAAGACGCTTCGGCGCTTCCTGGAATTCCAGGGCACCGGCGGAATCGACGATGAGATCCTCGGTGAGCGGCGTCGGGGGAATTTCCACCGGCACGGAACCGGCAGCGACGACGATGTTGTCGGCCTCGTAGGTCGTGGCCTTGCCATCATGGTCGGTCACTTCAACCTGCTTGTTGCCGGTCACCTTGCCGGTACCGTCGATGGCGGTCACGCCGTTGGCCTTGAACAGCGCGCTGATACCACCGACGTTCTTGGCGATCACCTGCTCCTTGAACTCGAGCATCTTGGCGATGTTCGGCGTGGGCGCCTCGATGTCGATGCCGATTTCCTCGAAATGGTCACGCGCCTCGACGAACTTGTGAGACGACTCGAGCAGCGCCTTGGACGGGATGCACCCCACGTTCAGGCAAGTGCCGCCATGAACGGTCTTGCCTTCCTTGTTGACCCACTTCTCGACGCAGGCGGTCTTCAGGCCCAGCTGGGCGGCCCGAATGGCGGCGACGTAGCCGCCGGGGCCCGCACCGATGACGATCACATCAAACTTGTCAGCCATGTCGGCTCCTATCGTTGCTCTTCGCTGAGAGGCTCGTTATCCCGCGGCTCAGATATCCAACAGCAGACGCGCCGGATCTTCGAGCAGTTCCTTGATGGTCACCAGGAATTGCACCGCGTCCTTGCCATCGATCATGCGGTGATCGTATGACACGGCGAGGTACATCATGGGGCGCACTTCGACCTTGCCGTTCACTGCCATGGGGCGCTCCTGGATCTTGTGCATGCCCAGGATCGCGGTCTGCGGCGGGTTGAGGATCGGTGTCGACAGCAGCGAGCCGAAGATACCGCCATTGGTGATGGTGAAGGTACCGCCCTGCATCTCGTCGATACCGAGCTTGCCGTCTCGTGCCCGCTTGCCGAAGTCGACGATGCCCTTCTCGACATCGGCGATCTTCATGCTGTCGGTGTCACGCAGCACCGGCACCACCAGGCCACGGTCGGTGGAGACGGCCACGCCAATGTCCTGGTAGCCGTGATAGACGATATCGGTGCCGTCGATGGAGGCGTTGACGTCGGGGAAACGCTTGAGTGCCTCGGAGGCCGCCTTGACGAAGAAGCCCATGAAACCGAGCTTGGTGTCGTGGGCCTTGAGGAAGGTCTCCTTGTACTGGGCGCGCAAGTCCATCACCGCGCCCATATCCACCTCGTTGTAGGTGGTCAGCATGGCGGCGGTCTGCTGGGCCTGCACCAGGCGCTTGGCGATGGTCTGGCGCAGCCGGGTCATCGGCACGCGTTTCTCGACACGCTCGCCCTCGACGGCCGGCGCCGCCGCGGCAGCCTGTTTGGCAGCACCGCCGGAGGACTTGGCCGCTTTCTTGGCGGAACCGTCCTTCACGGCTTTCTGCACGTCTTCCTTGAGGACGCGCCCGCCCTTGCCGGTGCCTTCGATCTTGTTGACATCCAGATCGTGTTCGGCGACCAGCTTGCGTGCCGCCGGCGCGAGGATCTTGTCCCCGACCTTCTCGTCGCTCTCGCCATCGTCGGCGGATGCCGGTGCCTTTTCCTCGCCCGCATTCGACGCGGCATCGCCACCGGCGCCTTCGCCGAACAATGCCAGCACGGCCTCGGACTCGACCTGGCTGCCTTCTTCGGCCTTGATCTCGGTCAAGGCACCATCGGCAGGTGCCACCACTTCGAGCACCACCTTGTCAGTCTCGATCTCGGCCAGGACCTCGTCACGCTTGACGGCTTCGCCGACCTGCTTGTTCCAGCTGGCCACGGTGCCTTCCTGGATGGATTCGGGGAAGGTGGGAGCCTTCACCTCGTGTTGAGCACCACCGGCAGCAGGCTTGGCATCGGCCGTCGCACCGCCGGCATCACCCTCTCCGGCGGCCGGTTCGCTGGCCTCGGACTTGCTCTCGTCCTGAGCTCCGCCGCTCGCCTGACCTTCCCCGAGGCGCCCGAGGACCTGCTCGGACTCCACGGTATCGCCTTCTTCCGCCAGCACTTCGCTCAAGGTGCCAGCCTCGGGTGCGACGACCTCGAGCACCACCTTGTCGGTTTCGATCTCGACGATCAGTTCGTCACGCTCGACGCTCTCGCCCGGCTTCTTGTGCCAGGCGGCCACGCTGCCTTCGGCAACGGATTCCGGAAAGGTGGGTGCCTTGATCTCGGTAGCCATGTCGTTTCCCTTGTGTGTTCTCTCTCGTCCCGGTGGCTCGCCTCAGAGGTTGAAGGCGTCTTCCACCAACTGGCGCTGCTGTTCGGTATGCACGGACATGTAGCCCGCTGCGGGGGCGGCGGAGGCCGGGCGACCGGCGAACTTGAGCCGTCCGCCCAGCCCAGCCTTCAGGCGCTCGACAGCAATGCGCATGTGATGCTGGCTCGGATACCAGGCGCCCTGGTTCAGCGGTTCTTCCTGGCACCACACCACATCGGTGGCATTGGTATAGTCCTTGATCGCCTCGAAGAGCTCTTCCTCGGGGAAGGGATAAAGCTGCTCGAGCCGCAGGATGGCCACGTCATCGCGGGCATTTTCCTCGCGCCAGTTGGCCAGGTCGTAGTAGACCTTGCCGGCACACAGGACGATGCGCTCCACCTTGTCGGCGTCACGCTTGCCCTGGTCGGGCAGCACCATCTGGAAGTGGCCATTGGCCAGCTCGTCGAGATTGGATGTGGCTTCCTTGTGGCGCAGCAGGCTTTTGGGCGACATCACGATCAGCGGCTTGCGCAGCTTGCGAATCACCTGGCGGCGCAGCAGGTGGAAGATCTGCGCCGGCGTGGTCGGCACGCACACCTGCATGTTGTGCTCGGCGCACAGTTGCAGGAAACGTTCCAGGCGCGCCGAGGAGTGCTCCGGCCCCTGCCCTTCGTAGCCATGGGGCAGCAGCATGGTCAGGCCACAGAGCCTCTCCCACTTGGTCTCGCCGGACGAGATGAACTGGTCGACCACCACCTGGGCACCGTTGAAGAAGTCACCGAACTGAGCTTCCCAGACCACCAGATCATTGGGTGCCGTGGTGGAATAACCGTACTCGAACGCCAGCACGGCTTCTTCCGAGAGGAAGGAGTCGTGGATGGTGAAGGCAGGCTGCCCTTCGGAAAGGTGCTGCAACGGCACATAGGTGGTGCCATCGTTCTGGTTGTGCACCACCGCATGACGGTGGGAGAAGGTCCCGCGGCCACTGTCCTGGCCGGTCAGGCGTACCGGGTGCCCTTCATCCAGCAAGGTGGCATAGGCCAGGGTCTCGGCGAAGCCCCAGTTCGCCGCCATGCCGCCGGCCTGCATCTTGCGACGGTCGTCATAGATCTTGGCGACCTGGCGCTGGACGGCGACACCATCCGGGATGGTGCACATCTTCGCCGCCAGGGCCTGCAGATGCTTCAAGTCGACACTGGTGTCGGTGAAGCCGGACCACTCGTGCCCGAGGTAAGGCTTCCAGTCGACGAACAAGGCCGTGTTGGGCTGTTGCACCAGGGCATTGGCCACATGGTTGCCGGCCACCAGGTCGTCCCGGTAGGTATCGACCATGGACTTGATGTCATCTTCGCTGAGCAGCCCTTCGCCCACCAGGCGCTTGGCATACACTGCCCGAGAAGAGGCATGGTCCTTGATCTTGCGATACATCATCGGCTGGGTGCCGGACGGCTCATCGGCCTCGTTGTGGCCGCGCCGGCGATAGCAGACCAGGTCGATGACCACGTCCTTCTTGAACTGCTGGCGATAGTCCAGGGCGACCTGGGTGGCATGCAAGACGGCATCCGGGTCGTCGCCATTGACGTGGAAGATCGGCGACTGGACCATCTTGGCGATATCGGTGCAGTACTCGGTGGAACGCGAATCCTCCGGGTGGGACGTGGTGAACCCCACCTGGTTGTTGATCACGATGTGCACCGTGCCACCGGTACGGTAGGCGCGGGTCTGGGACATCTGGAATGTCTCCATGACCACGCCCTGACCGGCGAAGGCCGCGTCACCGTGAACATTGATCGGCAGCACCTTGCCGCCATCCGCATCGTCGCGGCGGTCCTGGCGAGCCCGCACCGACCCTTCGACCACCGGAGCGACGATCTCCAGGTGAGACGGGTTGAACGACAGCGCCAGGTGAACTTCACCTCCAGGGGTCATGACGTTGGAACTGAACCCCTGGTGGTACTTGACGTCACCGGAGCCACGCTCGACCACCTTCTTGCCGTCGAATTCGTCGATCAGCTCGGAAGGATTCTTGCCGAGGATGTTGACCAGCACGTTGAGCCGGCCGCGGTGGGCCATGCCGATGACGACTTCCTTGGTGCCGTAGCCGCCACTGCGCTGGATCAACTCGTCCATCATGGGGATGAAGGACTCCCCGCCTTCCAGACCGAACCGCTTCGTCCCTGGATACTTGGAGGCCAGATAGCTTTCCAGCCCCTCGGCAGCGGTCAGACGCTCCAGCACATGCTTGCGCACATCCTCGCTGAACCTGGGGGCGCTGCGCACCGACTCGAAACGTTGCTGCAGCCAGCGTTTCTCCTCGGTGTCGACGATATGCATGATCTCGCAGCCGATGCTGCGGCAGTAGGTCTGCTGCAGCGCCTCGACGATCTCCTTCAGCGGTGCCTTGTCGGCTCCCAGGAAGAACGAACCGGTCTGGAATTCGGTGTCCAGGTCGGACTTGGAGAGCTGGTGGAAGGAGAGGTCGAGATCGGGAACGGGCGTCGGGCTACGCAAGCCCAGGGGATCGATATCGGCCTTCTGGTGTCCGCGAACGCGGTAGGCGTTGATCAGCTGCAGGACCTTGACCTGCTTCTTGTTCTCGCCACTGCCGGACGAGGCGGCCTGCGCGGTACGCCGCTGCTGGCCTAGCTGATAGAACTGTTCGCGGGTAGGGGCAAGCGGAACGTCGTGGGTGGCGCTGCCGTCGGGTCTCGGCAGTGTATCGAAGTACTCTCGCCATTCGTCGGGAACGGCCTCGGGATCATCCAGATACTGCTCGTAGAGCGCTTCCACGTAGTGGACATTACTGCCACTGACGTGAGAGGAGCGCCACATCAACTCCATTATGCCTTGTTGCATCTCTCGGTCACCCTGCACTGATGGGGTGGTTCGGCATCGCACGGCTCATCCGTGACGACATCGGTGGCGGCCAACGATGGTGGACCCGCCCTTGATTTCGATGGCCAAAAGCCGGTGCACAGGGCACCGGCTTTCGACGAATCACCGGGTCAGGGCTGCGACGATACGCCGCAACTCAGGGCCGGTGAGTATGATAACAAGCCGCGGGCCTCGATTTAAGTGGCATTCGCCAGCAACATCTCGCGGATCTTGCCGATAGCGCGTGTAGGATTGAGTCCCTTGGGACAAACCGCCACGCAATTCATGATGCCCCGGCAGCGGAATACGCTGAACGGATCCTCGAGTTCGGCCAGGCGTTCACGGGTGGCTTCATCACGCGAGTCCGCCAGGAAACGATAGGCCTGCAGCAGCCCGGCCGGCCCGACGAACTTGTCCGGATTCCACCAGAAGGACGGGCAGGACGTCGAGCAGCAGGCGCAGAGGATGCACTCGTAGAGGCCGTCGAGCTTGTCGCGATCCTCCGGTGACTGCAGCCGCTCGATGGCCGGCGCCGGGTTATCGTTCTGAAGATACGGCTGAATGCGCTCGTACTGCTGGTAGAACAGGCCCATGTCGACCACCAGGTCACGGATCACCGGCAGACCGGGCAGCGGGCGCAGCGTCAGCTTGCCCTTCTTGACCACCTCGGAAAGCGGTGTGATGCAGGCCAGGCCATTCTTGCCGTTCATGTTCATGCCGTCGGAGCCGCACACCCCTTCACGGCAGCTACGACGAAAGGCCAGGCCGTTGTCCTGTTCCTTCACCATGTGCAGGACATCCAGGACCATGATGTCACGGCCCTGAGTGTCGATCTGGAACTCCTCCATGTACGGGGCGGAGTCCGTTTCCGGGTTGTAGCGATACAGAGATACCTGAAGCGTGGACATCGTGACTCCCCCTTAGTAGGTGCGAACTTTCGGCTCGAACATGTCGACGGTCTTGGGCGCGAAGTTGACCTCGCGCTGCCCCAGGCGCTTCTCTGCCGGGAAGTACATCGAATGCTTGAGCCAGTTGGCATCGTCGCGATCCGGATAATCGTAGCGAGAGTGCGCACCACGACTTTCCTTGCGCTCCAGGGCCGCGATGGCGGTGGCCTCGGCGACCTCCATCAGGTTATCCAGTTCCAGCGCCTCGACACGCGCCGTGTTGAAGGCATTGGACTTGTCCGGCAGATAGGCATTGGCGATCCGCTCGCGCAACTCGGCCAGCTGCTGAACGCCCTTCTGCATGTTGTCCTCCTGACGGAAGACACCGAAATCACTCTGCATGATCTCCTGCAGGGCACGCTTGAGCTCGGGTACGGTTTCTCCGCCTTCGGACTCGTTCCAGCGATTGATCCGACGCATGGCGGCCTCGATATCGTCATCGCTGGCCGCAAGGTAGTCGATCCCTTCGTTGAGGGCACTTTCGATGAACATGCCGGCGGCACGCCCGAACACCACAAGATCGAGCAGCGAATTGCCGCCCAGTCGATTGGCCCCATGCACGGAGACGCACGCTGCCTCGCCCACGGCATACAGGCCGTTGACGATCTGGTCGTTGCCATCGGCATCCTGAGCGATGGCCTGGCCATGCACGTTGGTGGCCACCCCTCCCATCATGTAGTGGCAGGTCGGCACCACCGGGATCGGCTCCTTGGCCGGATCCACGTGGGCGAAGGTCTTGGACAGCTCGACGATGCCCGGCAGACGCTTGCCGAGTACCTCTTCGCCGAGATGGTCCAGCTTGAGGTAGACGTGATCGCCGTTCTCGCCGCAACCACGCCCCTCGAGGATTTCCATGACCATGGAACGCGCGACCACGTCGCGACCGGCCAGGTCCTTGGCATTCGGGGCATAACGCTCCATGAAGCGTTCGCCATCCTTGTTGACCAGATAGCCCCCCTCGCCACGACAGCCTTCAGTCACCAGCACGCCGGCGCCATAGATACCGGTGGGATGGAACTGCCACATTTCCATGTCCTGCATCGGGATGCCGGCACGCAGCGCCATACCGATACCATCGCCGGTATTGATCAAGGCGTTGGTGGTGGACGAATAGATACGCCCGGAGCCGCCGGTGGCCAGGACGGTAGCCTTGGCCTTGACATGCACGACCTCACCGGTCTCGATGTCCATGGCGATGCAGCCCACCACGTCACCATTGGCGTTCTTGACCAGGTCGACGGCGTACCACTCATTGAGGAAGGTGGTATTGTTCTTCAAGTTGTTCTGGTAAAGGGTATGCAGCAGCGCATGGCCGGTACGGTCGGCCGCCGCACAGGTCCGGGCCGCCTGGCCGCCCTTGCCGAAGTCCTTGGACTGGCCACCGAAGGGGCGCTGATAGATACGCCCGTTCTCGAAACGCGAGAACGGCAGCCCCATGTGCTCGAGTTCGAAGACTGCCTTGGGGCCCTCGGAGCACATGTACTCGGCCGCTTCCTGGTCGGTGATGTAATCGCCGCCCTTGACGGTGTCGTACATGTGCCAGCGCCAGTCATCCTCGGGATCGGCCGAGGCGATGGCGCAGGTGATTCCCCCCTGAGCAGAGACGGTGTGCGAGCGGGTCGGGAAGACCTTGGACAGCACAGCGGTCTTCTTGCCGGACTTAGCCAGCTCAAGGGCGGCCCGCATGCCGGAACCGCCGCCGCCGATGATGATGGCGTCGAATGTCAGACTACGCATGTTGGACATGGATCAGGCTCCCCACAGAACTTGGATGCCCCAGACCAGGAACACGAAGATGGCCAGGATGATGATGGACTGGGCGGCGACACGGATGCCGGTCGGCTTGATGTAGTCGGTGGTCACGGTCCACAGACCGACCCAGGCATGAGCCGCCAGCGACACGAAGGCCAGCAGCGAGAAGATCCGCATCCAGGTCTGGGAGAACAGGCCACTCCAGGCAGCATAATCCAGCCCCGGGGAAAACAGCAGGTAGCCGACGATGAAGAGTGTATAGAGGGCCAACACAATGGCCGAGGCACGCTGCACGAGCCAGTCGGAAAGCCCGCTGCGGCCGAGGTTCGTGATATTGGTTACCATACCCAGACTCCCGCCAGAATGATCAGGACCGCACTCACCACCACGGTGATCTGCGCCTTCTTGACGCCACCCTCGAGGGTCACGCCGATGTCGATGTCCATCAGCAGGTGCTTGATACCGGCCACGAAGTGGAAAGCCAGTGCGGACAGCAGCCCCCAGGCGATCAGCTTCGCCAGGAAGTTGCTGGCCAGAGCATTCTGCACGGTCGCGAAGCCTTCGGCCGACGACAGCGACGCATCCAGCGCCCAGAAGCCGAAGATCAATCCGATGAAGAGAATGACGCCGGTAATGCGATGCGCAATGGACGTCAAGGCGGGAAGGGGGAACTGTATCGTGGACAGATCCAGATTTACGGGTCGTTTGCTATTCACGGCTCTATACACACTCTCTTGGCCCGCCGCTGGGCGCTTGGGCATGCCCCGAAGCGGGCGGTGGTTTCGGGAAGGGGCAATACGTGACCGACGCGGTCACGTATTGCCGTTTCCTGCCAGTCGCGGAACAAGATTATAGGGTCCTGCCCCATTCGTGACAAATCGCCCCTCGTCCAAACGACCATGACGAAGGGCGTCAAACCGAAAAATTTCGCCTGTTCGAGTCCCCCTTCTTCTCCGTCCCGACAGACCATCCGAAGGCCGCGTCATGCATGGTGCGAAGCACCATTTCATGTACAAACCCCATACAACACAAGCAAATAGGTAACACTAATGGCGCCGATAGACCAATTGACAATCACGAAGACGCTTCTATAGTGGGCGAACCTTTTTGCTGGCAAGTCCTGCGAGATAGCGACTTATCGGCTCATCAAGAACACGTAGAGGAGGCCATCATGGCTGACAGGAAAGCGACTTTGACGGTAGAGGGCCTAGACAAGCCGATCGAACTGCCGATCTACTCCGGCACTCGCGGGCCGGACGTGATCGACGTTCGCGGCCTGGGCTCGGAAGGTCTCTTCACCTACGATCCCGGCTTCATGGCCACCTCTTCGTGCCAGTCCGCCATTACCTACATCGATGGCGGCAAGGGCATGCTGCTCCATCGTGGCTACCCCATCGATGAGCTGGCCAAGCATTCCGACTTCGTCGAACTCTGCTACCTGCTGATGTTCGGCGAGCTGCCGAGCAAGGACGAGTATGACGCATTCACGAATCGCGTTACCTCGCACACCATGGTGCACGAACAGCTGGCCAACTTTTTCAAGGGCTTCCGCCGCGACGCCCACCCAATGTCGATCCTGTGCGGCGTGGTCGGCGGCCTGGCGGCCTTCTACCATGACCATCTGGACATCACCAAGCAGGAAGATCGCGAGATCAGCGCCATTCGCCTGATCGCCAAGATGCCGACGCTCGCGGCGATGTCCTACAAATACAACATCGGCCAACCCTTCAATTATCCTCGCAATGACCTGAACTATGCAGAGAATTTCCTCTACATGATGTTCAGCAACCCCTGCGAGGGCTACCAGATCAACCCGGTGTTCGCCAAGGCCATGGATCGCATCTTCATGCTCCATGCCGACCACGAGCAGAATGCCTCCACGTCCACGGTTCGCCTGGCAGGCTCCACCGGTGCCAACCCCTTCGCCTGCATCAGCGCCGGCATCGCCGCCCTCTGGGGCCCGGCTCACGGCGGCGCCAATGAGGCGGTACTGAACATGCTCGACGAGATCGGCGACGAAAGCGAAGAGAACATCCAGCGCTTCGTCGATCGCGCCAAGGACAAGGACGACCCCTTCAAGCTGATGGGCTTCGGTCACCGGGTCTACCGCAACTTCGACCCACGCGCCAAGGTCATGAAGGAGACCTGCGACGAGGTACTGGCACAACTTGGCCGCGCCGACGACCCACAGCTCAGGATCGCCAAGCGCCTCGAGCAGATCGCTCTGGAAGACGAATACTTCATCGACCGCAAGCTGTATCCGAACGTCGACTTCTACTCGGGCATCATCCTCAAGGCCATGGGCATTCCGAAGAACATGTTCACCGTCATCTTCGCGGTGTCACGCACCATCGGCTGGATCTCCCACTGGCACGAGATGATCAGCGACAGCTACAAGATCGGACGTCCGCGCCAGCTCTACGTGGGCCACGACAAGCGCGACTATCCCACCAAGTGATACCGCAACGAGGACGTGACGCGTACTGATCGAAGGCCACCCCCGCGGTGGCCTTTCTCGTGTTACCGACACCACCCGACAGCCCCCGCCAACCTCTGAACCCAGGAGTGTCACATGAGCCAGACAATCAGCCGTATCGCCTTCATCGGCCTCGGCGTCATGGGTTACCCCATGGCCGGTCACTTGGCCAGGGCCGGTCTCGAGGCCCACGTCTACAATCGCACGATGTCAAAGGCCGACGCCTGGGTCGAACGCTTCGGCGGCCATCGTCACGCCACACCACGCCAGGCCGCCGAGCAGGCCGACCTGGTACTGCTCTGCGTGGGCAACGATGACGATGTCCGACACGTCACCCTGGGCGACGATGGCGTCCTGCACGGGATGCAAGCAGGTAGCCTGCTGGTCGACCACACCACGGCGTCTGCCCGATTGGCGGAAACCCTCGACACGGCCTGTCGCGAACGCGGTATTGGCTTTCTCGATGCTCCGGTGTCCGGTGGTCAGCAGGGCGCCGAGAACGGCGCCCTGACCATCATGTGCGGCGGTGCCGACGCCGACTTCGCTCTGGTCGAGCCCTTGCTCGCCCACTATGCCCGCGCCATCAACCTGATGGGGCCTGCCGGCAGCGGCCAACTGACCAAGATGGTCAATCAGGTCTGTATCGCTGGCCTGATCCAGGGGCTCTCGGAAGGGTTGCACTTCGCCGAACGGGCCGGGCTCGACCAAACCCGGGTCATGGAGGTTATCTCGCAGGGTGCAGCAGGCTCGTGGCAGATGGAGAACCGCCATCGCACCATGATCGACGACGAGTACGACCACGGCTTCGCGATCGACTGGATGCGCAAGGACCTGGCCATCTGCCTGGAGCAGGCACGCCACCTCCAGGCACGCCTTCCCGTCACCGCCCTGGTGGATCAATTCTATGCCGACCTCCAGGCCATGGGAGGAGGACGCTGGGATACCTCCGCCCTGCTGCGACGACTGCGCGCCTTCGACTGAATAGTGTCTCAAACCATGTCTCAGGGGGCATCCCATGCCCCCGCTTGGCTCGCCCGCTTGCCTTGAAGCCTTTTCCACACATTCTGTGGATAACCCTGTTCAAAACCTTTCCAAAACGTCCCTGAATCGCCATGAACAGCGGCTCGCTCTTAAATTGATCAATTTTTAACCCAACAACAACCGACTGATTTTATTAGAATTTCTCAGGAAGCCCGGTACCACGCGGGCTGGCAGCGGGTCACTGCCGGCTATCACACTGAAAGAACAAGGAACGTGGACAAGTCAAGCCCGAAAACGGGTTTTGCGACCTCGAGTGAGACGCATGCTCATGCAAAAGACGGCACCGATGACAGGGCAATCGATACCGGTACGGCATGCCTACGACAAGACCGCTCATCAATCGATGGCGAAAGGAAGACATCACGCAGGATGAAAGGAGAAATAGGAGTGGCGTCCCATAGGGGGTTCGAACCCCTGTTACCGCCGTGAAAGGGCGGTGTCCTGGACCACTAGACGAATGGGACGCATCGACTTCGAAGCGAGATGGTGGTGGAGCCTAGCGGGATCGAACCGCTGACCTCAACACTGCCAGTGTTGCGCTCTCCCAGCTGAGCTAAGGCCCCACATCTCGTGAAGACGGGACGTATAGTACTCACAACCCGCCCCTTCGTCAATAGTTTTTCAGAGGGAAGGACGAAGAAGGAAGAGGGAAGACTGGAGCCCTTTCTCCCTCTTCGAGGCGCGAAGCGCCATTCTTCCTTCTTCAAGCTTCAAGCGGCGCAGCCGCGTCTTACAGCTCTCTATACGCTTTCTCGAAGCGCTTGGTCTGCTTCTTGGAGACACCGCCCAGCACCTCGATAGCGTGGCGCAGGCGAGCCCGGGTCATGTCGGACCCCAGGATGGCCATGGCATCCATGACCGAGGTACTCGATGGTGAGCCGGTGATGGCGATGAAGACCGGCGCCAGGAAGTCTTTCATCTTGAGCTCGAAATGAGCAGACAAGGCCTTCACTTCACCGAGCAGAGCTTCCTTGTTCCAGGTCGGCACGCCCTCGAAACGCCAGACCAGGAACTGCAACAGCTTGAGCAAGGGCTCGCGCTCGAGTTTGACCTGGCCGAAGCTTTGCTCGTCGATAGCCGGCAGCCCCGAGAAGAAGTGCCCCGCGAGAGGCATCACCTCGGAGAGTGTCTCGACCCTCGGGCGTACCTGCGGCAGGATCTCGCGCACATAGGACTCGTTGAAGGCCCATTCCTTCAGCGCTTCCAGCAGCGCATCATCATCGAGATCCTCACGAATATAGAGCCCGTTGAGCCAGGTCAACTTCTGCAGGTCGAAGACCGGCCCACCCAACGAGACGCGCTGGATATCGAAATGGGCCATCATCTCGTCGAGGGTGAATTTTTCCCGCTCGTCGGGCATCGACCAGCCCATGCGACCCAGGTAGTTGGCCACCGCCTGCGGCAGAAAGCCCATGCGCCGATAATAGTTGATCGACGTAGGATTCTTGCGCTTGGAAAGCTTGGACTTGTCCGGGTTACGCAACAGCGGCATGTGGCACAGTGCCGGCATCGGCCACCCGAAATACTCATAGAGCAGTTGATGCTTCGGGGCGGAATTGATCCACTCTTCACCACGCAATACATGCGTGATGCCCATCAGATGGTCATCGACCACGTTGGCCAGATGATAGGTCGGCATGCCATCCGACTTGAGAAGGATCTGCGCATCCACCTGCGCCCAGTCCACCTCGATGGTGCCACGCAGCATGTCCTCGACCACACAGGTCCCGACGGCCGGCACCTTCATACGCACCACATGCGGCCATCCCTCACGCTCGCGACGCGCCACCTCTTCCTCGGGCAAGGCCAGGTCATCGGGCTTCAAGGCCAGGTGCAGGCCAGCAGCCTTGCGCTCCTCTCGCAACGCATCGAGCTCTTCGCTGGTGCGATAACACTTGAAGGCATGGCCGGCGTCGAGCAACTGCCGAGCATACTCGGCATAGATATCGCCGCGCTCACTCTGGCGATAGGGCCCATGAGGCCCGCCTACATCCGGCCCTTCATCCCACTCGAGCCCAAGCCAGCGAAGGGAGTCGAGTATCATCTGCTCGGACTCGGCAGTAGAGCGCAGACGGTCGGTATCTTCGATGCGCAGGATGAACTGACCACCGTGCTGACGAGCGAAGCACAGGTTGAACAGGGCAATATAAGCCGTACCCACATGGGGATCCCCGGTGGGAGACGGCGCGATACGAGTACGTACGGTCATGTCGTCCTAGGTCCGATCGATGAAAAAGAGACCCTGGCATCAGGGCAATTGGCCGCATTATACCCACCCGACAGCACATCCGCAGGGGGATTCGGGTCCGCCCCCCCTGACAAAGGGCAGCGGCGCCTCCCCCGGCATTCGCTCACGAGCACATTGGCATTTTTCCAACCAGTGGTTGCAGCGTTGATGCACGTTATTGCACAGTTCAAGCGGATCACGGAGGATGCCCCTCCCTCAGCCCATAGACAGGACGCTCACATGGATACTCTCGGTCCACGAATCAAGCAACTGCGGATGGAGGCCCAACTCAACAAGGCTGCCCTGGCTCGCCGAGTCGGTGTCTCCGACGTCACCATATCCTATTGGGAGTCCGGCACTATCAAGCAGATCGGACACGAACGCCTGGTCGCCCTGGCCAGGGCACTGGGGTGCCCCCTTTCCGCCTTGCTGGACGGCAGTAAGGAAAGCCCCCGGCCCGAAGCCCTCACCGCCCAACGCTCACATCCGCTACCCTGGGAAGCCGACAGGTTCGGGGGCAACGCATTGCGTTCCGCACACACGGCTCACGAGGGGTGCCATCTGGTTTCCCCCGCTCCGGGGTCCGACTTCGATTTTCTGGGCCCGGAAGACCTGGCCGGGATTCTCCCCGTCACGGACTTCGAGCAACCGGGGCTCTACCTCATCGAGCTCGACGACCAGTTGGCGATTCGGCACGTCTACCGGAACGCTCAAGGGAAATTGCTCGGCCAGGCTCAGGATGACCGACACCCCGAGACGCCACTGTCTCCCGACCGCCTTCTGGGAAAGCTGGTCGCGCTCTGGCGGCGCCATTCCGTGTGACATGCCGACTCATTCCATGGGAGCCATCTCGACACCGCCAGGTGTGATACGCAGAGGCCACTGCATCTCGACGACCTGCCCCTGACCATGCTCAGTTGTCACGACCCGAGGTCCGCCAAGGTGTTCCCCTTTCTGTCCCAGCCGTGCCTTGACGGATGCTGGCTGAACACTGACGGGCGGCATCGTCACGCGAACGCGGTAAGCACCTTCCGGAAGACCGCTTCCCGGCCCGAAGGGGCCTGCAACAAAACCGCCCTCTTCAACCACGACACTTTCCCGCCAGCTCACGCCACTGGCATCCCGTTCCGCGATCACCCGCAACCGGGTGTCCGGCGGCAGGTTGGTTGTCCCCTCGACCATCAGGCGACTCGCCTCATCCAGTCGTATCGATGCGCTAAAAGCGACATCCTGATCGAAGGGCTCTGGCTCGACGGCAGCTGTCGTGCTGTTTTCCTCGGGCTGCGCAACCCCACCGAGGCGTTCACCAGACTCGTTGCCCTGTTCTTCGCCGTTGCCACAACCTGCCAGCAACGACAGCATGATGCCCGCCACGACTCGACGCCATCCTTTCATGCACGCTTCCTCGAACCCGGGATGAACTGCCAGAGTAGCACTCCACCCCCGCCCCTTCCGACACATTGATGAAGGCCACGACGCTGCAGGTCCGTGCCAATCTTGCTGCGGACGGTCGACACGATCTCGAAAGCGGGCCGGAAAAGGCCCACCCACACGACGCGAAATGAGCCATTAACCCGGCAAGCTTTTATGTCGAGTGAATCGCGGCACAGGGACGTGCCGCCGCCGGCCGTCAGGCCGGCGCAAGCCCGCGCCACACCAGAAGATCCACGCATCTTCGCCAGCGTGGTGCGGGCGACAATCCAATAGATCAGGACGATCTATTGGATTGCCAGGTTAATGGTCAAGCGTATTCAGCATCGTGAGCACTGACGTCTTGGACTTGAGGGGTACCTGCTGATGCAGGCGGGTCGACAGTTCACGCACGGTAATCAACCCGCGAATCTGTCGATGTGCACTGTCCCGCACCAGGCAATAGGGCTCGCCTGCTTCACGCAGGGTCGCCACCAGATCCGCTACCGTAGCGTTTTCCAGATCCTCATAGTCGAGTGCCGGCATGGCCGAGCGGGTCAGCATCAGATCGGCAGCGGTCAAACTCGCGCGCCCGATACCGAGAGTCGTCTGGGCGGCGATCAGGTTCTGTTCCGAAAGGCGCTCCCGGGACAGCAATCCGATGAACTCCCGCTGATGATCGACCACCAGCTTGCAATCCACCTGTTGGGTCTCCATCAGGTCGGAAGCCCAGAGGGCCGGCGTCGAGGCACTGATCGCACGGGGACGATGCTGACGGAAGTCCATCATCAGGCTCAGTGCCGGCGAGTGTCCTTCGATATCGAAGAATTCCTGTGGGGTGACCAGATGATCGGCGATATCGAGTCGTGACAAGGGCAAGAATTTCATTTGGCAAACCTCTGAAGAGTCCGCACTGGCATCTACCGGAGCGCGGCGCATTCTCGAAAACGGCTCATGACGAGCCCGATTGTCGGAAAGAAACCTTCAGAGGTAGCGTGGCGGCGCCCGGATGGACTGGGACGTTCGCCGCCGCAGGCCATCTCTCGCCGAGGGAGAAACCTGACCCGTTGCCGAGACAGCCCACGACGCAGTAAAGACGGGAGCAGGAGGCTCGTCGAGATCCCCATCGTGGGCATCCGTCAGTATCGCCTCGGGGTTGAGGCTATCCCACGAAAAGGCCGCCTGCGTCTTGCCTGATGCCGATATGCCTTCCGCGCCCGCTGCCGACGTCGGCAACATGGCCCCGAAGGCCAGGAATGCCAGACAGATAGCAAGGAAGCGGCGCATAGACAGACTCATCAGCCGGTGGAGGCACTCGAGTACATACCAGGACTCACCACGCTACTTCAACGACCTTATAAGCACAAGAAGGTTCCATGCCTGCCATGTCATCGTGGCCACCCAGCAACGACTCACCACCGCAGTCCCACGCATCGGAAAGCCGCTCGATGCGGCCGGCATGTCATCTCATACCCGACTCTCGTTGAGGCTTCAGCCCTCCCCCAGCCTCTCAGGCATAAAAAGCGCTCTACACTCACACGAGACGCCCTTGTCTATGCCGAATCGCCCTTCTTTCGTACAATACCCGCCATCAGTCACCGCGCTTCCGAAATACCGGCAGTGATGTACCTCCGGCCTGTCGACAACGGGCTTCACGAAAACCTGGTACACCAGGACCGATATCAAGTGGTACGAGTCTCACTGTGATCGGACGAGCTCCATCACAAAGGTTAACGAACGGCTATGTCGACAAACGATTCTCTTTCCGCGGCCCGTCGGTTCAGTGTCGCACCGATGATGGACTGGACGACAAACCCCATGTGAACTGGGCTTCAAGAGGGCTTGGTACACTGCTGGTACACTCCGCATTCACTCCACGTCATCAGCTTGCGCTGCACACCTCAAGGCATGACGCTATGCTGGCCGTAGGCCCAAGGAGAATGACGCCATGCCCACCCAGCCCCGCACATACCCACCCCGCACCCTCACGCCCGAGCAGATCGTCGAGCGGCTGCGTCATCGGCCATACGACCGCGCTGCCAGGGAGGCGGCGGATTTGATCGAGGAGCTGCTGCGGAAGGCGTGACGCGACATGCCGTCCTTGGCGGCGGCGCACTCCGTGTGCGTCGCATGCTGTGGGCGTCACATCCCGAGCATAGCCATATCACCCGGGGCGCGCTGTGAGATGACGCCGAACTATTGCGCGCGAGATCACTGCGCTTCGGAGTAGCTGCACGCCAACAGCTCGTCAGCCCGGACCTCGCCCCACTGCTCGACCATCATCCCTCGCAGGGTCGAGAACAGCGGGCTGTCGTGATCGACGTAGCGGCAGTCGCGCCACATGCCGCGCAGCTTTGCGCCTACGTTGCTGAACTCGGTTTCGAATACCTCAGCCTCGTCGTCGGTCATGCGGTCCCAGACGTCGAGTTTGTACGTCGCCGGGCGGAGATGCTCGACGGTGATGTCGGCCTGGGGCTCGGCGGTCGTCTCGACCTCGTTGCCCTCGTCATCCGTTGTCATCGGCATCAGCAGACGTAGCGGAATAAACGTGTCGTCCGGCACGTCGATCAGCTCATGTGCGACGCGATTGCCGCGCGGGTCAGTCACGATGCTGTAGACGCGGACTGTGATCGTGCCGTCGCCGGCCGTCTCGGTTTCGATCAGGCAGCGACGCGCTCCGTCTCCCGACCGGGGTAGTTCGGCCCGCCAGCCCTCGGCGGCAAAACCCAGAGCGCCGCTGACGCGGTAAACGCCCGTCTCGACATGCTCGGCAGTGACACCTTGGGCCTCGGTGTTTGCCGTGCCTGCGCCCGCGAGTTTGTGTTGACCGTCCTCGGTCTGAGCACCGAGGCGGAATATCGGCGAGGCTTGTTTGATGAATCCGTTTGAGTCAACAGTGGTGTTGCCGGTATCCCAATGCCTCCGTAGTGGTGTTAGTTCACCGTTCTGGTATGCGCGGGTCCACATCTGTCCTCGTTGAGCACCGCCGAAGTGCTGGACAAATGTGTCTGTGAATTGGTCTCCATTCCAGAAGCCTCTGAGAACTGTTCCTGCGCCGTCGATACTATCCTGGCCTACGTCATATCCGTAAAGCCCTGACTTGAGAGACGTGATCTCAGCAATATTGTCCACATCGGACATTCTAGGCGGCTGAGGGGAATCGCTACCGCATCCAACGCCATATTTCTGCATCTCCGTCAGCGCCGCACCCGCGAACTGCGGAATCTGGTTGGCGTTGTCCAGCAGCGCCAGATCACCAAGCGTTCCGCTCTGCCCTACATCGATACCCCCTTTCAAGACATCGATAACCTCCCGCGTCCTCTGCTCCAGAGTCACAAATTGATCGAGTAGCGCCTGGCGTGCTGCATCAGCCTGTTCTTCGGTAGCCATTATCGTTCCTCCGGGCATGAAAAAACCGCCTCGAGGGCGGCTTGGTAATCGGTATAAGCGCGGTGCATTTCTGCGGGTGTGTCAGCGTTTCGAATACGAGCCTTGGCGCGGATGCGAGCGGCTTCCCGTGCCGCCTCCGATTCGCACCACTCCCGCCGGGCGGCTGTCACGCTGTCGATGACGGATTGCAGCGTGCAGCCCAGGGCCTCGGCCTCCGCCTGCAGGATGGGGCCGTCACCTGCCTGGGCCTCGGCCCATTTTGCCTCGCGCATGGCGGCGATTTGCGGCGAGGCACTGGGCGTAACCTGATCTACCTCAGCCAGATAGTGGGCCTTGGCGGCGTCGAGGTCGGCGTGACGCCGAACAGAGAGCTTAGCCAACGGTCACCTCCACGGTTTCATCCAGATAACGCGGGTGCGACAGCGCGATGCGATATGTGCCGGGAACGTCGAACTCGACCTCATCATCGCCATCCGCGATCAGCTCCTGCCCCATCGCACCGATGACAGTGTCAGCCGGCAGCCCGATGAAATGCACGACCAGGTCGCCGACGCTGCACTGCGGGTCGAATGCGGAGCGCGCCACGGCGACCCGCTGATCAATGTCGATGTAGTGCGTGTCATCTGAAACGCTCTCATCGACTTCCACCCACGACTCGCCCTCACCGCACTGCATATCTGCCTGATTCTCACCGCACTGGCAGGTCGAAAGAATCTCCGGCGATCCTTCTTGATAGATAGCGATAGTGATCTCGCGTATGCGATCTGTCATTTGCGCACCGCCTTGAGTCCGATATATCGGTTCATGATGAAGTGACGAGTGCCACTTGTAACGCCGCCTTTGACCTCAAGACGAAATGTCTGGTTGCCGTTTAATGGCCCAGTGAGCCAAGGAAACGAGCAAATCCCAAGGCTAGCTTTATCAAGAACGCCGCTTGCGATAATGTTGCCGTTTCGAGTAAGCCGGTATTGTAGATTAGAGAGAAGTTCGTAAACCTTGTCGCTGTCTGATTGGGCGTTATCTCTCGCCTCCCAAAGCCAGTGAAACATTACCTCGACTCGGGCTCCCCGCGGGTTAACCGTTGCGGTCTGGAGAGTCCCCCATGTACTCATGGGAACGAGCCCTCTTGCCGCTGTGAATCGTGATACTGGGATGATGACCGCCTGATCAGCGATCTTTACTGTATTGACCGCAAGGTCGCCAATTCTCCCTCGACCGATATAAGCGAATGCCAGTTTAGCCCAGTCAATTTCTCCATTATCAATATCTGCATTCTTGATATTGACGTTCTGGATATTCGCCCAGTCGACATTCAGGTTATCGACATCGATATACTGAGCCTTGAGTCGGCCCTGGTTATCGACGATAAAATTGCCGCTTGAGTCAGTCAGTTTGCCGAACGTCAGCGACGCGATCAGTGCCTCGCGCAGCAGCAGTTGCCCGTTGTCATAGATAAACCCGAGATCGGCGTTGTCGGGATCATCCGGGTCGGCAATGTAGAGTCGGTCGGCACTGATGCCGAACAGCGCTTCCTGCCCGTCATTGCCCAACACGATGCCGCTGATGCGGTTGTTCGCCTGCACTTTGAGTGACCACATCGCATTGATGCGCTCACCTTGAGCTGCAGCATCGTCAATAGCAGTTTCGGCCTTAGTTTGGACGCCAGCAATATCCTCGCCGAGCTGTACCTGCACGGTGTCGATACGCTCCGCCATAGCGGCGTCAGAGCGCGACGCGACGACATTCGTGAATACCGGCTTACCATCGGTTGTGTCCTGAGCAGAGACAACGATTCGACCCTCGATAGCGCCGGCAGGCACCGTCACCTGCGTCGGCTCTGTAGTCTCCCAGTTGCCTCCCGCGACCGGGGTCATGTTGACAGTCTGGACGGTTGGCCAGTCGAAATTACTGCCGCTGGAATCCCGCCACTGCACAGACAATCTAAGAGTGCCGTCTGTGTTGGCTCTGGCGGTGTAGTCCATCTTCACCGTGTAGATGTCCCCGGGAGAAACCGGGCGATACGGCCCCGATATGTGACGATTTCCGCCAGGGTAGTCGGCGGTAAATTCAGCAAAATGCGCGGCGGGGGAGTTGGCGTCGACGGGTGGTCCTCCCGGGTCGCGCTCGACGATATTCACATCATTGGTGCTATTCCACAGCGACCCATCACCGGTGCTGAAAGAGCCATCGGCAATCAACGACTGATTATCAAGTTCGGCCCGCATCTCAGACCGAACAGTGCTCAACCCGTCGGCTGTAGCTGCCTCGATGTTCTCGAAACGCTGGACAAGATAGTTCTCGCCCTCGCTGAAATTCAGCGACACAACATCATCAACGCGGCCATTTACTCCGCCAACGCTGCCCTCTACGGTCTCGAACCTGTCGATCAATGCAGACGACGACGAGAGATCCAGGTTAATGACATCGTCAACGCGGCCGTCGACGTTGCTCACGTTGCCCTCGACCGACTCGAATCGCTGAATCAATGCCGATCCCGTCGCTATGTCGAGATTCCGAATATCCTGTATCGAGCCCTGCGCATTACTGACATTGCCCTCGATAGTCTCGAATCGGCTGATCAGCGCTGTGGCAGACGACAAATTGAGCTGACGGATGTCCTTGGCGGCGGCATGCGCGGCGGCGACACCAGTATCCGGGTCATTGACCGTACCCTCGAGGGTGCTAAACCGCTCGATCAGCGCGGAATCTGGCGAGATGTCCAGGTTCTGAATGTCCTGAATCGAGCCCTGGACGTTGCTGACATTGCCCTCTATGGTCTCAAATCGACTGACCAACGCTGTAGACGACGACAGGTTCATCTGCCGAATGTCACGCGCAGCCGCATGCGCCGCCGCCACGCCTGTGTCGGGGTCGTTGACCGTGCCCTCGATGGTTTCGAATCGACCAATCAGCGCTGACGATGGCGAGATGTCGAGGTTTACGACGTCCTGTACGGCGCCGGACACATCGCCGACGCTGCCCTCTATGCTCTCAAACCGGTTGATGATCGCCGTATTCTGGCCGAGGTTGAGGTCGATAATGTCCTGCGCGAGGCCGCTTGCATTGCCCGCCTCGCCCTCGAGCTCGTTCAGTCGGGTGATCAGCGCAGAATCGGCCGAGATGTCGAGGTTCTCGACGTTCGTCACGCGCCCGTTTACGTCATCGACACTCCCTTCGATCTGGCCGAACCGCGTCAGCAGGGCAGAGCCGGGCGACAGTGCGAGGTTGACGATGTCGTTGATCCGACCGTCGGCGTCCTCGAATTCACCCTCCAGCAATTCCTGACGCTGGAGCAGCACACCGTCTTTGCTGATCCGATTGATCGTCTCGACGGATTGGGATGCGCTGCCGACGGCATTCTGCACCGATGACACCGACGATGTAACAGCCTCGAGAATGCCGTTCAGCTCGTCGATCCGCTGCGTCTCGATGATCGACGCCTCGGCATCGTCGGTCCGTTCCTCGAGAGTCGAGACATCCAGGGCCAGGTTGTTGACCGCACCCTCATTCGATTCCGCGAGCGCCTCAACACTGGTGATCCGGTTAACGGCATCGCCGACGTTGGTCTCGATGTCGCCGACGCTGTCCTCGATCGTCCCGAGGCGCCCCTCGGCATCGGTCAGGTCATCGCGAATCTGGTTGGCTCGCCCGTCGAGGCGACCGACCTCGGTTGTCAGGTCGCTGCGAATCTGATCGGCGCGGCCCTGCACATCGGCAATCGCGCCCGAGTTTGTGCTGATCTGGTCGAGCTCGGAACGCAGCTCATCATCGACCTCTGTGCGGCCGATCTCGCCGGAGATGGCGGTGATAAGCGCAGACGGATCGCCCTCGGTGGTGGCCTGCACCGGGTACCAATCGGACTTCCCGTATGCATTGGTCCCGCGGACATAGTAGTAATACGTCGTCAGCGGCGTGCGCTCGTTGTCGGTGATCGTGGTGCCGGTACCAACATGCACGGCATTCGAGAGAATGTCGCCGGTTTCCAGCGGAGCGCTGGAGCGCCAGAACTCGAACTGCTGCCCCGGGTACTGGCCGACCGGATTGAGCGTGATATAGAGGGTGCCGACCGAGATGTCTACGCTATCCGGCGGCGTCGGCATCAGCAGCCCGGCGACATTGGTGGTCAGTGTCGCCCAAGGCGAGACATTTCCGATCCCAGTGACGCCCGCAACGCGAATTTGCCACTGCCCAGGGCCGGTGTCTCGCTCGCTGACCGAGGTTCCTTCACCGGTGTAAATGGTCCGCCAGCTGACGTCCTCAGGCCCCTTCACCTCGAGGCGGTAGCGCATCACCCGAGGGTCGTCGCTGGGCGTCCAGCTGATCGACAGTCCCTGATGCTCGGTGCCACCGGCCAGGTAGGTGAACGCCTGGACGTCGATCGACAAGGGGGCGATCACCGGGCCGGTGGGCACCAGGCTATCCGGGCGCTCGGGCAGGTCGAGACCTTGCTCAACCCGAGCGAATTTGTCGGGGTCGTGAGCCAGTGCGGTGATAGCGTAGGTATGAGCGTCCTCCTCGGTGACGCTCAGCACACGGAAATGCTCGGGCTCAACGCTGGATGACGAGAGCACCCACATAGCGCCGTCTACAGGCTCGGCGGACAGCGGGCTGGTCAACTCGACGGCCTGCCCGTCGAACGACGCAATTTCCCTGCGCTCAATGCCGCCGCTCGGCATCACCACGTCGAGATACCAAGTGCCGTTGCTGGTGTCGTCGGGCACAGCATCCAGCGTCAGGCTCTCAATGCCAGTCGCCAGCAGGCGACCTGTCAGACGCGCGCCGGCGCGGGCGGGGTCGGACACGGCAATAATCTCGCCGGGGCGCAAATCAGCGTGATCCAGGCCGGCACGATAGCTCAGCGTCTCTGTCTCGGCTCGCTCACTGTAGAGGATCCATTTGCCCATGCGATGGGCCTGGCCACGGCTGGTGCAGCCGGCAGCCACCACCTCGGTCTTCCGCCATCCGTATTGTTGGATAGCATCCGGATCCTCGATCACCTCAATCTGCTGACGATAGCCGTCTTCAGGGTCGTTCCAGGTAACCAAGGCCACCGAGTGCCGAGCCTTGAGACCGGAGCCCTCGCGCTGAAACTCGCCGCCGATCACGTTGGCCGGCCCCACCAGCTTCGCCGGCTCAGCCGGCATGTCGGCCACTGCCATCACGGTGTTGGTACCCCAGTAGGTCATCCCTCGAAAGGCACTGGCCAACGTCTGCAGCGCCGTGAATGCCTCCTCAGCATTGGCCATCTGGGTGTTGAAGGTGAACCGCGGCTCCTCGCCGCCATACCCATCCGGCACCAGTTCGTCGCAATACTGGCCGATGGTGTACAGGCCCCACTTATCGACATTGGCCAGGTCGGCGCCGTAGCGCGCATTGCCGGCCAGGTCGTAGTAGATCCAGGCTGGGTTGTCGCTCCATGCCAGCTTGAACGAGCCATCCCAGATTCCGCTGTAGGTGCGCGCCTCGGGGTCGTAGTTGCTGGGCACCCGGATAATGCGCCCCTTGAGGTCGTAGCTGCGCGAGGGGATGGTGCTGCCAAACTGCTGGGCGTCTACCTCGAGGGCCACCAGAGCACTGTCGGGATAGCTCAACTTGGCGTCGATGACCTCGGTGTAGGAGGCCCAGTAAGTGTCGTTGCTCAGCACCGCCGAGTCGCTATCTTCGGTGAGGCGGCGAACGCGCACTTCCCAGGGTGCACTCCCCGGCAGCTCACAGCGATAGGTCCGCTGGTAAGGGCTGGTGGTCTTTCCCTCGATGAGATCCCGGCGCGCCTCCTGCCAGGCGCCACCATCCGGCCGCACGTCGATGGCCACCTCGACGCTGGTACCCAGCAGGTCGCCATTCTCCTTGTTCTGCCTGGAGAGTGCCGGCAGCTGTACAGTGACCCGGACGGCGTCAGCGGCCTGATTCGTGATGCTGCGCACAACAGGACTACCCTGCGTCACCTGGACGGAGACGTCTTGCACGGTCTCCACCGCCGGGAAGCCGGGAATATGCGCCTGGTCCGGATCGCCTTCTCGGGTGTACACATTCACGCCATCGAAGTTGAACGAGCCATCCTCGTTCTGCAGTGGCGTGTCGTCGAGGTAGATAGACTTCAGGTCGTCAGCTAGACCGACTATCGGGCCCTCGCCGATCAAGTCGATAATCCGCGCCTTGCTGGCAGAGCGAAGGGTATTGGGCGCCTCGCGCGGCACGCGCTGGCTGCCTCCGCCGCCCTTGCCGCCTTTCTCTCCCTGGATCTGTTCGGCGTTTTTGAGAATCGGGTCCATCAGATCTCCTCGGCGTTCATGCCAGCGCTGACCACCACGCTGCCAGCCCTCACGCGGCCGTATACGAGCGGCACCGGCAGCCCTTGGGTCGATGTGTTCACAGGGCCGTCAAAAAGGAATGACGGTCGCTGGTCGGGGCGCTCACGACTGCCGTAGTCTCCCGCCTGAGGCGAAGGGGCTAGCATTTGCGAAATGCCGCCCAGAGCCATGCTGACGCCCAGGCCGCCAACAGAGCTGCCAGTAATAATCCCAGCGCTTAACGCCCCGCCGGCGGGGATAAACGTTGCGGCAGCAACCAGCGCCACTCCGGCGATCACCTTGCCCACGCCACTGTCACCCCCAGCGCCGGACACGGCCGGCAGCAAGTGCAGCTCGCCAGCATCAGCCAGCCCCAGGGCAAGACCGTCCTCGCCCAATGGCTCACCGGTATCGAGCGGGCCACGAATGACATGCCAATCACCGGCGCGAATAACGTCGCCGAAGCCGGGCAGCTGAAAAGACAGCGCTCGCACCGCCTCGGCCGGATCGCGCACGTCCAACGAAAAAGGACCGCCGAAGCGGTCCCCTAAAGCGCCATGAAGGTGAATGGCTTTCATATATCCAGCTCCTCATGTCTGAGCCAGTGCGTGATATGTGGCAGCCAGCGAGCAATGGGCTCACGCATGGAAAGCCGAGTGGCGTCCACCGCCTGCCGGCCAGTTTTGTGGTGCAACACCAGGTCATCGCCGAGGTAGATTCCGCCGTGGTTGGGCACAGGGCTGCGTAGCTGGGCGAAGAACATGTCGCCGGCCCGGGCCTCGTCGGGCTCGATGCGGCGGAACCCAGCCTGCGGAAAACCATCGGTGTAGAGGTCCTGGCCGTGCCGCCACCATTCCCAGCTGCGCGGAAACTCCGGCAGGTCAATGCCGTGCTCAAGGCAGTAGTAATCACGGATCAGCGCATAGCAGTCGGTGATGCCGTGGACAAAGCCTCGCCCGACCAGCGGCTCGCGCTCGCCGTGCCCCCACCAACGAATAGGCGTTGAGCTCTCGCCATCGGTGGCCACGATGCCCCAGGGCACACCGCTGGCCATCTGCCCCCGCATGTCCGCCTCACTCGGGCAGTCGGGGTAATCGGGGTGCGAATGCACGATGGCCAACAGCCCGCGCCCAATAGCTGACGCCATGTCCCGCTTGCCGACAGCGAACGTCGAGCGCGGCTCATGAGCCACGTTCTCGACGCGCCGACACTCGTCAGGAGTGATCAGCCACGCCGCTTCATATGGGTACGCGGCCACCGCCTCGGCACGGATTCGCGCCTGGTGTTCATCGAACATCAGCGTCTCGTCAGTTATGGATAGGCGTTCAGGCTGGGGAAATGCCCAGTTGATGGCATCGGGCAGCCGGGCGAGGCTCAGGGCTCACACATCGCTAATGGAGTGAGATATGAATGATGCACACGTTGCAGGGAACACGATTGCTCATGCCGCAGTGCTTCGCCAGCTGGTCAAGCAAACATATAACGAAAAAGGAAGTGACGAGGCCCAGGCTATATATAATGCGGCCAGAAAAATCCTAGAGCGCATGAACGATGGCGACTTGAAAAACGAGGCCATGGCTGAGCTACATGGGATTTTCGACGGCATGGCGTCTAGCGCTAGCGAGTAAGCGGTTAGGTATAAGTTGGCCCGAGCTACTTCGGGCCATCCCACATGATCCGCTCGAGCTCGTGCATTCGGCGCACCAAGACTGAATTATCTTTTTCTACAAGCCGGTGCTCCAAAGACGCCGCCCTTTCTCGGTAATCTTCCAAGCCACCCCTCAGAACATCACAGTTCGCTTCCACGTCCTCGACGCGCGATTGGGCCGCCTCTAGCCGCTCCTCCAGGGCCGCGATATAGCGCTTCTGCTCATCGATCTGTGCCTGCAGTTGCTGATCCGGCGTGAGTGTCAGGTCTTCTGTTTGCGCCATGTCAATTCGTCCGCTCATGCGTCACCTCACTTATCGAACCCGGCCCACACCGGGAAATGCTCGTGTCGGCAGAACCGCGTTCTGTCCGAACCTCAGACGGCAGTCGCTCAAGCGCTTACCGCATACGTCGTCGCCCTGGCCGGGCGTGGCCACAGCGCCACTCGCTTCCCATTCGCCATCACCAGCATACGGGCACGTCACACCCTCGTAGCGATACTGGGCGCCGTCCCACCACCGGTATGTGTGAGTGCACGTATCCCGCAGCACCTGGCGAGCCGGCAGCTTCAGCCCCTCCTGATCCATCGGCGCCGCCAGTGTGAACTCGAACGCCGTGCTCGTCTGGCCGCTCTTGCGCTCCACGGCATAGTGATCGACAGGAAAGGTGGCCAGCGGATCGGGGGCACGCCCATCATCCAGGTGCTGCCGGAAGGTGCGAATACGCCGCACCGGGCAGCCAAGCAAGTCATCCGCCGCCAACACCAGCGACAGGAATGCCAGCTCCATAGCGCTGACGCGAAGCGTGGGTTGCGGTAGAGGACCCTTTCCGCTCCACTCGAAACCATCAGCTTCGATAGGTAGCGGCGTGTATTCATAGCCGTTGAAACGCGCTGGACCACCGTCGACAGCTTCGTTTGTCCATCGCAAAACGCCTTGCCCGTGACGACTGGCGTCGAGCTCGAACAGCACCACCACAGGATCCTGGGAGAGATGCTGAACATCGGTCGCAATCACCTCGCTCATGGATTGTGGTCCTCAGTAAAGACGGCAGACACCCGATAAAGCTGGTAGTCGGTATACACCCGACTGGGCGCCTTTCGGCACACAACTTTGACTTCTTCACCGGTCTCGGGGATCGTCCAGTGAAAAGCCCTCACGCCTTGTTGCGATAGAAGAAAATCCTGAATAGTGTCGGCCTGGGATTTGGTGAGCAGCTCCCATTGCAAGGTCCAGGTGCGAGTGGTCGCATTAATGCCCGAGGGTCGCCGCTGTGCGTAGCCATCCCCAAACTGGGCCGTATCAACTCGGAACTGCGGCTGTTCATCTAGCCCATAACTCGGGTTTCGGCCGATGTCTGGCAAGACTTCCATCACGCCCCCTTACTCAGTATGCCGCCCGGTCGCTGCTGTTTTCGCATCACCCGAACAATCTCTGCCTCAAGCCCGCGAGCCGCTTGCTTTCCTTGGCGGCGGGCGTCTTCGTCGCTCACGCCTGGCTGAGCCTGCATAGTGATAGGCGCATGAATAGTTATGCCTCCAGAGGATCGGGGGGGATGAGTCGCGCCAGAAGACGGCCCGACATACCCGCCATTGGCATAGCCCTTGTTCAACCGCTCGAGCATGGGCCGAACGCCGGGCTGCTTCACCACTTCTCGGCGCACAACAAACTCTTCACCGTGGACTACGCCTTTCGGCTCATACTTGCCGCCGGGGCCTGTCCATCCGCCTCCGGCAAAGCCCGCGAAGCTGCCCGCGCTGGACGACCCGTATGAGGTAGCGAAAGCGTTACCGCCACCGCCGAACAGGCTCCCCGCAAGGTTGCCGATCAGGCCGCCCCAGTCGGTTTCCTCGACAGCCCCAGCCAGTGGATCAGTGATGGTCTGGCGGACAATCATCCGGCGCAGATCCTCAAAGAAGCCCCGCGCCACGTCGCCCAGGTCCTCGAAATTGACGATCGCGTCCTCGAGGGCGCTGGACATCGTGCCGCCGAACTCCTTGGCAAAGTCGTTGCCGCGCTCCATCTCTTTGTTGACCTGGCCGATGGAGTCGTAGGCGTCCTGCCAGTTGCCCTGGTTGCGCTGCGATTCCTCGAGCCGCTGCCAGGCTTCCATGTAGCGTTCGACACTCATTCGGCCATTCAGCAAGGCCGTCTGCAGGAGTATCTGATCCTGGCGGAATTCGCGCTGAGCCTGCTGGACAGGGAACAGCGTATCCTCGAGCGACCGAAGGCTGGAGTTGTACTGCTCGATGGCACGCTGACGCTCACGGGCGGCCTTCTCGGCTTCGCGGGCGGCTTCCTTGGCGGCCTTTTCATTGGCCTTGTAAGCCTCGGTGGATTCGACGACGCTCTGGCGCTCGTCCTGCCAAGCCTGGATGGCACCCTCGATCTCGCCGCGACGATCCTCTGATTCAGTGTTGGCCAGCTCCTGACGGAGCGTCGCGATATTGCCGTCTATCTCGGCGATGCGCTGCTTTTTGGTCTGCTGGGCCTCGAGCAGCTTGTCGATCTGCTCGTCGTGCTTAACCTGCTTATCTACCGCGTCGCTTTGCCGCTCCTGGGCTTGAGCACTAGATCGCTCCTGGGCCAATAGGCCGATCTTGATAGCCAGCTCCTGCTCCAGTCTGGCCAATGCTGCTCGAGACCTTGATTCCCCGCCAGCGTTGCTGAATCGCCCTTCTGATAGAGACTCCTCTATACGGCCAATCTCGCTTTGTATCTGCGACACCTCCTGCTGCAGAGTGTCATCTCGACCGACATTGAGAAGCCCGTCCCACATCTCTTTTGCGGCGCCGGCGACGCCGCGAGCAGCACTCTCGATCCAGCCAAGGTTCTCGGAGACGTCCGACGCACGGTCCCGCATCGTGTCGGCGTACTCATTCATCGCGACACGTTGGGCTTCCATCTCGCGACCACTATCGGCCAGAGCGCGGATATTCTCGTAGGTCTCGACGGTCAGGAAATTGTACTGCTCGTTGAGCTCGGCAATGGCGTCAACGGGATCGTCGGCGATCTTGCCGAATTGCTTGATGGTCTTGTCGATAGCCTGGCCGGTGGCGTTCTCCATCAGGATGGCGGTGCGCGTGACGGTCTCGAACTGGTCGGCAGTAAACCGGCCTGACTGAGCTACCTGGTTAAGCGCGGCGGCCGCCCGGTTCTGTGTCGTGCTGGCCAGGTTGTCCATCTGCGCGGCCAGCGTCATCAACTCATCAGTCGTGGCGCCGGACTGCTGGCCGGTCATGGTCAGCGTATTGTTGAACTGTTGCGCCTCGTCCCGGCCAGACTCGAACGCCACGACCAGCGCCGTAGTGGCGCCGGCTGCGAGAGTTAGCGGATTGATCAGGCCGGCAATGTATCTCGTCATCCCGCGAAGAGCGGGGCCGATGCCGCCGAAGACATCCCGGAGCTGGCCGCCTTGCTGCAGGAAGACCTGCATCGGTGGTTGGCCAGCCGCCAGCGACGTAAAAATGTCAGTGAACTGCATCGGGAGCTGCTGTTGCGCCTGACGCAATTGAGCCGCCGACATGCCGGCTCGATCATAGTCCCGAGCCGCTCGCCGAGTGGCCGAAGCGGCACGATCCACGCTGTCGGCATAGCGCTCTGCCTGTACCGGCTGGAACAGACCCTTCTGCCCGCTGCGCACCTGATTCTGCACCTGCTGCATACGCTGGAGAGCGCCGCGAGTGCTGTTGACGTTGCGGGTCAGTACGCTGGCCTGGCTGGCCTGCTGACCCATCGCAGACGCGACGCCGCCGGTAGCCGTCGTGACCCGCACACCGGCATCTTCCAGCGCCTGCAGGGCGCGCCGCGTATCCTGGGCACGTTGCTCGGCACTACGCGAGTCGATGACGATGCTGAGGCGGGATTCGGCCATTCTCAAGCTCCAGGCACAAAAAGGCCCGCCGTGGCGAGCCTGGAAACAAGAAGCCCCGCTCAATGGCGGGGCCGGTCAATTTCGGCTAATGCTATGTGCATTCCGAGTCTGGCAGGTATTGAACAACAACATTGATCCAGCCGGGAACCATCGGGGATGGCTCAAACACAGACATAGTGACGGATTTCACTCCATCGCCAAGATCATGCTCTGCCTGAGGGTAAGTGTATTCATCGTCACCCAGTTGTGTCGCTGCACCATACTGCGTAACCAGGTGCTTTTTCACTGGCGGGGTGTCGCCATCCTCGAAATATTCAACAATTGAAACGGCGCACAAAACCTCTTCGCTATTAAAAACGTAGTCGACACTGTGCTCATCAGGGTAGTCATCAGGAGCCCAGTCACTGGGAGCATAGCCGGGCGCTTTATTCGCCCCATAAACTTGCGCGTTTGGCCACTTGTAGCTATCTGAAATCTCAGAGCCTGGAATGCGCGTGGCATCCATCAGCTCCTTGGCGTCGCCAATGGTAATGCCCGATTTCAGACCGAATATGCCGTCCCACGGCGGCGCATCCTTGCATCCAGCTAGAGCTAAGCCGGACGCTATCGCCATTGCCGTCCATTTCCTCATGCGTCCTCCAGCTTTGATTCGAGACCGTGGCTCACTCGCTGCGCTGTCCATAGTCGAACTGCTATTCAGAGGGTAGTAGCGTCTTGAAATCAAGCAGATGGTCTTCCCAAGGGCTGTTATACGCCCATCCTTGAACCTCAGTTCCGTCCTCGTCCTCATTCATCAGAAGGTGCAAGTACGTGACACGAGCCATCGGGTTGCCGACCATCTTTACGGTTAGCTCTGCGTTGTCGCCATAGAAGTGCCCTGACGTATCAATCCGGCTTCCCATGAGCCCCGTAAGAGCAAAGCTCTCTTCTGCGTGGTTTTTGTATGTCTTAAAGGTCTTCTCGACCGAAGCTGAAGTCGCCCATTTCTGGTGATGGTCAGGATCTTGCTTTAACTCAGACTTATTGGTCGCGCACCCTGTCAAAACCACTACCACGCTACTAGCTACCACTGCCGCCCACTTCATTATGTTGCCCCTGCGTTGTTGATTTCCGCCAGCATAGCGAATCAGGGGCGTGCAATGCCATCCGAACTACGGCGAGCAGTGCAGGCGAGATAACCTACTGCTCGAGAGCCACGTCATCCATCCGCATGATGGCGAAGATGAACTCGCGCTCCGGGATAGGCGGCGCGAATCGGTCCAGGTAAGGGCCGATCTCGTGCAGGGACAAGGGCAGCCGGCCCACCCCTCCCATCCCAGCGACCACTCGTCGCCCGCGCTCGATCAGGGTGAAAGCGTCCACCAGCATGGCGCTGAGACCGTCCAGTTCGGGCCGAGGGTTGTCGACCTTGATGAACTTGGAGATGGCCTCGAACTTCTCTTCTGACCCCCACTCGTTCTGCCACCGCAGCTCGGCTATGGCTTTTTTTCGGCGTCCTTGGCGAGCGAGTAGGCGTCATGCTGCATCTGCTGAGCCTTGCTGGACACCCACATGAAGAGCTCGATGTCCTTGCGGAGAAGCTCCTCGCCGACCTCGTGATCGTAGGTCACCGCCTCGTCGTCGAGCAGGAACTTGCCGTCTTCCCGCCCCTTGGTTCGGATGTCGAGCAGGATATAGCGAGCCATCAGGCTGCATTGCGCCTCGAACTCCGTTTGCTCTTCACCCGACACCTCGGCCAGGTCGTCGGTGAAGCGAAGGTCGCCACCGCTCTCCGCCTTATCCAGCAGCCGTCGCATCTTTTCCTGAAAGACGGCGCGAAACCGGTTCATGCCTACGGAGTAGCGGTCATTGTCCCAGCGGGCCACGAGCATCTGAGTGTCATCGTCGTAATCGAACCACTTCGTCTCGTTGACGTCGCCGCCGCGCCCTTTGCGTGAAAGTGCCATGACGCCTCCTTATGTGCCCGGCAAGGTTCGGGAGACCCGCACGGATGACCCGATGTTCGAGTCTTTCAGGGCAGTGAAGCTGACCGCGGGTCGGAGCACAGCGTCACGGCCACCCGATGGCATCTCGACGCCCAGCTTGGTGCGGGGTGTCTCGATCAGGTAGCTATTGCCCGCCGTACCGTCGTTCATGTCGAGCCGGACGCCGAACTCCTTCTCATTGATCGACTGCTGGAGCAAGCTGAAGGTGCTCTCGGTGAGCGCCAGGGAGATATTCCCCGTCACCTGGGCGGTGCCCTTGAACTGGTGCGGCACCTCATGGCCGATGCAGGGGTCTTCCTGGTAGTTGCGGTTGATCGTGATGTCCATCGTGTTGACGCAGACATCCATCGCCGTGTCGCCCTCGATGACCAGCTCGTTGACGTCCTGGGCCGCATTGATGGGTTTGGTGGTGGTCTCATCCTCGAAGGTGTCGCCGCTGAAGTCGTAGTCAGCGTTGTAGTCCTCGCCCACGATGGAGAACGACCCCGAGACAACCTCGCCGGCGGACAGGGAGAGCTGGAGCTGCGAGACGTTGGCCTCACCGATCATGTAAGCCTTGCCGGCGGCACCGACGTCCATGTACTGGACCAGGAACTCGAGCTTGGGCGTGTCCTGGCCGATGGTTATGGTATGCAACGTCGGGTCGCTGCCATCGACCACCCACTCGCTCCCCATCACGTTGCGGATGATCATGTCGTAGGTCTTCGCTGAAAAAGCGATGGACACGTCGCCGCCCACGGTGATCGATGTCAGCAGCATGGATGAATCCTGTCCGCTGGAATCGACCTCGTTGGGGTTGCTCATGTTGGTAGTGATGCCGGGGCTGCCATCGGTGCGGCGCAGCACCTGCCAGGGGTTGCCGGAGCCGGCCAGGCGCATCGACACCTTGAGCTGATTGGATTCAGCCATTGGGGTTTACCTCTCGGTTGGGCACAAAAAAGCCCGCTCGGGGCGGGCGTTGAAGGGGTGCGGTGGAAGTCAGGCGGCGTCGAGCGCCAAAGGCATCTGAAGCTGGTCTCGCCAGTACTCGACTTCGGCGACCATTGGCGGCTTCTTCCAGCGGTGCCGGGCAAGTTCACGCCCAGCGTTGCTTCCGCGCTCGTTTTGCTCTTCAAGTCGCTCTTCGGCGATTTCGAGCTGTCGCCAGGCGTCAGGCCCGCTGCGCAACAGGGTATCGATCTGCATGTCGCACCAGACTGCGAACCTGTCGTCGAGCCAGCGCGCGAAGTGCACTGCCAGCTTCGGATGAATCCAGGTACCTTGCTGCTTGCCGCCGCGGCGAGAATCGACCAGACCGAAGTGGGATTTTCCCACTTCGCTGACCTCGCCTATCGCGCCGGCGAGCGCCTCCATATAGCTCAACGTGGTTGGGAGCCGAAGCCATTCGACCGGCCGCTTACCGAACCGCTTGGCGATGTCAGTGGCATTGATCCAGCCGTCGGCGCTGAACCGAACGGGCTGGCCTTGATAGGGGAAGGGGATGATGTTGCTCATCGCGATTACCTCATGAGAAAGAGCCCCGGTCGCCCAGAATCAACGGCCCCACAGAGAACAACCGCTGTTCTCCCGAGACCCTTTCTGATGAGGCTCTGTGGTGATTGCGCCTGGCGTGGCGCATAAAGAAAAGCCCCGGCGGATGCCAGGGCTTGGTGGTGCTAGGTGCTGTGCTCAACAGCGGTAGGGTATGGACACGTTCACGCGGTACCAGCCATCGAGCTCGCCGAAGTCCTCCGGCGTATAAGCCAGCGTGTCGATGTCGCCGATGGACTGGTAGGCCATGTGGTTGCCGATCCGGGTGGCAATGTCATAGGCCGCGCCCCATCCTTTCTCGCGCAGGGCGTAAATCTGGAAGATCGCCAACCCCTGCATCCGGGGGTATGGGTCGCTACCCACCTCTGCCGTCAGCGTTTCGCCAGGATTGACGACCATCCGCAGCCAATTACCTTGATGATCTGCTACAGGGCAATTCGGTATCTCCAGCGGCTCAGGCCCCGGCCAGGCACGGGCATGCTCCACCAGGCCAGCCACCAGCTCCTGATAGTTCATGATGATCCCAGCTCCTTGATGGTGTTGAACGCCCCAGCATAGGTGCCGGCGGTATTCGGGTTGGGGTGGCCGGCCTCGACGTACTTGCCGTAGGGCGTCCGATTCACGATGTGGAACGAGTCGCCCGGCTTGAGCGCTGCCATGGCCCGCCTGGCGTCCGCCAGCGTGGTGCTGCCGGTCACGTCGCGCTTGTTCGGGTCGTAGCTCTCGTCGGGCGTATTGACCGAAAAGTTCGTGTTCGCGCGCAGCCGCGTGGTGTCGCGGGCGATGTTGTAAGTCACCGCCCTGGACGCCTGCTCGCAAAGCTCGCGGAACAGCACCATAGTGTCGTCCTCGACCTGGTGCGCGAACTCAGTCGGGGGCATACTCCATCCGCCTTTGGCCATCAGTTAATCCTCAGATGCACGGAATAGGTCGCCTGTAGCGGGTCGGGTTCCACGCTCACCACGCGAGCCTGGCTGCCGTTGTCGAGCGTCACGGTGTCGTCGACCTGCGGCATTTCGCCGACAGCGCTTGCCAGCATGCCGACCTTGATGTCGGCGCTATCGAGGTCGAGTGACTGGATCTCGGAAAACGTGAACGTCTCGCGCCAGTAGCTTCCGCTATAGGTCAGCGTGGCTGGCTCATAGGTTCCGGTTCCAGGGTTGTATTCTCCGCCGCCTGGCAGCGTGCGCTCGGCTGTAAAGGCGAAGTAAGCCTGACCCAGCTCATCATCATTGGCGAACGCTTCAGCGAGATCCGCCTGCAGCACTTCACGGGTACCCATAGCCATGCCCCACGGTGATGCCCATCGGGATAGTGCGATACGCCTCGATCAGCGCCAGAGCGAACTGCACGCGCTCCGGCAGAGCGGCATGCTTGCCGAATGCATCGGATACGTCGGAGAAACGCTTTTCGCTCTCGGCGCTGCCGGCCTTGACGCGCTTCTGCGTCATGACGCCTTGCGTCTTGGTGGCGTACAGGCTGCCATCCGCCGCCGCCGCCGACAGCTCAGCCCCGGCAGTGATGATCTCGCTGGGCACCGGGGCGGGTAGCTGGATGCGTTGCGCCGACAGGTAGGCATTGGCCATGCCCACAAAACGCTCTTTTTCACTCTCGGACGCCCAGTCAGTGCCGAGCTTTTCGTCGACGTCTGTGACGGTCACGTATTGCGTCATGACAGCCTCGGAATCAGGGAGGCCCCGCAGGGCCTCGGGTTACTCGGCCGCTTTCTGTTGCGGCTGCTCAGCCTTCTCGGCAGGCTTTTCGGATTTGGCGCGGCCATCGATCTTGGCCAGTACGCCTCGCTTCACCAGTCGGGCCAACCCCGGCGCCTTGTCATCGACCTCAAGGGTCTGCTTCGGGGCGGCGAACTGACCGCCTACGCTGACGACGCCCAGGCTTTCGTTACGGTACTTGGCCATGATCAAACCCCCACGGCTTTGGTGAGCGACAGCGGACGGTAGACCGCCACACCGGAGCACTTGGCGATGCAGTCGATCACCATCTCGAGGTTGCGCTTCTCGGCAGGAAGCTGCTCGAACGGGCGCGGGATCTCGATGGACAGGTTGTCGACGTCGCGCTCGTACATCACGGCGGTGGACTCGTTGCCGTTCGCCCCGGTCGGCTCCAGCTCGGTCGAAGCGATGATGCTGACGTTCGGGTAGAGCGACTGGAAGCGCGCCATCACGCTTTCCCAGTTGCCGCCCTCGTTGACGTTCTTGCGCATCAGCGCAGAGCGACGGGTCGGGGCCAGTGCCAGGGTGTTGGGCGTGTGGTAGTCGTAGGACTGGATCTGCACGGCGTCGTACATGGCCAGCAGGTCGTCGAGGATCTGTTGCCCAGTAGTGCCGGAATCAGTCCACGCACCGTTGACGGCGGTCTCGCCGATGTTCGGGTGGTTGGTGAACCCGTAAAAGCCGTGAGCCTCGTCGCCGACCAGGGCCACCTTGTTGGTGAGCTGGTCGATAGCGCGACGCGCGGTGCGACCCTTACGCTCGGGCAGGTTGGTGCCCATGGCATTGGCCAGACGCATCTCGTCCAGGCTGTAGCCATAAGAGTCACCCATGCTCTTGAGCTTGAGCGTCTTCTCGGTGCCGGTCACATCCACGCGCGGCAGATCGTCGGCATAGTTCGAGATGAACTTGGCCATGCCAACTTCGTCGTACTCGCGGTACGTGAACGACTCGGCCCACTCAGGCACCTCGGTGGACACCGGCACCATCTCGAGACCGGTCAGGCTCGGGGTGATGGTCTCGTAGATGCGAGACTTCACATAGTCGAGCTGACGAGCCAGGAAAAGGCCTTCGTCCTCTCGCACGACGCCCAGTCGGTCGCCGGCATCCATTACCGCCGACAGGTCGGCAGCGTCATAGTTCATGTGCTGTTTCATGGTCAGCGATCCTTATTAAGAGAAGGGGTGGGCCAGCTCGACGCAGGCGAGGCGGGTGCCATCGCTCATCACTTCGAGCCCGGATCGGAATACGGCGTTGGTCACGGCAGTGCCGGCGTCAGCGTCCTGCACCTTGCCAGCGGCATCGGTCTCGACAGCGCCGCCATCCGTGACGGTGCCGGCTTCAGTCACCACGCACCAGGCCAGGCCGCGCGTCAGAACGGAAACGTCGTCGTGCTGCGCGTAGGCGTCGATCTTGGTGTGGGTGTGCAGGGCGATACCGGCAAGGCGGGTGCCGGCCCCCTCGACTACGGCGCCATTGGCGTCCACGCCAACTACGTGCCCGAAGTTCACGGCGGCGGCGGCCGGGAACGATTCAACGCGGTCGAAGCCGGCATCGGCCTTCAGGCCCGCGCGGGCCTTATCCATTTCATAGATCATTGGTCATCCTCCACTTTCTCGCCGCGCATGCGGGCGGCCATGCGTTCACGGGCATCGGCAGCACCGCCGCTGGATTTGGGCTGAGCGCCATCGGCGCGCGGGGTGGCGGCCTTCCGCTGGTCCGCGGCGTCATCCCGGCGCTTGCCGGCGTCGGCCACAGCCAGGTCATAGGCGGCATCAACGTAGGCGTCGGCCTTGTCGGACAGGTCGGCACCGTCACCGCGGATGGCCTGGATAACGCCTTCCTTGATTTCGCGGTCCTTGGAATCTTGCTTGACCTCGACCTTGTGCTCTTTGGCCTGAGCCTCGAGCTCCAGCCGAGTGCGAGCCTGGGTCACAGCGTCCTGCTTGATCTGCTCGACCTTGCCCTCGGCGTCGGTTTTTGCTTGCTCGGCAGCATCGGCGCGGGCCTTCTCTTGCTCGAGCTTGGTATTGGTATCGTCGAGATCGGCGCGGGCCTGCTTGTAGGCCTGGCCTACCTCGGGCGCGGCGTCATACTCGATGCCGTTGTCGAGACGCACTTTGTCCATAGTCGGATCACCTTCATCGTCGTCGGTTGGTGTTGCGGCATCGGCCGCGTCGAGGTTGAGGCGGGCATTACCGGCCCGGCCTGTAGGAACAACCGCAAGATGGTTCACGCGGATGTTCGTCTGAATGGCGTCGTAGCGCTCGCCGTTGTACTCGCCGGGCTCCTCGATCAGATCGACCTTGTAGCCCACTGAAAGCTCTTTCCATCCGTCCTGCTTAATGACGCGCGGATCGTGGATGACGATGTCGCCAGACACGTCGTCGCCATCCTGCCGGCCTCCGCTGGTCACCGTGCCGATCTGGTGCTTCTTCACGGTGGCCGCCGTGACCTCGCCGTGATGACCCTTGGTGATCGGCTTGTTGCGGTAGGACTGCAGGCTGTCCTGAGCGAAGACGTCATCGGCACGGCGTAGCTCACGGCGAATGCCGCCCTTGCCATCCCTATACGTAAAAACGCCCGTGCGAGTCAGCACAGGCGAGTCTTCGAGATACCCGTCCTCGGTGAACCGGGCTTTGATCGGCGCCCGGTCGTAGCGATAAACACTCATTGCAATGTCACCTCGTCTCGGGGCGGCCATTTCGGGGAGGCCCAACAGCGACAGTGGATAGGCTGGCCGGGGTGGCCATCCCGGGGCGGCTTCGACCACTTGAAGGCTTCGCGCTCCCGCCGCCGGTGATGAGCACGCTCACGCCAGTCCAAGACGCCGCGCCAGTAGTATTCGTCGATGCCGATGGCCTGCTGTCGATACTTCGTGATCTGCGCGTTCAATTTCGAAATCTGGTCGTTCGCGATCAGTTGCGCCCGGTTGACCGGCTTGTCATAGGTCGCCCGGATGGTGTCGCGCAGATCGGTGGCCGATTGGCCCTCGTTGATCGCGCGGATGATCACGCCCTGCAGGTCATCGACATATCGCTCGGGGATGGACCGGATCAGCTTGAGGTTTTCCAGCTCCCAAGCCCGCATCAGCTTATCGAGGTCAGGCTCGGCCTTGCTGTAGGGCTCGCCGTAGACACGGCGGACCAGTTTCACGAACTGGCGCAGGTTGAAGCGGCTGACGCGCTCGCCGAACTCGGTCACGCCGACATCAGAGGCTGACGCCGGCCCAGCCATACCCTCGAAGACCTGCTGGGCACGGCGACCGAGGAGCGCAGCCAGGACAGTGCCGAGGATCTCGTTCAGCCGGTCGGCCCAAGTACCCTCGTTCTCTTCCTCGCTCTCACCCAGGGCATCGCCGCGCATGCCAGCCATCTCGACCAGACGCGGCACCTCCGGCATCATCAGCTCGTTGACGGCGCGCTGGCACCGGCGGGCGTACTGCTTGAGGGTCTTCGTGTACTCGCGCTCGATAGCCTCGGGATGCGCCCATTTCGGCTCAGCCATCGCTTAGCGCCTCCAGGCCGTACATCCCTTCGCGCTCCATGTGGTCGCGCAGCTCTCGCTCGCTCACCGAGCCTGTCTCAAAGTCGACCTTACGAGCCTCGGCCTCATCACGCGCTGCCTTGGCGTTGTTTGCGCGAATTTCGGCCTGCTCTTTCTCAGTCGGCGTCCACAGGCTGGGCCAGCGGATCGACCAATCGGATGGCGCGCTGACACCTGACTGCCGGGTGATGGCATCGACAAGCCGCTCAAGCGCCGGCTGCGCTCGGGTTTTCTGGATGCCTTCGGCCAGGTCGTAGAGGTTGCTGGTGTCGTTCTCGCCGGTGTTGTTGAGACCGCCGGCAGACTGCATGAACAGCGACGTGACCGGGATGCCTGAGTCGGCGGACACGGCCACCTGGAACTCGGCGATTAGGTCTTTGATGCCGGTCAGATTGAGGTCGTAAACCTGGTAGTCGTCCTCAGCATCCACGGCCACACCGTTCATGAGGCTGCGCACCTCGTCCACCAGGTCGACGCGCTGGCGAACCAGCTTCTCTTGGCCGTTCTGGATCAAGGTGGCCAGGCCACTCATCTTGTGCACGGCCTGCTGCTTGCGCTTGAGCACCTCGAGAGCCAGCGTGAGCGCACGCTCGTAGCGATTGATCGTGTGGTAGGCAGCATCAGCGGACGGACGGCCCGCCCAGGGCACCGACTTTCCGACCTTGAGCCGGGCCGGCAGGGGCTCTCCAGGCACCGGCAGCAGCCTGGACTCGTGCACCACGAAATAGCCAGCACCGGAACTGTTACCAGTGATCAACGGACGGACATGGTAGGTTTCAGGCTGACCGTAGGTCGGGAGCTGCGGGTCGTCATAGTAGCTGCCCGGGGCTACCGATAGCTGGCTGTACTCGACCACCCGAATCTCGGTGATGGTGCCGACGCTCTCGGGCAGAGGCTCGTCCAGCGTGCCGGTGTCGGTCAGCAGCATCAGTGCCGCGGCGCCGTCCAGGCTCGACCACCGGATGGCGTCGGCCAGAACGCCCATGACGTCGAGCCGATCCAGCTCACCCATGATGCTCCGCTTGTCGTCGCCCTTGATCTCCACGCCCCGCGACACCGCCATGTCGGCCGGAATGTCGATCACCCGAGCCGCGATACCGCCTCGGGCGTACATAGTCGCCGGATCGGTAGGCGCAACCTGGCGGCGGCGATCACCCAGCATTGCCGAGCGATAGCCGTCCTCGTGATATGTCGGCATGGTGTCTCCTAACTGGCCATGGCGGCGAAACGCTGGCGGTAATTGTTGCCGCCGATCATCGGCTGCAGGGCGTAGCGGGATGCGTCGATGTAGTGGTTGTGCGCATCGACGATCTTGGTCAACACGTCACCGGTGAGTCGGTCCACCTTGTAGCTGTACAGCCGGGCTTCCTTGAGGAATTCGGTGCAGCGCGGATGGATGACGATCTCCTGGTAGCTGCGCAGGTGGGCGATACCGTCCTCGACGCTGCCGCTCCACTTCTCGACCGGCTCAACAAACGGGAGATTGTTGCGCTTGCCGTCGCCATCGGAGCGGACGTGATTGATCGTCTCAGGGCGTGCCGAGTCGGCCCGGGCTGTGTGTTTCTCTATGCCAGGGATACGGTCGATCAGGAACTTGGCGATATCGTCGTTCTCGAGCCCGACCTTGCCGGCCTCGTGCTCGATCCAGAGCCGGCGGTCGTATACCCAGCACTTGATGCCGGTCGTCGGGTCTTGGGAAAAGCCCCAGTCGATACCGTAGTAAGGGCCATCCCAGTCCTTCCCGGGATCGAACTCAGCCACCCGGTACTTGCCAGCGAGAATCTGCGCGTCGCTGTTCTCGCGGTAGGCGCCGTCCCAGATCCAGGCGTAGGTCTGGTCGTCGAGAGTCTCGCGGTCGTTGAGCCGCTCCTGGTCGAGCACATCGGGGAACCACGGATTGTCCGTGTAATTCAGCTCGACGATCTTGGCGCCGGCTGGCGTGTTCTTGCGGAAGCGGGTATCGGTCGGGCTGCCGTCGAGCTCAGGGTTCCAGGTCACCCAGACCTCGGAGCCTTCCTCGCGGACCGTCGGCAGCAGCTTCTGCCAGGCAATCTCGCTGACGTTCTCCGCCTCATCGACCCAGGCCAGCAGGATGCGGGCCTTGGACTTGATGCTGTCCAGGTTGTGGCGCAGGCCGGCGAAGGTGTACCAGACGAGCCGGTTCTTGGTGCGGATGTACTTCTCGCCGATGTCGAAATAGGCGTTGAGCCACGGCACCGAGCGGATCGCCTGCTTGACCTCCTCCATCGAGGAGTCTTCCAGGCTGTTCATGTATTCCCGGCCGCACAGCACGACACCAGACTGGCCGGCCTCAGCGAGCACGTAGGCCCGCACAGCTGACATCAAGGCAAAGGTGCGCGTCTTGGCGCTGCCCCGTCCGCCGTATGCCCCTCGATAGCGGATGCTCTCGCCTGGCCTGTCCGTGAATACCGGTATCAGCTTCGGCGGTAGCTCAAGCGTCGCTGTCGTCATTGGGCGCTACTAGCTGGATGGTCGTTGGCTTCGGCGTCATGCTGCCGTCTTCGCTGGAGTGATCATGCCGCTCTCGCCATGCCTGAACATCGACGTGCTTGCCGAGCATCTCCAGGTTCTTCACCTTGTCCGGCCACTTGATCTTCTTCAGCAGGCCGATCTGTTCGCGCTCCTCGCCCTGGCCATCCCAGAGTTCGGCCACATCCAGACCTGATAGCGTGCGGCGCCATGACTGGGGCCACTCCCTGACAGGCAAGATGCTGCCGTCGTCAGCCAGGATGTCGGCCACGTCCATCTGATCGATCTCGACCAGGCGATGGAGTACGTAATCGGCATCGATCCTGGTGCGTTCCGAGCGATGTGCTTTACGCTGCTCAATGGCATCCGTGATGTTAGGTTTTGACAGGTTCTGCGCACCTGTCTGACGCGCCGTCCTCTCGCTGTACCCGGCCCGGATGGCGGCCTGCGTCGCGTTCAGATCGACGAGATACTCGTCCACGAACCGAGACTGCCGAGGGGTCAGCTCGACAGCCCCTTTGGCAGCCTTCTTCGTCATATCGTCTCTTTCCTCTCACTCGCATTGATGAGCGCCCGCTCGGGCTGTGTTGAGACTGTCGTGGGACAGATGGGGCGCTCAGCGATACGTTGTATAGGGGTTGTAATGTTTCGGCGTCTCTGACGGCACCAATCAGCGAATCCTTGCGATCCTGTACAAGGCCTGTATCAATAATCGCTTCCAGGTTGGTCGGGTTCGTTGCTGTCGGTGCAGTCGTTACGATGGTCCGTGGCCTTCGGGCAACGCTTGTTCCCGCAGTCAGGGCAGAGCGTCATCGCGCAGTACGTGTGAACCATCCTGCCGGGCGGCATCTTGCGCAGCCATTCGTCCTGGCAGCGCCGGCAATGGCAGATACGCCCACCGGATGCCAGGCTCCCGCTAGCGTCGTAGTAATCCGCCGGCCTTGGCTTGCCTGATTCGGAGTGCTGGCCCACGAAGTTCTGGAAAAGCTCCATCATCCCCTCCAATTCAGCAGCAGGCCCGCAACGAACACCGCGATCAGCGCCCAGGCATAGACCCGAGCGCTGGCGTTGCGGATGCTTTGCCTCACAGCGCCTGTTTTACCTTGGCGCCAATCGAGCCAAGGATTGCTGCGCCGGCACTGGCGACCTCAATCGGGATCTCGACGCCGGCGAATGTCGAGAGCGCCCAGGACAGGACGACCGGCAGGCCTACGCCCAGGCCATCGGCGTTCTGGCGTGCGCCATCGGCGAAACGAGAGCGCTTTTTTAGCGGTGCCACACCTACGGTGGGCTGGTTGGGATCAGTATTCGCTTGATCTGTCATATCATCGTCCTTCGAGCCGGGAGACTCGGTTATCTAGATCGTCGATCCGGCTATTCAGTTGGTCGCGGTAGATCCGGGCATCATGGTTCGTCATGTACTGGCTATCCGCGTCTCTTAGGTCGTTTCGCAACTGCTCGGTCATCGTGATGAGCTGGGAGATGCGCTCGTCCTGGCGGGCCGTGGTCTCAATGAGCTTGAGCGTGGTGATGCCCTGCCAGGCGATGAGGCCGGCGACCAGCGTAAGGAGCAAAGTCTGGAGATGGCGCTCGAATATCGGTTTGGCTCGCACTTGAGTATCGGGATTTGAATTCGTCATCCCGCCTCCTTGGTGGGCCTGCGTACAATAATCATGGGTGTCGCTCGCGGCACTCTTGTGGTCCCGTCGAGCCAATCAGGGGGCGATCAGCCGGGAGTTCTTGGGTTGCTGGCCTTCGATCAGCATGTTCTGGACCTTGGTGCTCGCCTCATCCTTGGTGATCTTTCCGTCGCCGTTCGCATCCAGGCCGGCGTTCTGCCGGTAGGCGATGCCGCTGGAGAACAACACGCTGCCTCCCGGCTCACCGACGTATTTCGGGAGCAGGATGGCCATGTACATGTCGGGCAGCGTGCGGATGCGGCGGTGGTACGGCTGGAAGTAGTCCTGCACGTAATCGAGCTGGCGAGTCGGCGTCATCTCAGCCAGTTGCTCGGTCGTGGTACCGAGCCCTCGGGCCGTGGCCGGCATGAACTGGATCAGGCCGGTCGCGCCGGAGCCGGCCGCATTGCGAATCGAGGGGCTGAACGTCCGCCCACTCTCGAAAGCGATACAGGCCATCACATGCCCCGCCTGGTCCATCGACCAGCCGAAGTCGTCACACATCTCGATGACACGCTCTGCGAACGCATCATCAACATGAGCCGCCCACGCGAGACGGATGGCGCCATGCGGGATGGCGGCAACGTGATCGAGCCACTGCATAGACGCTCCGGGCAGATACGAAAACGCCCGCGTGCCGAATGGGCAGCGGGCGGGAGATAGGGCAGAACGAGAGACGCCCCAACCGGGAAGTTGAGGCGCTGGAATGAGGTTGACGCGACCCTGTGAACGAAGTTCGCGCCATTATGGGGAATGTACCTCAATATCTCCTTATGTGCAACCTGTTAGCTCGCCTTCTGCCACTCCCGCATGTCCGCCACGCAGCGCTCTATGACATCCTGCCCTGCCGCGTCCTGCTCATAGATCGCATCCAGCAACATCTTCCAGACATCACCCCAATTCTGCCCCCAGTTCTTGGCCTCGATGGGCTGGCCCAGACGGGCGCGAATGTGCTTCTGCACCTTCCAAGGCCTGTCGAGCGCGCGCCCCTCGGGATTGCCCTTGCTGTCCAGCGCCTCGGGGATCGCGTGTAGCTCGACCCAGGCCCGTTCCATGGCTGCCAGCGCCACGTAGTAGAGCATGCGCTGCTTCTCTGGCTTCCAGCGGGGATAGCCCGGCATTCGTCTACCGACCATCTGAGCGGCGGACAGAGCGCCGAGTGACTGGGCTTGCTCCAGCGCCCGGGCATTGAGGACGCCCCGCGCATTGAGCGCGTCACCAACCGCCTTGGCCGGAATCGGCAACGCCTCGATGCAGTGCAGGACGCGGCCATACTCCACCCCGACGGCAGCGCCCTGCCCGCCTCGGACCGAGGTATCGACCATCACTCCAAGCTCTTGCTGCTCGCGTGTCACCTCGGATTGGCTGCGCAGACCGTCGTCGCGTGCCAGCGCCCATGCCTGTCGCGGGTCGTTAGTCACCATTCGCCATCTCCTCCGCTATCCGTTTCGCCTCGTCCGCTTTCCGATACCACCCGACGGTCTCGTTTCCATCGCTTAGCTGGTACATGGCCTCGCCCTGGCTGACCCACTTCGCGATGCGGAACCGTCCGTCCTCGGAGCGAATGCAGACGCTTGAAACCTTGAGCCACTTCACTCGAACACCTCCATTGCCCAGCCACCGCCAGCCTTCTTGGGCCTCGCCTGGACGGCGACGAAGCGGAACGGGAACAGCTCGGCAGCCATCTTGATCTTCACCCGGGCGTCGTCGTGCCAGCGCCCTTTCACCTCCCGGATCTCGATCAGCCCGTCTGCCCGCATGACGGCGAAGTCCGGTGTGTAGAACGTTTTGTCCGCCAGCCGGAATTTCAGCCCTTCAAAGCTGTACCAAAGGATCTCGCCAGCCTGCTTTTCCAGCTCAAGCTGGGCGGCATAGGCCGCCTCGGTGCGGTTCATCTTGCCGGCCTTCATTCGGCCCAGGGCGAGGTCGTGCATCTCAATCCCCTTCCGCGAGGTGGTGATTGCCCTCGATCAGCTCGTCGGCCAGTGCGAGAGCCGCCCTGTCCATCTCCCGCTTCGCGGACTGCAGGGTGCGCAACGCTGCGTGGACGTGACTGGAGTCTGCGTTCACGTATTCCTCGAACAGCTTGTCGTGGCGCGACTTCGCCTTCGCCAGCCGCTGCCCCGCCTTCGATGTCACCATGATCATTGGTCACCCTCCCCTGCCTGCCGCTGATACTCCTCCCAACTCCCGTAACGCTCCTCCATTTGCTCGCGGAATGTTGGCGGTCGCCCCTCTTTCCAGCCGCCGATTTCGCGCAGCTTGGCGATAGCTCCTCGAAAATCGCTGGACACGCTCACACCGCCCGCCCGACACGCGTCAGCCGCAAAACAGGTATTGTGCGGGCAGTCAATCTCGTGCCGACTGAATCGCAGCGCACCGCATACCTCACAGCCATGCAGACCAGCATCGCCATGCCGGGGCGGTGGCTCGAAGGTGTTATTGCTCATGCCGCCTCCTGCCTGTTGATGAACTCGAGCGCTTCGCTCAGCGCCTCGCGGACCTCCCCGTCAAACTCCTGCATCCCCAGCGCAATCGTGTGGCGCAGCCAACGGGGCTGATGAGCCAATGCCTCGGGGCTCGCATGGATGGCCTCATGGCAACTCCCTGGCCCATCGCAGACCGGCATGGCGAAACTGTCAGGTGCTTTCAGGGCCATGCCTCCCAGTTGCCAGATACCAATGACGTGGTGAGCCGAATTCGCAGGGCCTCCACAGCAGCAGCACGGCAGCGACCGCACGAACCGCAGATAACGCTCGCTGCGGAAGCGCTTGTCGTTATTCCGCGAGGCACTACGGCGCTTGTGTCTCACGGATGCCCGTTCTGTTGACGACAAGCCGCGATTCTCCCGCTTGCGGTTCATCGGGGCCTTGGCGCGGAGCGGGGTGCGGCGCTCTATCGGTCCAGTGCGTTTCATGGCTTGCCTCCGATGCTCACAACTCCACCGACTAGCCATATCTGAGAGATAATCAGCGGCGTCTCGCCATCCGTCCCTGCCGCAACCGTCAGGGCAAGCCAGCCGGCCGCCATGAGCATGCAGATTGCTGCCTTCATGCCGCCTCCCTCGCTTCCCGGTATTCATCCAGCACACGCAGCGCCGGGTCAGACCACACAACGTCATGGTCGGCACCGAAGGCGTCGATCAACGTCAACAGGTCAGCGAAGCGCTGCTTGGTCATCTTCGAGGTGCGGCCGCCGATCATGACGAATCCACCTTCGAGCCCTGGCACCACGTCCTGACGCTCCAGGGCCGCCGAGAAAATGTCCTTCCATGCCTCCTTGGGCAGGTAGCGGCCATGCCACTCGACCTGCTTGGATACGTCGGTCAGGACGGCCCACAGACGGGCATTCTGGTCCAGGCTTCGCTTGTCGCTTGGCCGGCGCAGCGCCACCTCGACCGCCCCGCCCTGGAGCGCCTTATTCACCATCTCCCACACGGCGCGCATTTTGGTGTGCACGTCGCCCAGGCCGTCGATGCGGTAGGTCAGCTCTTTACTCATGCCACAGCCTCCCATGCCGGTGGATTGACCGTCTCGAGCACGTAGACGCGCTCCAGAATGGCGTCGTGATAGGCCATGATCGTCATGGCGTCGCCGTGCCGAATGATGCTCTGCGGCCAACCAGTCATCTCGGCCTCGTACTCGGCCTCCTCAATGGCGGCCAGCGGGTCGGTGAAAATGCTCATGCGGCAAACTCCTTATCGACGATCTGAATCTTCCGTCCAATCCATTGCATGCACGGCACGGCCATGCTGTTTCCGATAGCCTTATAGCGCGGACCGTCGGCGGCGACAGGCTTGTTTCGATACGGGATCGCGGTGTGGCCGTCGGGGAATCCCTGGAGGCGTTCGCACTCGACGGGCATCAGGCGGCGGACGCGCAGCCCCTGGAAGACGGGGTTGAGAACGCCGGCCTCTTTGCCGGCTTTGGCGCCGCCGGACTTGTGCCAGTTGCTGGTCAACGTGTCGGCGGTTGATTGGCAGACGTGCGGAAACTGGTCGCTCAGGCCGCGCCCGTGATCCGCCTTGACCGTGGGGAATACTTCGCCGCTGGGCGGCGCCCCAGCCCCACGACGAAGATTGCCGGGCTGGAATGCCACAGGCTGTGCCACGTAATGCTGCTGCTGGACGCCGTGGTCAGCCGCCAGGGCTCCGGTGATCTGGCCGTCTCCGCCTACCTGGCGAACCTCGCTCCGACTGTTCTGGGCGAAGCAGACGGCCGGCATCACGCCGGCATTGGCGTGGCTGGCGGCGTAACCGCCGGCGCGCAGGGTGGGCGATAGGTCGGCCTGGGCGTCAGCGCCATAGTCCTTAGCAGTGAAGGCGATGGTCGGCACGCCCCGGCCGGTGCCGTCCTCGCTGCACCCCTTGCCGTTGTTGGCGGTGTTCAGGGCGTGGGTGATGTCGCCGGTGATGGCGCAGGCCACGCCATGTTGCTTCCCGGCCTGAAGCGTAAACATTGGATCGCCGCTCTCGCCCACGCCTATGCCGGCTCGCCTGTCATCGGTGGATTTGCCGGTTCTAGCTCCTGGCTCGAGGATTGGCACCGCAGGGCCATGTCCAGCATCGGCGGCAGTGTCTTGCCCCTGGCCTCGGCTCGGCGGAGGATTCCCCGACAGGCCTTCGCGCTCAAAAAGTACCGCTGCGGCACGTCGCCAGTCTCCAAGATGGCCGACAACGAACACACGGCGGCGTCGCTGGGCCACTCCGAAGAACTGAGCGTCAAGCACTCGGTAGCTGAACCCATACCCGAGTTTGACCAACCCCCCAAGGAAGGCACCAAAATCCCGTCCTCCGTTGCTCGACAGGACGCCGGGGACGTTCTCCCATACCACCCAGCGGGGGCGATATTGGTCAGCAATGGCAAGAAAGGTGAGCGCGAGGTTGCCACGCGGGTCATCCAGTCCTCGGCGCAGTCCGGCGACGCTAAATGACTGGCATGGGGTTCCTCCGACGAGAACATCGATAGCTGCATCGGGCCACTCCTTGAAATTAGTCATGTCGCCCAGGTTGGGGACGTCAGGCCAGTGGTGGGCGAGCACGGCTGACGGGAAGGGTTCGATCTCCGAGAAGAATTGCGGCTCCCAGCCGAGCGGCTTCCAAGCCACGCTGGCGGCTTCGATGCCGCTGCAAACGCTGCCGTACCTCATGCCGCCCCTCCCTGGATGACCAGCTCATACCGCACGCCATCCGGCTCGGCATGTTCCATGATCGTCCAGCCCAGCTCCCGCAGGCGCTCGATGGCAGCGGCAAACGCCGCGCTGTCGGCCCGGCACCCGGTGCTCATCTCGATGGCATGCGCGATCTCGTGCATGGTCAGCGGCTCGCTGTAGTAGAGCGTGCCCAGGATCTCCATCGGCAGGTCGACCTGGTGGAGTGATGTGACGTTGGTCATGCGCTGAACTCCTCTGCGTAGCGCCGCGGCGCCAGATCCTCGAATCGGGCATGACCAAGCCGCGACACTGCATGCACGGTGTCGGTCACGCCCTCGCGTTGCTTGCCGATGATGATCTCGGCCAGGCCTTTGTTGTCAGGGTTATCCGGGTTGTAGACCTCGTCCCGGTACAGAAACAGGATCGTGTCGGCTTCCTGCTCGATGGCGGACGAATCCTTGAGGTCGCCCATGTTCGGGCGCTTATTGGGCCGCTGCTCGAGGGAGCGATTGAGCTGAGAGAGCAGCATCACCGGGCAATCGAACTCTTTGGCGATAGCCTTGGCGCCGGCCACCACTTCCTCGATGCCGAGGTCATGGCGCTTGTAATTGCCCTCGACCTTCACCTTGCCCAGATAGTCGATCATCACCAGTCCGACCCGACCGTGACGGTCGTAAATTTCTTTGGCCTGAGCACGAATCTGCGAAATGGTCCGCGGCGTATCGTGGTTGATGTACAGGTCAGCGTTCTTGATCTGTGTCACCGGGTAGGCGATTCGCGCGATATGCTCGTCGATCTCATCCCAGTGGCCTCGAGGGTCGCGGAGAGCGGCAATCGGGATGTCACCTATCCCGGCCACCAGACGGTTGAAAAGTGCCGGACGCTTCATCTCCAAGCTTTCGATCAGCATCGGCGCCTGGTTGTCCAGAGCAGCGCGCAGGCTGTTCATCATGAACGCCGTCTTGCCCATCGACGGGCGACCGCCAACCACCACTAGCTCGCCGGGCTTCATGCCCATGGTTTTCTCGTCAAGGTCACGCAGGCCGTAGGGAAGGCCCATTGACTCTTCTTCCCCGGCATGGCGACGCTGGAACGGAGACAGGAACTCGTCTCCAATGTATTCAGCGGCAGTCAGCAGGCGGTGACGCGACGAACGGCGCAACGATTCCAGGCGGCCCTGCAGCTCTGTGATCAGGTCAGCCGTTGGCAAACCGCGATCAGCGATTCGCTCCTCGGCCTCCGGCAAAGTGCCGATCAGTTGTCGGCGCTGAGCCAGATCGGCGACCACCTCGGCGTAGTGCGCACCATTGCTCGCCACCGGCACAGCTCGGGCGATCTCAGCCAGGTCGGCAAAGGTGCCCACGCTATCCATCAATCCGTTGGCTTCGAGATGATCGCCCAGCGTCACCAGGTCGCATGGCTTGCCATCGCGTGACAGGTTGACGATGCCGCCCCAGACGGTCCGATGGGCTGGAGCACAGAAATCACCAGGCCGGACGATCTCAGCCAGTTCCGCCACCTGGTCGTTCTCGATCATGGCGGCGCCGATGACCGACAGTTCAGCCTCTTGGCTGTACAGCGTATTCATGAGCGCCCCCGATAAGATTCCCAGTTGAACAACACGACAGGGCTGGTCTCGCGCAGGCGGTCCACTACCCGCTCGCCGAGCCAGGATCGGAGGTCGTCGCTCATGAGGTTGGTGATGATCACCGTCGGGCGGCAGGCATCGTACCGCTGACCCAGGAGGCTGTAGGTCAGGTTCAGTTCGTTGTCCGATCCCTTGCCGACGCCGATCTCATCGATCACCAGCAGTGGGGCCGCCACCAGCTCGTCGAGGATCTGCGCTTCGGTTTCCCCGTTGCCGCTGTAGGAGGCCCGCACCCGAGAGAACAGGGCCGGCGCAGTGACGTATTGCGCCTGAACAGCCAGCGTGCGCGTCACGTAGCGGATCAGGCCCACAGCCAGATGGGTCTTACCGGTCCCCATGTTGCCCATCAATACCAGGCCGTCGCCGGTCTCGAGGTGCTCTGTCAGCCCCTTGGCGTACTCGCAAACCTGGCGGTGGGCGGCAGCCTGCTCGTCACTGTCGCTGACGTAGCCCTTGAGGGTGGCGCCTTGCATGCGCCGCGGCACGCCGGATGCTTCGAACATGGCCTGGCCGCGCATGCGACGAAGTTCGTCCGCCTGGCATGCGTCGCGTTCCGCCTGGTGCTGCTCGATAGTCTCCGCAGAGCAATCCGGGCAGCCGGTCCAGCGTTGACCGTCCAGGTTGAGCATCACGGATTCATACTCGCCGTGACGATCACACTCCGCGGGGCGCGTCTGCAGGGCGCCGAGAATGCCTTGCTCCGTCATAGCGAGAACGTCCCGTCCGACCGCGGCGTCAGGCCAGCGGAGTTGGCTTGATCCAGACCGGTGTGCTTGGGCCGGGGGCGGTGGTCTTCCATGCGATGGACGTTGGCCTTCACCGGGAAGACGCCTTTCCAGCCGTTGACGATGGTCTGCTCGATCACCGCAGCCGGATCGCTGCCGTCCTGGCGGAGCTTGTCGAGCTTGTTAATCGCCTTGGTCTTGGCCAGGTCGTTCATCGGGGCCTTGAGCTGGCGTCGGTGCTCGATCAGTTCGGCCCAGGCGTCGGCAGGAAGCCAGTCAGGCAAGGCGCTTTCTTGATCACTGGTATCCTGATCCTTGGTATCGTGATCACTGGTATCCTGATCTGTCGGAGATTTTTCCGACCCCGGATCGGATTTTTTTCCGACATCGCTCGGATTTTTTTCCGACCCACCTCGGAGATTTTTCCGACCTTGGGCCGGAAATTTTTCCGATCCGTCCTCTTTCTTGTTCCAGGCCTTGGCCTTGGCTGTCAGACGGACCAGCGTGATGGAGTTGGTGCTAGCAAGAACGATCAACCCCTTGTCCTGCAGCACCTTAAGCATCCGATAGGCGGTGTCCGGCTTATCAGTCAGCAGCGGCAGCTCCTCGACGATCTTGCTCTTGGCCAGCGCGTAGAAGACCTCGCCGTCACGGGTCACCGGGTCGGCCCAGGACGGGACGCCATAGACGAACGCGAACAGCATGGCCTGCTGTGAGTTGAGCCCCCACTCAAGGGCCCTGGACTGGTTGATAGTCACGGTGTACTGCATGGCTCAAAGCTCCAGCTCGCGGGTCACGCGGGCGATGAATTGGTCGTAGGTCTCGGTCATCACGTAACCGGCTGCTTCCTGGCCCTGACGGATCTGTTTGGCGTGTTCATACCACTGCCAGCGCACCGGCTCCGGTAGGTGCCGGAAGGACCGGTAGCTCGGCTCGGCGTCGATGATTGACGCGCTGGATAGTTGATCGCTCATGCCGCCACCTCCCCGATCCAGTAGCCGTACACGCGCGCCAGGTAGTCGATACCGGCGGACGTGACGCGGGTCTGTTCATAGGCGTGACCGTTGCGCTCGCCAGTCTTAACGACGAATCGCTCGGCGGCGTGGTGTTTTTGGTGTGGCAGCAGGCTGCCGGACTGGCGGAACAGAATCTTGTCCTCGATCATCGCCTTGATGAACGCCTTTTCCGGCAGGCCGAGAATCTTGGCGGTCTCGCGGATTGACTTGGTGTTGCCGGTCTCGACGAACCGGCCGACAAACTCCACGGCAGGCTTGGCGGCTTCAGCTTGCTCAACGGCTCGCTGCTCAGCTTCTTTGGCATCGGCCCATGCACGGGCAGCTTCAACCGGGTTGTTGAAGTCGGGCAGCGCAGTAGCCGCAGGCTGGGCGTTGCCGCTCTCCAGGTCGTACCAGCGTCGGATTACAGCGGCCCGACGCTTCACGTCATAGCCGGTGACCAGCACTTCGGTGTGGTAGCGGTCGAGCTCGAAGCACGCGAGGATGCGGCCGGAGCCATCCCGGTACTGGGCTGAAAATTCAGCCGAGTCGATTCCAAGCTGGTCGCACATGGAGCGGATGTCGGCCATCACGTTCTTGTGAAGCTTCCCGGTCAGTTCCGCGATCTCGCGGCTGCTCATGGTCGGGTTGCGGTCAGTCAGTGCTTGCATTACGCTTACCTCATCACGTTGTTGATACATGAAGCCCCGGGGTTTGGTTGGTAGCCTCCCGGGGCTTTGTCGTGTCAGTCGCCCACCACCTTGAGCGACGGCTTCACGACCCGCTGCTTGATCAGCTCGCGAGTCCCCATCAACGCCGCGATGGCGTTATCGATGTCCTTCATCACTTCCGGCGCTGCCGCTGCGTCCTGTTCATCCAGCACGCCGTCTTCCAGCAGGCCGGTATACGAGCCCATCATCTCGCCGGCCTCTCGGCTCACGGCGCCCAGGGCAGCGAAAGCACAGGCCGGTGTCTCACCGGCTTGAGGCCGGCGAACGCCCAGGAAGCCGTGGCGACGAACCAGCTCGACGCGGTTCTCGGTGTCGCCCAGCTCCTCCAGGGCCGTCATCCACGGCTCTTCCAGCCAGGCCGGGAACTCCACCGCCCCGCTCGCCCACCGCTGGACACGCTTGTTCCAGCTCATGACGGCGTGGTCGTACTCCTCGCTGACCTCGGTGAATGAGGCCAGGCATGCCATGTCCTCGGTCTTCGCCGGGCACATGGCATGCGCGAGGATGTTCAGCGTGCGGGCGAAACGCTCGAGCGATACACCGCGTTGTTCTTTCAGTTGGCCGAGGGCGTCGCGGAGCAAGGCGTCTCGGCTGGGGTGTCTGGTGCTAGACGTGGGCATCGGAATGTCCTGTCGATACGCTGTAGGTGTGGTTAGGCGGCATGGACGCCGGGGCTGAAAACCTGCGGGCACAGCTCAGCCGCCTTAAAGGCGCCGCCCGTCAGTGACTCGGCGCGCATGGCAACAACAGGAGACATCCCATGCTTTCCGCGCACCCAGTTGGAAACGGCCCCCTGGTTCACCTGAAGGGCGTCAGCAGCCTTGGCTTGGGTTCCGAAGTGAGCGACAAGACGCTCGAAGATGCTGTCCATTGCGCTTCCCTCTATGCGAATTCTCATATTGTAGGCCATGCGAAAAGACATTTGCAACGATATGAGCCCGCGCATAACAATCAGCGCATGGAATTCAAAGACCGCCTCAAGGCTGCGCGAAAGCACGCCAAACTGACGCAAGTGCAGCTCGCTCAAAAGGCGGGAGTGCATCAGTCCGTTATTTCAAACCTGGAGCAGGGAAAGCACCGGGGATCCTCTCATGTCGTGAAGATCGCCGAGGCTTGCGGCGTACGCGCCCGATGGCTGGCATCAGAAGATGGCGAGATGATTGGCCAGGAGGACGGCGGTGGCGTCGCCCAAGCGCCAAGTGAGGAGGATTACGCCCTAATCCCCCAGCTCAGCGTCTGCGGCGAGAATGGAGACGGCTACCTCAACCACCACGTCGAAGTGAAAGGCGGCCTGGCATTCAAGCGGGACTGGCTTGAGCGGGTCCACGCCAAGCCGGAGAATCTGCGCGTCATCTACGCCAAGGGCGACAGCATGGAGCCCTACATCATCGAGGGTGACGTTGTGCTGCTCGACCTCTCCCGCACCGAGCCCATCCACGGCAAGCCGTTTGCCATCCGCCGGCCTGACGACAGCATTAGCATCAAGCGCCTCATGCAGCGCGTCACCGGCGAATGGATCCTCAGCAGCGACAACCCGAACAAGGCGCTGTACATGGATGAAGAGGTGAACGACATGTCAGCGAGCCAGGTGCCGATCATCGGCATGGTGATCTGGCGCGGCGGCGCGATGGCCTGATCGGCTCGCTGTGGCTCAGGAAGCCTAGGGCGTAGAGCGCCACCTATGCCCTACGGGAACTTTTCGCTACACTGCATGTGTCATATAGCCACCACCCACCAATAAGGAGGTCTTGCGATGAGCATCAGCGCACTACAGGCCGCAAAGGTGGCGTGCGAAGCATCGGGCTGGAGTCTCACCAACCTTCAGCTCCAAAAAATCCTATACATCGCACACATGGTCTTTGCCGGTCGTCAGAACGGCGAACGACTTATCACGGGCGATGAATTCGAGGCGTGGAGCTACGGCCCTGTCTTGCCATCTGTCTACCGCTACGTCTCTGCGTTTGGCGCGCGCCCGGTAGGGAATGTCTTCCGCCGGATCGGGGACCCTGCTGACGGTGATGAGGTCAAGATCATCCGCGATGCGGTGAAGTCGCTTGGCAATACGCCGCCATTCCGCCTTGTCGAGTTCACGCATCGCCCTGGCGGCGCATGGGATAAGAACTACCACAATGGCGTGATGGGCATCCATATCCCGCATGACGACATCTGCGCCGAGTACAAAACAAGGTTCCCGGATGCCGAACGACACCCAGCCCCCGCATGATGAGTTCAACGACATCGCGAGCGAGGGTGGGGGCGAGCCTCACCCTTCCGATCACGCCAGTCAGGCGGTAGAAGATCTCTCCGAGAGGCTTCAGGCCGAACAGGACGCCCGCAAGGAGGAGCGATTCCTGTTCGTGCTCATCGGCCTGACTCTTCTCAATCTTCACACGTTCACCAGCGCAACGACCTGGACTACGCCGATTGTGATCGGGCTGCTGCAGTTGATCGGCCTTGCCATCTACGCTCGGCGGTGTGGAGTCGAAGAACTGGAGAAGCTGGTAGACAAGTTCCTCTCTGCCATGCCAGGCCGCGACAAGTAGCCCCGCCCTACTCTCCCCAACCCGCCCCAGTGGCGGGTTTTCTGTTTCTGCCCGCCTGATCCCGCCCTGAGCGGGATTTTTTGTGTCTGACTGATCCATAAAAATCATGGAGTTATGCGCTATCTCCTAAAAATATGCGAATACTCATTGACAGGTAATATGCGATTGCACATAATTCAAACCGTCACAGGGCAAAACGCCTACCCGAGCTGCCGGGAGCAAGACGCAGCGGCTCTTTAGACAACCTGGATGGTGCCCCAGACACCGAAAACCTGGGCGGTCGTCGGCAACAGCCGGCGGACGGGCACGGCCACCTCAGATCAGAGGGCACCCCTGTGGTGTGCGCGTCGGGAAACAAGATCCCCGGGGCGTAGAGCGAAAGCGAGCGAAGGTCGTGTGCAAGAAGGATTCCGCCCATTGCCGAGGCAGTGGGCATCCGCCACTCCGTTCATCGAGCGGGGTGACGGATGGCCAACAGGAGGAATCGCCATGAGTGATATCGAAACAACAGCCCGCCTCGCAGAGCTTCACGGGTTGCAAACGAAAATCCTCGCCCTGCGAGAAAAAGAAGAGGATCTGAAGCAGCGCGCCGACGACGCTCTCCTTCTCAGGGTCGAGCTTGAGCGCGCCTTGTGGAACAAGCTGGCCGACCTGAACGGCGTGGACGGCCAGCTTGAAGATGGAGAGCCAGTACCCCCTTTTACTACTCTTCACGGCCCTCAAGCTGAGTGATTCGCTGGTCTTGCCGATCAACGGCATCCGCAAGGCTCCTAATAGCCTTTGCTATTGCCTTCGGGTCGATGCGATTGCCGTGCGTGGCTCGGGACTCAATTTCTGCCGCAAGCCGTCTTGCTGCGCCAGTGCTTACTCCCGATCCGCCACCCCTGGGCTCGCCGCTGACTCTGCGCTGACCAATTCCTCGTTCCATTAGTTGATACCTCTTTCGCTACGCGATGTGTGGAAACTTCAGCGTAGCGCGAAGCGCGTCACCTGCGAAGTGGTGAGGCAGCCGGGGCAGACCGGCATGCGTATTCCCGCACAGCGGGGCGTCACGCAAGACGCTGGCCCTGAGCGTATCGGGGCCATCGGGATAGGCATCGCGACTCTGAGGTTATGCAGTCGAGCGAGCGGAAGGCCGCTCAAGGCCGGGTGCGGAGCCGGTGTCTATCCCGATGCATCCGCATCACCAGGAGAACGCCATGACGATGATCTGGCTCGCCCTCCTGGCTTGGGCAGCGGGACCGAGACCGCTGGTAATGAGAGCGACGGCGCCAACGCCTGCGGCAGCAGCGCCGACCATCGCCGACATGCCGCCCAGCCAGCAAGAGGGCAGTAGAGAAGCGCCGCACCAGCCGTGGCTCGGCACGGAGTGCGCAGCGGGCGCGATGACAGAAGTGCGCGACCACAGCGGCCCGTCCCTGAGCCGAGATCAGGGGCCACCGGAAGGCGTCCACGGACTGAGGCAAGGGTTCGTCCCTCTCGTCAGGACGGCTGGGGCGCCTTCCGATGCACAACGGACAGGAGAGAGCAATGAATTGGTTCGACAAGGCAGCAGACCAGATCGAGCAGGAGTACGAGGACGGCCACATCGACATGCACGAGATGCATGACCAGCTGGCCGATCTGAGGGCCGAGGCACAGCAGGAGGCGGAGGACGCGGCGCAGGCTGCGTACGACGACTGCATGGGGTGGTGAGCCACCTCATCCGAGAGCGGCCTTGATGACCTATCAGCGAAAACTCAGACGGGTCGGCCCGAGCGCTGAAGGCCGCTCTACGGATGACAACGGACAGGAGAGAGTGATGAAAGACACCGCTATTTCACTACTGGCGAGCGACGTTGATTGGTTCAAGGTCGCGTGCCGTATGGCTCAGATTGCGCCGTCCGGCTTTTCCATCGCCGTCATGTTGGAGGCCGGGAACGCTCCTTATGACTGGAAAGAGCAGGTCAAGATGGCAAAGACGCCAGGTGAGGCTTCCGACCTCATTCAAAAGCTGGCTGGCTGCAACCACCCGACGTTAGGCGCGTACGCACACTCCTTACGTGGCGGCCACTGATCAACAGAACATCGCGCCCTAGCGCAAGGAGAGAACGATGACTACCACAGCAGTAGATGACCAGCTTGACCCCGATCCGAATGCGCGGTCTGGCGGCTGGATCAGCGTGGAGGATCGGCTACCCAGCACAGACGAGAGCGTGCTGGTAGTCGAGACGAAAATAGGTTGCGAGCCGCTATATCGAGTTGCAGCGATTGATGACTGTGGCGACTGGGCCGAAGACCAGGAGTGCATGATCATCCACCCGAGCCACTGGATGCCGCTCCCGGCACCGCCCCACACCGCGCCCCGGGCGTAGAGGAGGAGAGATGGAAGACGAACTGACGCCAACGGAAAAGCTGGTGATCGACCAGTTCCTGGCCGGCAGTTGGTCAGCATTTCAGAGTCACTGCGTAGATCACGGCGTCGATGCCGATGAGATCGCCGAGAAGCTGAGCGACGACGACTGAGCACCACCCCGATCCGCCGGGTAAGCGCGGCCCATAGCCTCCCGGTGGGCTGAGAATACGCCGGGACGCATCAGGCATGCCGCCTGCCCCGACGGGACTACGGGGAAGCGCCAGGCGGCATAGCCGATGCGCCACCGCATCCCAATTCCCTGCATTCGCCCGCCCAGCGCGGGCGCTTTTTATTCTGCGGGCTCGCCACGGCGGGCCGCGCCCACGACATGGAGATCGCCATGGATAACATCACCCCAACAACTAAATATCAGCGCCGCATCCAGAACGATCAGCGGGCGGTAAGCCGCTACGCCCGGCGCCGAGATATTGATCGACTCCACGACGAGATGCGGCTCGAGCGAGAGCTGCGGGAGCTCGCGGGATGAGCGCCAAATACATCGCCATCGAGCCACGCGGGCGCATCAGAACGCCGCGTGTTGATCTACCGGGGTCGCCGTTCGGAAGCCGCAAGCAAGCCAAGCAGGCGGCGCAAAGAGCCGGCATCGAACAACCGCGCATCACCACTGTGACCAGGAGGGCGTATGCCAACTGACACATTCCTCCAGACCCTCACCCAGGGCGGGCACATGACCGCCATGGCGCTATTCGCCGTATGCATTGCCGTGGCCACCACCCTGGTGGTGATCGGCATCGCGATTGAGCGACGAGACACACGCAAGCAGCAGGAGCTCGACCGGAGCGTCAAGCAGGCGCGACGCCCGCTCGTCGGGCCGCACTGGTCCGACCGGCACATCGATCAACGGAGGCAGTCATGACCAACGACCAGATTCAGACGCTGGCGGACATCCAGCGCATGGCGCTCATATCCGTGCCCGGGCAAACCGGACAGCAGACACGTCACGAACTCAACACGTTCACCGACGGCGGCGCATGGAGCGCGGTCGGCGTGTACGACAGCAGCAACGCTCCGCTCTATTACTCGCGAGTCAGCATCGAGGCAGATGGCACGGAGATGCCGAAGCCTGGCGATCCCGACTCGCCCTGCACGCTCAGTGAGCAGCACACGCAGCTCGCCGAGTGGATCGCAGCGAACCGGCAGAAGGTGGCGGCATGAATACAGCAGTAAAGTTCCCGCAATTCGACCCTGACCAGCCCGATCGCGACGAGCATCGCCGGCAGGTGCAGGCGGAATACCTCAACGACTGGATCAACGGCAATCTCTACGACGACGGCGGCGTGTACAGCGGCCCGCTGGAGAAGATGGCCGAAGACGATCGGTTGGTGCAGTTGCTGACGGCGAAGGATGACGAGCAGTTGCTGCAGGTCGCCAAGATGCTGCGCGGGCAGCTTCGCCAAAGCGTCGAGACGCAGGCAGATATGGATGATGCCGCATAAAGAAGCCCACCACCTGGCGCAACAGGTGATGGGCTGTGGAGATCCGCCTACAACGAATCACGGGGAGTATAGCCCATGACTCAAGTCGCGCACCAGCAGCAAGAGGCGCCATCGCCGCTCGCTGTCTTTACCCACTCTCTCGACAAGCGCGAGGATCAGTTCAAGCAACTGCTCGACGGAACCGGTATTGACTTCTCGACCTTTCGGTCGGCTGCCTTGACCGGTGTCCAGGCCAATCCGGACCTGCTCCATGCCGATCCCGCCAGCCTCTTTGACGCACTGAGCCAGTCCTGTCGAGACGGCCTGTTGCCCGACAACCGCCAGGGCGCCCTGGTCATCCACTCCACCAATACCGCGAAACGCGAGGAGCCACCCAACTGGGTGCAGAAGGTGGCCTGGATGCCAATGATCCGCGGCCTCCTCAGCAAGATCCGTAACGCGCCCGAGGTGGCCAATGTCCACATGGATGTCGTCTACCAAGATGACACCTTCGATTACTGGGTAGACGAAGACGGACAGCACTTGAAGCACCGCCCGAAATGGGGTGGTGATCGCGGCGACGACAAGATCTCGCTCGCCTACGCCACGGTCCGGCTGAAGAGCGGCGAGGTGCAGATCGAGGTGGTGGCCCGTGCAGACCTCGAGAAAATCCAGGCCGCCAGCAAATCCGGAAGGAAGGGTTACGGCCCCTGGAAAGACTGGAAGCCGCAGATGTGCAAGAAGTCCGCCATGCACCGTCTGGCACCGAAGCTGCCGCTCCCTGATGCGGTGATGAAGGTCATCAACCGTGACGAGCAGCTCTATGACTTCGAGCAGCGCAAGGAGCAAGACGTCACGCCCCAGCAACCCCAGGTCGAGGCGCTACCCCCCTACTCCGACGAATCCTTCAAGGGAAACTTTGAGCAGTGGCGGGCCGCCATTCTGGCAGGCAAGACGTCGCCCGAGCGCGTCATTGCCAAGGTCAGCAGCCGGGCAATGCTCTCTGATGAGCAAAAGCAGCAGATCCAGAACATTACCGCGGAGGCATCAGTATGAAGATTCTCGAGGTTGTTCAAGGCACCCAGGAATGGCACGACGCCCGCGCCAACCACTTCACTGCCAGTGAGGCCCCGGCGATGGCCGGAGTCAGCAAGTATCAGACCCGCGCCGAACTGCTCAAGCAGAAATACACCGGTGTCGCCGAGGAAGTGACGGCCGCCCAGCAGAAGCTGTTCGACCGTGGCCACGCCACCGAGGCAGCGGCCCGCCCCATCGCCGAGGAGATCATCGGTCAGGAGCTCTACCCGGTCACCGGCGTCAGCGAGGAACATCCCCACCTGCTGGCCAGTCTGGATGGCTCCACGATGCTCGAAGACATCATCTTCGAGCACAAGCTTTGGAACGAGAGCCTGGTCGCCGCTGTGCAGGCCAACGACCTGCCCGAGCACTACAAGGTGCAGATGGATCAGCAGCTACTCGTCAGCGGCGCTGAGCGCTGCCTGTTCATGTGCAGTGACGGCACCCGTGAGAACGCTGTCTGGTGCTGGCATGAAGCGGATCAAGCCCGTTTCGATGCCCTGCTCGCCGGCTGGGAGCAATTCCGCGCCGACCTCGAGGCCTACCAGCCCACCGAGCAGAAGGTCACGCCCCAGGGCGAGGCGCCCGAGGCCTTGCCAGCCCTCAAGATCGACCTCACCGGCGCCGTGAAGGACAGCAACTTGCCGGACTTCAAGGCCCGCGCGCTGGCCATGATAAACGGCATCCGTACCGAGCTGACAACGGACCAGCACTTCGCCGATGCCGCCGAAACCGTCAAGTTCCTGCAGAAGGGTGAGAAGCAACTGGAGGCCAGCAAGAAAACCGCCCTAGAGCAGACCGCCAGCATCTCGGAGCTGTTCAACACCATCGACGAGCTGCGCGAGACGATGCGGAAAAAGCGGCTACATCTCGACAAGCTGGTGAAGGCAGAGAAGGAAAACCGGCGGCTCGAGATCCAGCGCAAAGCGGTCGATTCCTTTATGGACTGGCTGACTGAGCTGGGTGGCCACGTCACTCCGCACCACACCCTCGACGTTGCCGGCGCCATGAAGGGCAAGAAGACCATCGCCAGCCTGCAGGCCGCCGCAGATGATGAGGTCGCCCGGGCCAAGGTTGAATCCCAGCAGGACGCCAAACGGCTCACCGACAACCTCGCCCTCCTCGAGCAGGAGCAAGGGGAGCACGGCTTCCTGTTCGTCGATTGGCGCGAGTTGATCCAGAAACAAGCCGATGACCTGGTGGCCACCATCAAGGCACGCATCGCCGAGCACAAGGAGGCTGTGGCCAAACGAGAGGAGGCTGAACGCGAACGCATCCGCCAGGAGGAGGCAGCCAAGGCGAAGGCCGAAGCCGAGCAGCAGGCGCAGCAGGAGAAGCCCCAGGAGTCAGCGCATGTCGGCGTCGATACCGGTGCTGGCGACGACAAGACCGTCCGCCAGCCGATCGACACCAGCAAAATCACTGCTGCCGCCGACCGTGGCGCCGCCCTCAAGCCGGCCCGAGAGGTCGAGCAACCCGACACGGTGACCATCAGCCGCAAGGAGTACGACGCCCTGCTGGAGGCGCGCGCCAAGCTCGACGCCCTGGAGGCCGCCGGTGTGGACAACTGGAGCGGCTACCCCGACGCCATGGCCCAGCTCGAGGCCGCCTGACAACCACCCCAGGCCCTGCCGGGCCCGCCAGGAGATACCAATCATGTGGTTCAAGAACCTACACCTTTACCGCCTGCACGACGCCCCCGATGCCGATGCTGCAATCCTCGAGAGCTTTCTCGCCAAACAAGCCCATCGACCGCTCAGCGGCAGCGAGGCGCGGCGCATTGGCTGGTGTCCGCCCGCCGGCCGCGCCGGCACCCAGCTCTGCCACGAGCTCCAGGGCCACCGGCTGCTGACGGTCATCCGCCAGGAACGGCTCCTGCCACCGGCGGTGATCAAGGAAGAGGTCGAGGAGCGTGCCGAGGCCCAAGAAGCCGCCGAGTACCGCAAGCTGACGCGCCAGGAAAAGCTCACCCTCAAAGAGCAGGTCTACGAGGAGCTGCTACCCCGGGCCTTCGTGCGCAGCCAGAAAATCGACCTGTGGTGGGACACCCGCCGCGGACTGATCGGCATCAATACCAGCAACCGCAAGCGTGCCGAGGAAGTGCTCGACCTGCTGCGGGAGACGCTGGGCTCACTGAAAGTCACGCCGCTGGCCACCAACACCCTACCCATGCGGGCCATGACTCACTGGATGATCGACCCATCCAACCGCCCAGCTGACCTCATCGTCGGCGACCAGGTGGAGCTCAAGACCAAGGGCGACGACGGCGTGATCCGTGCCCGCCAGGTGGACTTGGACAGCGATGAAATGTTCAAGCACCTCGAGAGCGGTCGGATGGTCAGCAGGATGGCCCTGGGTATCGAAGGCCGCATGACGTTCGTACTCCACGACGACCTGGCGGTGAAATCCATCCGGTTCGACGACGCGGTGATTGATGAGGCTTCCCAGCAGGACGATGGCGACGACCCTATTGCTCGCCTTGAGGCCGACTTCTCGATCATGGCCCATGTTCTCGGCGTCACCGCCGACACATTGGTCCAGTGGCTGGGTGGCGAAGCCCAGGCTGGTGCAGACACCCCTTCAGCAGCATAGGAGGCCCCATGGCCCGAGGCGTCAACAAAGTCATCTTGGTCGGCAACGTCGGTCAAGACCCCGAGGTGCGGTTTACGCAGTCCGGGAACCCGGTCGGAAATATAAACCTGGCAACGTCCGACCAGTGGAAAGACCGGCAGACCGGCGAGAAGCAAGAGAAAACCGAGTGGCATCGGCTGATCGTATTCCGACGACTGGCCGAACTGGCCCAGCAGTACGTCCGCAAAGGCTCGAAGCTGTATATCGAGGGAAAGCTACAGACTCGCAAGTGGCAGGACCAGAGCGGCCAGGATCGCTACACCACCGAGATCCTGGTCAACGATATGCAGATGCTCAGCTCCCCGAATACCGGCCAGCAACAGGGGCAGGCGCAGCAGCAACACGGTGCGCCGGCGGGACAACCCGGCAACCCTGGAGGCGGATACCCGCAAGGTGGCGGCATGGGGCCGCCCCAGCAAGGCAGCAACGGCAGCAACTACGGAGCGCCGAACCCCGGCAGCTTCGATGACTTCGATGATGAAATTCCCTTCTGATCCAGCTTCCACCTGACACGGCCAACTGGCTGTAAACCGAGGCTGCTCGCCAGGACGGGCCGGCCAGTTATAGCAGCACCCAATATCCACTGAAGCAGCGGCGACGCGCCGACTCCCCGCCCTACCCTCGGCGCCACTCTGGCAGTCCGGCCGGAGCGCTGTGGGCGGGCGTACCGCTGCGCGGTAGGCGCGGGCAATGCCGGTCACCCCTCCGAGATGGGGCACCACCCACAGCAGGAGATCGATATGGATAGTGACATGCTCTCTTACACCGACCAGCGAGGCGCCAAGCTACTGGCCAGCCTGTGTCATTCGCAGTCTGTAAAGGCTGGCTGGTGGCATGACCCCGAAACAGGCAAGCCGCTCGACTTCACCCCCGAACGCTTCGCGCAAAAGCTATGCCTGATTCACTCCGAGGTAAGCGAGGCCATGGAGGGTCATCGGAAGGGGATCATGGACGACAAGCTGCCGCATCGGGAAATGACCGAGGTTGAGCTTGCCGACGCCGTGATCCGCATCTATGACCTGGCGGGCCGCGCCGGTTACGACATCGTCGGCGCCATGATGGAGAAGCTCGAGTACAACGCCCGGCGGGCCGACCACAAGCTGGAGAATCGTACCGCCGAGGGCGGGAAGAAGTATTAAGCCCACCACCGGCCCGCGGGGCCAAGGAGCGAGAGATGGAACCAATACGCCAGGCAGCCAGGGTGCTGGCTCACTCGTCGAGCGGCAATCCGATTATCTCGACGATCACGATCATCCTGTTCTACTTCATGTTCTCGATAGTTGAGGCAGGCACTGAGAGGCTGGTTTTCGGCGAAAGCTTCCCCCACTGGCTAGATCCGATCTTCGGGACGCTATTCATCGCATTTGCCGCCTACAGCGTATGGGCGTGCGCGATATACAACTCGATGGAGCGCGGGCAATGAACATGATGCTCGCCACCGCCTCGATGCTGAACGCCACCGCTCGGGACTGGCCGGGTGCAGCCATTCACGACATCTCGCCGCCGGAGATCAATCACCGCAAGGCGCCGCCCCGGCCACGATACGGCGGAGTGAAGCTCCACCAGCGGGCCGCCGCCAAGCGCCGATCACGCAAACGGGCGCGACAACTCAAGCACTTCTGAGCCTCGGCAACGCCGGGGCTTTTTATTCCAGGGAGACCGACATGACGGTGGACTACCAACAGTTTCTCGAAAACAAGATTGCCCAGGCCCCGGTCTACGGTGAGCCGGTGGCCAAGGCCGACATCAACCCGATCCTCAAGCCTCACCAGCGAGCCATGGTGCAATGGCTGGTAGATGGTGGGCGCCGAGCCTGTTTCGCTGCTTTCGGCCTGGGCAAAAGCGTCATTCAGCTCGAGACAGTGAGGATCTGCCGCGAGCGTGCCGGCGGCATGGGGCTTATCGTTATCCCGCTGGGCGTCCGCCAGGAGTTCCGGCGTGATGCCGAGATGCTGGGCATCGACATCCAGTTCATCCGGCGCATTGATGAGGCCACAGACCCGAACGGGATCTACTTCACTAACTACGAGACGATCCGTGACGGAAAGATGGATCCGCGGCTGTTCTCGGTAACATCGCTCGACGAGGCCTCGATCCTGCGCGGCTTCGGCAGCAGCAAGACGTTCCGCGAGTTCATGTCGTTATTCGCCGGCGACGACCGCAAAGCTGGAGTGAAGCGCGAAGGCATCCGCTACCGCTTCGTGGCTACGGCCACACCGAGCCCCAACGAGTTCATCGAGCTGCTCGCCTACGCCGCATTCCTCGGCATCATGGATGTCGGCCAGGCCAAGACGCGGTTTTTCAAACGCAACAGCGAGAAAGCCGACCAACTGGAGCTCCATCCTCACAAGGAAAAGGAGTTCTGGCTGTGGGTCGCCAGTTGGGCGCTTTTCGTACAGAAGCCCAGCGACCTTGGGTTCAGCGACGAGGGCTACGCCCTGCCCGAGATGGACATCCGCTGGCACGAAGTCCCCAGTGACCATAGCGCCGCCGGCACCGAAAAGGATGGCCAGGGCCTGCTATTCCGCAACGCAGCCGGCGGCATCCAGGAAGCTGCACGCGAGAAGCGGGACAGCCTATCTGTCCGCATCGACAAAATGCTGGAGATCCGAGCCGAAGATCCTGCAGCCCATCGCCTGATCTGGCACGACCTGGAGTCAGAGAGGCATGCCATCGAGAAAGCGGTACCAGGCATCACCAGCGTATACGGCAGCCAGGACCTCGATCGACGCGAGCAAGCGATCATCGACTTCAGCGAGGGTCGCTTCCAAGAGCTGGCCGCCAAGCCATCTATCGCCGGCAGCGGCTGTAACTTCCAGCGCCATTGTTCCTGGGCCGTATTCCTCGGCATCGGCTTCAAGTTCAACGACTTTATCCAAGCGATTCATCGCGTCTACCGCTTCCTGCAGACACACCAGGTGCGAATCGACTTGATCCACACCGAGGCTGAGATCGAGGTGCGGCGACAGCTCGAGCGCAAATGGAATCAACACATTCATATGGTGGGGAAAATGACCGAGATCATTCGTGAGTACGGCCTGACGCACGCCGCCATGGCCGCCACCCTGGCCCGCTCACTCGGCGTGGAGCGCGTCGAGGCCTCTGGCGAGGGCTACGCCGTGGTCAACAACGACTGCGTGCTGGAGACCCGAGGCATGGATAACGACAGCATCGACCTGATCGTGACCAGCATCCCGTTCGCCACCCAGTACGAGTACTCGCCGTCATACAACGATTTCGGCCACACCGACGATAACGCTCATTTCTGGGAGCAAATGGATTACCTGGTACCAGAGCTGCTGCGAGTGCTCAGGCCAGGCCGGGTCGCCGCCATTCACGTGAAGGACCGAATCACGCCCGGAGGCATCAACGGACTCGGTTTCCAGACCGTTCACCCATTCAGCGACGAGACGGTCGCCAACTTCACGAAACATGGATTTGCCTTCCTGGCTCGCAAGACGATCGTCACCGACGTCGTGCGTGAGAACAACCAGACCTACCGCCTCGGCTGGTCTGAGCAATGCAAGGATGGCTCCCGCATGGGTAATGGCACGCCGGAGTATCTGCTGGTCTTCCGCAAGCCTCCCAGCGACCCCAGCAACGGCTATGCCGATCTGCCGGTAACGAAGGATAAGAGCCAATACAGTCGCGCGCGCTGGCAGATGGATGCCCATGGGTTCATGCGCAGCAGCGGTACCGCCCGCTGATGCCTGAAGAGCTCGAGGGCCTGGACCAGTCGGGCATCTTCCAGATGTTCAAGCGGCACAGCCTCGAGAACGTCTACGACTTCCGCCACGACGTGAAGATCGCCGAAGCCGTGGACGAATCAGGATGGCTCCCCACAACGTTCATGCTGCTGCAGCCGCAAAGCTGGCACCCCGACGTCTGGGCTGACGTCGTGCGCATGCGGTCGCTCAACACAGCGCAAGCGACAAAAGGCAAAGAGCAGCACCTGTGCCCGCTGCCACTGGATATTGTCGAGCGCTGCATCGAGCAGTACAGCATGAAGGGCGAGGAGGTCTACGACCCATTCGGCGGCCTCATGACCGTGCCCTACCAGGCCATCAAACTTGGTCGCCGCGGTCGTGGATGCGAGCTCAACCCCACCTACTACTTGGATGGCGCCGCTTACTGCGCCGCTGCATCGCGCGAGATGTCGATGCCCACCCTGTTCGACATGCTGGATGACAACGAGGAGGCTGCATGACAGCAACAACCGCGGCCACCGACGCCGCATACGATCAACTCGCCAGGCGCAATGCCGAGCTGGAACAGGAAAAGGCCGCCCTAGTCGATGTCCTGGAACGAACTGAAAAGGAACGCGACGACCTGCTTGGCGAGATTGAGCGGCTCCACGCCGTGATCGAGCCGTTCGCCCGAGCCTGGCTACACCGTGAGCCGAAAGGCGAGCCAGGAAGCAAGGGGTATCAGCGTCGTCTAGAGCGCTCGCTGCTGCCGTTTTACTCATGCGGCGACGATAGCGAGCCGCTAACTGGAGCCCATTTGCGCGACGCGGCCCTGGCGCTATCAGCCTCGGGCATCGATATGGAGAGCGAATCATGAGCATCGACATCGACAAGCTGGAGGCTGATGCAAGAGACTGCCGCGCCGAGCGCCCGGAATTTCAGATGGTGGCGGATCCGGGCGACATACTCGCCCTGATCAATCGTCTACGCGAGGCCGAGGGCCGGGAGCAGGCCCTGGCGGCGCATGTGGAGCGGGTGCAAGATCGGGCGCGCCTGATAACAGACCGTCGCCAGTGGGAGGGCAATGCCGACCCGCGCGTTCCTCATGTCCTGCTCGACAATCTCTCAGATGCATGCATGGACGCACTCGCCAACTCCCTCGCCCGCCGCGATGCGCGGATGAAAACGGAGGAGCTAGAGCGTATCGAGCGCTACGAGGAGCGCGTGGGAATTGACTGCTTGGGCGGGTTTATTTATGCCCGCATCTGCGAGCTACGCCGCCAATCCGAGCGAGGTGAATCATGCCCTACCTCATCGCCGGAATCGTGATCGGCGTCGTGCTGACGCTGGGGATCGAGGCGCTGCTTTTCTGTATCGGCACCCGGGAGATGAATCATAGAGGCGAGGATGAGTGACTCATAATTGAGCACCATACTGCTCAGAAACCGCCGACCCGCCCGATATTGAGCAATATTCCGCACATCGCCGCCCACGGGCGGCTTTCTTGTTTCTGGAGAACGACGCACACCATCAAAGGAGCCGAGCCAATGAAAACCGAATTCCTGCTGCTCGCCCAGTACGAGCAGGTGCTGATCCCGCTCGAGGTGTTCGCCAAGGACATCATGGGGGTCGAGCTCCAGACGGCACGCAACCGGATCGCCGCCGGCACATTCCCGGTGCCGCTGACCCGGACAAGCCAGCGCAACCCGATGATCCACGTATCCGACGCTGCGGCCTATATCGATGCTCAGCGTGACGCCGCGGCCTAGCGGTCGCGGTCCTTCTTCGCTAGATCCCCCGCCCTCAGATTCACGTACCGCCGCAAGCTGCCCCAATCCCGGTGCCCGGACACCAGGGCCACCTCCTGTATCTGATACCCGCGCTCGAACAGCCGGCTGATACCCTCGTGGCGCAAATCATGGAAGTGCAGGTCTTCGATCTCGAGGTGGCGGCAGATACGGCGAAAGCCGTTCGATACCGACTCCGCTCCATACGGGAACACGCGCTCGTCGATGCGCGGCTGATCCTCAAGAATCGCCTGACTCTCCCCCATCAGCGGCACCTCTTGGTCAGTTTTCTGCCGGGGGTGCTTCCTCAGACGGATGATGACCGTCCCCGCCTCGTGATCCACATCTTCCCAACGCAAGCTGCATATCTCATCGAGCCGCATGCATGAAGCCACTGCGAATCGGATCAGGTCGTTGTACCGGATGCGGCGCAGCGCCTTGTTATGCTTCGTGTGCGTCAGCAGATCGCCGAGCTCCTTGTCGGTCGGTCGGCGGTCGCGGCTCTGTGGCGAGCCAATCAGCCCAGCCCGCCGAAGACCTTCGCGCCACGTCGCCATCATCTCCTTGAGCCTGGTCGGCAGATCGGCCTCGACTGTACCAGTGGTAATCGCCCCGGACAGGTGCATGATGTCCGACTTCACCGTGGAGGCGCTGACGCCGTCGACATCCCGCCGAGTGGTACAGAAGTCGGCCAGTTTGGAGTAGCTCAACTCAGACAGCAGCGTCTCCTCGCCGAGCCCCTTCCTCAAGGTGCGATCACCCGCCTTGTTCTTGCGCCCACGGCTTGAGATGCGGTCGAGGTGCGCCATGTGCAGATCGAGCAGGTCGCCCAGTGTCATGCTACCCAGGCTGACGCCGCCGCCGGCAGCCTGCTCCTCGATACCACCCTCCACACTCTTGGCCCAAGCCTTCGCCCGCGCCTTGGTAGAGAATGTCTTGCTCTGTGCCGGGTGGCCTTTCTTCCGTACAATGGCCCGCCAACGGTCGCCGCGCTTCTGGAATGTCGCCATGGTGTACCACTCTCCTGCCAAAAACAGGCTCCGCGAAAAAACTGGTACGCGGATGGTACACCAAGGTCGGTTTTGGGCGGTATTGGATAGTATTAAACGTGATCGGACGAACGCCGGAACGAAGGTTAAGTGACTGATATGTCGATGAATAACGCTCTCTCAGAGGCTCGTCGGTTCAGTGTCGCACCCATGATGGACTGGACGACCCGCGACTACCGAGCGTTCGCTCGAACCCTGACGCGCCGCGCCCTGCTCTACACCGAGATGGTGACGACCGGGGCCATCCTGCATGGGTCACCTCGGGAGCGCTTCCTGGGCTTCGATGCCATCGAGCATCCCCTGGCCCTGCAACTGGGCGGCAGCGACGCCGGAGAACTCGCCGAGTGTGCCGCCATCGCCGAAGCCTGGGGCCATGACGAGGTCAACCTCAACGTGGGGTGTCCCAGTGATCGCGTGCAGAACAATTTGATCGGCGCCTGCCTGATGGCACATCCCGAGAAGGTCGCCGCGGCCGTCAAGGCGATGCAGGCGGCGGTATCGATCCCGGTGACCGTGAAGTGTCGCATCGGTATCGACGACCAGGATGAGGACGCCGACCTCGCGTCTTTTATCCAGTGCGTCGCGGATGCCGGTTGCGACACCTTCATCGTGCATGCCCGCAAGGCCTGGCTGGAAGGGCTCTCGCCCAAGCAGAATCGTGACGTGCCTCCGCTCAACTACCCGCGCATCCACCGCTTGAAGGCCCAGCACCCCGAGCTGCACATCGGACTCAATGGCGGCCTCAAGACCCTCGACGACTGCCACGAGCAACTCACCCACGTCGATAGCGTGATGGTCGGTCGTGAGGCCTATCAGAACCCCTGGTTACTGGCGTCTGTGGATTCTCGCCTGTATGGCGAGCCAGACCCGGCTGTGGATCGCCATGCAGCGGCACGCGCCCTGCGCCCTTATATTGCCCGGCGCCTCGAGGAAGGTGCCAGGCTCAATCACCTCACCCGCCACTTGCTGGGCTTGTTCCAGGGATGCCCCGGCGGTCGCCGCTTCCGGCGCCACCTGTCAGAAAATGCCCACCGCGACGGCGCCGGCCTGGCAGTACTCGATGACGCCCTGGGCCTGGTGGCAGAAGAGCCACCCGCCCTGGCCGGCTGACGCTTGGCTGCTACCTGCTCAGTAGAGCGAGTCGGGCGGCGGCTCCAGGCTCGACTGGAAGGTTTCCACGGCACTCTCGGCTTCTTCGATGACATCGAAGCGTGCGATATGAAACAGCGCTTCGCCCTCGTTGACCAGCGGCAGGCGTCCCATGCCAATGACGATACCGTCGGCCATCGACAGAACCTCGCCCTCGGCATTGCCGAAGGGGTCGGCCACGCGCCCCAGCCGCTCGCCCTTGGCAACCCGGGCACCAAGCCGCACCTGAGGACGCAGGATGCCGTCGATCGGCGCTCTCGCCCAACTCGACCCGGTCGCCAGTTCCGCCGCCGGTGGCGTGCGACGTCGGTGCTCACCGCTGAGCATCCCGAGACGCCGCATTACCCGCAGCACCCCCCTCACGCCAGGCGTGATCGCCCATTCGTCGAAACGTAGCGCCTCGCCGGCTTCGTAGGTCAATACCGGCGTGCCACGATTCTGCGCATAGTGGCGCAAGCTGCCTTCGCGCAACTCTGCATTGAGAATGATGGGCGCCCCGAAGGCACTGGCCATGCGTTCGGTCTCGTCATTCGACGTCAGCTGCGCTCGGATCTGCGGCAAGTTCGTGCGGTGAATGGCGCCGGTGTGGAGGTCGATGACATGGCTCGCCTGATCGACGATCTGCTCGCGGAACAACGCCGCTACCCGACCGCCCAGAGACCCCGACTCGCTCCCGGGGAAGCATCGATTCAGGTCACGCCGGTCCGGTAGATATCGGCTGTGCTGCACGAATCCGAACACATTGACGATGGGAACGGCGATCAGGGTACCCCGCAGTCGCGACAGTTGCCGCGAACGCAGCAGTCGTCTCACGATTTCCACACCATTGATCTCGTCGCCGTGAATACCGCCGCAGACCAGCAGCACCGGGCCGGATTGCCGGCCATGCACGATCTCCACGGGAATATACAAGGGGGCATGGGTGTAGAGCCTGGCCACCGGCACGTCAATCTGTTGCCGGGTTCCCGGCGCCACACGCACACCGGCCAGTTCGAAGGAAGCACGCGCCATCGTCGGTCCTTGTTGACGGGAAAGAGCTTGCCTCGTCTTATACACCCCCTAAACGTCGGGCACGAGTCATCGCTTACAACCATACACCAACGAATGTAAAAACTGCCGCCCTCGGGTAGAATGGGCATCACGCATTACCCGGAGTCGAATTTACCCATGGCCAGACGTACCAAGGCCGAGGCCGAGGCCACACGAGAGGCGCTGCTGGACGCTGCCGAAGAAGTCTTCTTCGAGAAAGGTGTCGCCTGCACCTCCCTGGAACAGATCGCCCGACAGGCCGGCATGACCCGCGGGGCCGTCTATTGGCATTTCCGCAACAAGGCCGATCTGTTCCGCGCCATGCTCGACAGGGTCCGAATGCCATTCGAGGAGCTCGTGGCGGAAACGGCCCCCAGCGATGCCTCGCCACTGGAAGCGATCCGCCTCGGCTGTCGGCAAGGCTTCCGCCGCATGGAGCAACCCCGCCATCGGCGCGTGCATGCTACCCTGCTCCATCGCTGCGAGTTTTTCAGCGACATCGACCCCCAGGCCATGGAAGCCGAAATGGCCAATGAATGCCTGGGCGCCCTGCTGATCTACCTCAACAATGCCCGGGACCAGGGCCTGCTGCGCGACGACCTCGACCCCGACGTCGCCACCCGCCTTCTTCAGGCCACCCTTAGCGGCCTTTTCCATGACTGGCTGCGCGATACCGAGGCGTTTTCTCTCTACGAGCGAGGCACTCAACTGGTCGACACCCAGCTTCGCTTGTTCAGTCGAGACAACACCTCAGGCTGACGGCGTGGAACCATTGTGGCCATGCCCGTGCGTCTCCGAGGCCTCGTGCTGGCCGACCAGGTGCAGCCGTACCAACCGCGTACGGGCATCCAGATAGTCCTGTTCGGGCACCGAGCGATAGGCATCGATATCCGGGAGATACTTGACCAGGATCCGCGCTTCGCCGGGCCTGGGCCGATTGCCCGTCTTGCCCAGCAGACGCACCTCACGCGCCTCGTCATCATCCATCACGGCGCGGGCATGGTCACCCTCATCGATGCCAATGACTCGGACGCGCTCGCCAAGCAGGCAACGCCGGGACAGGCCGGGATGCCGATGTAGCCGGCAATGCAGCCGCTGGCACAACCTCGCGGCCAGCGGCGACGCCAGAGCGAACGATGCCCACAGCACCACGACCCCCACCGGCACCCGAAACATTCCCAGCGGGAACCACCTGAGCACCAGCAACTCGATGGCCAGAGTCAGGGCGCCGGCCAGCACCACCAGCATGCTCAGAGCCATCGAGACGGGCACACCGGCGAATCCCAACGACACCATGGTGCTGGCCAGATGATCCTCCTTGAGGCTGTCACGTTCGAACAGTTCGGTGGGCACCAGGCGCAACAGCACCAGCAGCCAATACACTCCCAGCAGCGCCAGCAGCACCGTGAAAACGATCAGCGGGAAGCTCAGGGCGAGATCGATAATGGCGTTCATGGCGTCTCCTCCGGCCGGCCTGATTAGCCGGCAAAGTGTTCTTCTTACTGTCAGCGTAGACGAGTCGCCCCGAACGGGGTTCCCTCTTTTCGTCGAAAGGCATATTCGCCTTCCTGCAAAGAAAACGGGCATCGCCCCGGAGGAACGATGCCCGTATACGCTCGATCACGTCGAGGGGTCAGCGCGTATCCTGCTCCAGCACCGGCTCACCACCGCGATCGTCGCTCTTGCCTGTCTTGCGCTTCAGCCAATCGGTGACCACAGCGATCATGGCATAGAAGCTCGGCACGAACAGACTGCCGAGAATGGCGACCGAGGCCATGCCCACCGCCACCGTAGTACCGATATGATGGCTACTGGTGGCACTGGCACCGGTGGCGATAGCCAGCGGCAAGGTGCCGAAGATAAACGCCAGCGACGTCATGACGATCGGTCGAAAACGCAACCGCGCCGCCGTGATGGCCGCCTCACGGATCGACCTGCCCTGCTCGCGCCGTTGCAGCTCGGCAAACTCGACGATCAGGATGGCATTCTTTGCCGCCAGGCCGACCACTACCAGCATGCCGATCTGCACATAGACACTGGTATCGAGCCCGCGTAGCACGATGCCGCCAATGCCGCCGAGGAAGGCAAACGGCGTGGCCGTCAGCACCGCCAGCGGCAGGGACCAACTCTCGTACTGCGCCGCCAGGATCAGGAACACCATCAACATGCCGAAGACGATGGCCAGCGTGGCCGCATTGCCTGCCTGGCTTTCCTGGTAAGCCGTGCCGGTCCAGCCCATGCCCCAGCCGTCGCCCAGCTCTTCCTGGACCAGCTGCTCCATGGCCTCGATGGCCTGCCCCGAGCTATACCCCGGCGCCGGCCCGCCCTGGAACTGTGCACCACTGTAGACGCCAAAGCGCGTGACCACCGACGGTGAGGTCTGGCGCTCGATGCTGGCGAATTCGGAGATCGGAATGCGTTCTCCGTCACCGCCACGCACATAGATGTTGTTGATGTCATCCGGCGTCTTGCGGAACTCGTCCTCGTTCTGCAGATAGACCTGGAAGTTGCGGCCCTGATAACTGAAGTAGTTGACGAAGCCATTACCCAGCGTCGTGCCCAGGGTCGAGTTCAAGGCATCCATGGAAACGCCGTAACTCAAGGCTTTCTGCCGGTCCAGTTCCACCTCGTAGGACGGCACATTGGCGCTGTAGGTAGTAAACACCTGGCTCAGTGCCGGGTGCTTGGCCGCCGCCCCCATCAGCTTCTGGGATGCCTGGGACATTTCTTCGGGTGACGCCCCATCGAAAGACTGCAGGTAGCCGGTGAAGCCACCCGTGGTCGACAGTCCCACGATGGGCGGCATATTGAAGGCCATGGCCGAGCCCCCCGGAATCTGAGCACCGAACTGCATGATCTTGCCGATCAGCTCACCCACCGTAAGGTCACGGTCCTCCCAGGGTTCCAGGTTGATGAAGATGATGCCTCGGGCAGTATTGACCGAGCTGGTCAACATGTCATAACCCGCGACTGCCGTGGAGAACTTCACGCCATCGACATCCTCGATGGCTGAGCTCAGCTTGCCCATATAGGCTTCGGTGCGCTCCAGCGAGGCCGCATCGGGCAACTGCACCGATGCCAGCACGATGCCCTGATCCGTCTCGGGCACCAGCGTCGAAGGCGTGCTCTGGTAGAGCCACCAGGAGCCGGCACCGACCAGTGCCGTCAGCAGAAGGGCCAGGCCCCAGAAGCGCACCAGTCCCTTCACGCCCCACATGTAGACGGTCGTGATGCCGGCAAACAGCCGGTCGAACAAGCGCAACGGCGTGCGCACCGCGCGCATGAAGGCCGACTCCTTGCGATGCATGTCATGCTTGATGAAGATCGCCGAGAGCGCCGGCGTAAAGGTCAGGGCCATCAGCGCCGAGAAGGCCACCGAAACGGCCACCGTCAACGCGAACTGCTGGTAGATCTGGCCACTGAAGCCCCCCAGGAAGGCCACCGGCACGAAGACCGCCGCCATGATCAACGAGGTCGCGATCACCGGACCGCCCACCTCCTTCATCGCTCGCACCGTGGCCTGCATGACGGTGATGTCTTCGTCTTCACTGAGCACCCGCTCGACGTTCTCCACCACCAGTATGGCGTCATCGACCACGATGCCGATCGACAACACCATGGCGAACAGCGTCAACAGATTGATGGAGAAACCGAAGGCATAGAAGCCGGCAAAGGTCGCCAATACCGACACCGGCACCACCGACATGGCGATGACCGTGAAGCGCCAGTTCTGCAGGAAGATGAACAGAATGACGGCCACGATCAGGAAGGCTTCGATGAAGGTGTGGAAGACGGTTTCCACCGACGCATCGATAAACTGCGTGGTATCGTACGGCGTGACATACTCGAGCCCCGGAGGGAAACGACCGGAGAGCTCGTCCATGACCGCTTCAACCGCGCGTGCCGTCTCCAGCGCATTCGCACCGGGTTGCTGGTTGATCATGATCGGCGTCATGGTGCCGCCGTTCAGCTTGGCATCCACACCGTAGAACGATGCCCCCAGCTCAATGCGAGCCACATCGCCGAGGCGAAGTGCCGACCCATCCGCATTGGTCTTGAGGAAGATGTCACGGAAGTCGTCCGGATCCGACATGCGCCCTTCAGAGGTCACCGTATAGGTATAGGCGCGTGGGTCACTCTGGGGCGTTGCTGCCAGGCTGCCGGCCGGCACCTCGGTATTCTGAGAGCGAATCGCGGACGACACCTCGGCCGGCGTCAGGTCATACTCTGCCAGCTTGTCGGGATCCATCCAGACCCGCATGGCGAACTCGCCACCACCCAGCACTTCGGCGGAACCCACCCCCGGTACCTGACGAAGCTCGTCCAGGATGTTGAGCGTGGCATAGTTCTGCATGTAGACCTTGCCATAATCGCCATCTGGCGAGATCAAGGACACCAGCATGAGAATCGAGCTGGAACTCAGCTCGACCGTCACGCCCTGGTCCTGGACCGCCTCGGGCAACTGGGAAAGTGCTCCCTGGACGCGATTATTGACATTGATGGTGTTGATGTCGCCATCGGAACCAATGGCGAAAGACACATTCAGTGACGTCGACCCCTGGCTGGAGCTGGTCGACGTCATGTAGAGCATGTCCTCGACACCATTGATCGCTTCCGCCAACGGAGCCGCCACTGTCTGGGACACGGTTTCGGCATCGGCACCCGGATAGGTGGCCTGAACCGACACCGTCGGTGGCACCACGCTTGGATACTGCTCGATGGGCAGCACCCGCATGCTCATCAACCCGACGATCGTCAGGATGAGCGCGAGAACTGTCGAGAAGATCGGCCGCTTGATGAAGAAGTTGGAGAAACTCATTCCGCACCCTCTTCAGCCGGCGCAGACCCCTCTTGATCGGACGATGATGGACCGCCCGCTTCAGTTGCCTGCCCCGAGCCACCGGACCGAGCCTGGGCCTGCCCGGCCATCAGGGCTTGGGCATCGCCATCGAAGGATTGCGGATCGATGGGTGTGCCGGGCTGCAGACCAGCCGGATCACCGACCACCACGCGATCCCCCGGCTGAACGCCATCCAGAAGAATCTGCCAGGGCCCGGCGAGTTCACCGAGCTGCACTGTCCGTGCACGCGCCACGTCATCCTCGTCCAGCACGAACACCTGTGGGCCCATGAGCCCCTGGGTGACCGCAATCTCCGGCACCGCCAGCACATCGAAGCGCTTGAGGCCTTCGAGACGTATACGGGCAAATTGCCCCGGGAGAGCCGTTCCATCGGGATTGGCAAAACTCGCTTCGGCTTGAACCGTGCCGGTCCCTTCGCTGACCCGAGAGCCCAGGAACTCAAGTTGGCCCTCCAGCGTGCTGATACCCGAGTTCAACTCGAGACTCGCCTCGATGTCACTATCGGGCTGCTCATTCAACTGCCGGCGCAAGGCAGACGCATCGGCCTGGGGCATCTGGAAGCGCACTTCCAGCGGATCCAGCGGAGTAATCGTGGCGAGTTCGGTCCCCGAGCTCACCAGGTTGCCCACATTCACTTCACTGAGGCCGATCTGCCCACTCACCGGCGCGGTGACATCGGCATAGCCCAGATCGAGGCGTGCGCTGCTCAGGGCCGCTTCTGCCTGGGCGACGCTGGCTCTTGCCACATTGCGATCGGCCAGCGCCTGATCGTACTGCTGGCGACTCACCGAATTCTGACTGAGCAATTGCTCATAGCGCCGGGCATCGTTCTGCGCCCTGGCCAACTCTGCCTTGGCACTTTCCAGATCGGCCTGGCGTTGAGCGACGGTCGCCTGGTAGAGGTCCGGCTCGATGGAATAAAGGCTATCGCCCTTCTCGACCATATCCCCCGGCTCGAACTTGCGCGCTTCCAGGGAACCGGTTACACGGGCTACCAGCGTGACTTCCTCATCACTGCGCAGCTTGGAAGGATAGGACTTGTTCAGGGGAATATCCTGGCTCGCCATTTCCATGACCGGCATCGGCCTGGGCGGTGCATCACCGGCCCCGGCTTGCTGTTGCTGCTGGCCGCCACCATCGCCTTGACCGCAGGCTGCCAGCAACAGACTCGAAGCGAGCGCCAGAAGTCCACCTCGAGTCCTGTGAATCGTCGTTTTCATGCCTAGCTATCCCGTTGAGCACTTCGAAAGTCGACAGAGACTATACGCATACAGGAATGAATGTAAATATACATCCGCCACTGTATGCCATGACCGGTTCCGACGACATCATGCGTCGGGCTGGGGCGGTTCACCGATATCCAGCGCCTGGTCGTACCGGCCTTCCTCCGGCAGCGTGAAAGAAACATTCTCGCTATCGTCCAGCCAACCGTTGACTTCCTCGATGGCCGCGACATCGAGCGTTCCCGACTGCTGCCGCAAGGAGAGCAGGTTGATGACATAGTCATAACGTGCATCGGCATGGTCGGCGATGGCGTCATAGAGGCTCTGCTCGGCGTTGAGCACATCGACGATGTTACGGGTACCCACTTCATAGCCGGCACGGGTCGCATCCAGGGCACTCTGGTTGGAGACGATGGCTTGGGCACGGGCTTCCACCGTCGCCACATTGTTGCTCACCTGAGTGAACAACGAACGCACCTGCTGGACGGTATCGCGACGCTGTGCTTCGAAGTTGTACTGGCTGGCTTCCAGGGCATAGGTGCTCTGTCGAATCCCTGCACTGGTGCGACCACCGGTATACAGCGGCATGCTCACCCCGACGCCAACCTGAGCGGAGGAATCCTCGCCCTCCAGGGTGGAGTTGTCACTGTCGGCATATTGATAGTTGGCGAAGGCCTCGACGACCGGCAGACGCTGCGCCTTCGAGACCTCGACCCCGCTGCGCGACACCTCGACGCCGGCCTGCTGAGCCAACACCTGCGGATTGTTGTCCATGGCCAGGTCGACCCAGGCATCACGCTTGGCGGGCTCTGGCGGTGTGACCGTCATGGCATCTCCGAGCGACTCGATGCTGTCGTAACGTTTGCCGGTCAATCGCTCGAGCGCCTCGAAGGCCACCTGCAGATCGCTTTCGGCGGCAATGCGATCGGCGCGCGACTGGTCATAGCTCGCCTGGGCCTCTTCCACCTCGGTGATGGCAATCAGGCCCACGTCGAACTGCTCGCGTGCCTGCTCGAGCTGGCGACCGATGGCCCGTTCCTGAGCACGCCGCGCCTCGAGGATCTCGTGGGCGCGCAGGATATCGAAGTAGGCCGAGGCCACATCGATCAACACCTGCTGTTCGGTGGCGGCAAGCTGATAGGTCTGCTGATCGATCTGCCGCTCGGCCTGTTCGAGCTCGGCACTGTTGACCGCATCATACAGCGCCTGGGTCGCTTCCAGGGTCAGGCTGGCACTGTTATAGCGATCATCCGAAGCACCGCCCCCCGAACCACCGGTACTGCCGAACGAGCTGGTCTGGCTCTCGAATTGCTCATTGTGGGCGACCTGTCCGGAAGCATTCACCTGGGGCAGCAGATCGCCACGTTCGACATCGCGCCCGGCTTCCACACTACTGGTATCGGCACGCGTCGCGGCCAGGTCGGCATTGTTCTCCAGGGCATCCCGGGTAATGGTCAACAAATCGGCGGCCTGCACCTGGCCTACCATCAAGGAGGCGACTAGCATTGACAGAAGAGTCCTACGGGCCGGGCGGGCAGTGCGATTCGCCGGCTTCACGGGACGAGAAGGCATCATCGGCAAGATCCTTTGTCGATTCGTGGACTTGATTTACATACATTGTCGCATGTTTCCAGCGCGAGTCCATCGCTGTTCATGCAAGTTACGTGAAAAAATTACGTGAAGACCTTTCATGGAAAAGCCCTTATGGACAGAGCTCCATGGGACAGCCCATGAAAACGTTGCGTGTAAATTCCGTAATTCACCAGCACTCCACGCCGTATCGACTATGCTGCAAGGCAGCGTAGCGCAGACCAACAAGGATGCCACTACATGGATGCACTGACCCTGCTCAAGGTCCGGGAACTGGAAATCGCCGTACGGGTGTGGAACCCGGACGCCCCTCGCACCGTCATCGCCTGGCATGGCCTGGCCCGGCATGGCGGCGACTTCGACGACTTCGCGCGCCAACTGGGCCCCGAATGGCGCGTACTGGCCCCCGACACTCCAGGGCGCGGCCTGTCCAGCTGGTCGCTCTACCCCGCTCACGATTATCTCTACTCGCATTACATGACGATCGCCAGGGCGGTGATGGACCATTTCGAACTCGAGCGCACCGCCTGGGTCGGGACCTCCATGGGCGGCCTGCTGGGCCTGCTGCTGGCAGCCGACAAGGACACCGCACCGCGCATCGACCGGCTGGTGCTCAATGACGTCGGTCCGGAACTCGAAGCCGATGGCCTGGCATCGCTGGCCTCCTATTTCGCCGTTCCACATCGCTTCACCCGGTTCAGTGAGCTGGAAGCCGAACTGCGCCGCCACTATGCCGACTTTGGCATCGAGGGCGATGACGCCTGGCGACGACTGGCACTGAACAGTGCCCGCCGGCTGCCCGATGGCAGTTGGACCCACCACTACGACCCACGCATCGGCGAACAATTTCTGCATGACACGCCGCGGGATCTCTGGAATGACTGGCACGCCGTGCGTTGTCCGGTGATGGTGGTGCGCGGTGCCGCATCCACGCTGCTTGGCGCCGAGAGTATAGACAAGATGCGCGAAACGCGCCCTGATCTGGTCAGCCTGGAAGTGCCCGAATGCGGCCATGCCCCCATGCTCGACCGACCCGACCAGGTGGAGCCGATCCTCGACTTCCTGACGCGCCCCATGGAAAGCCCGACTTCGACCGACACCCGTCCTCCCTGGTGGCGACGACTGCTCGGACAAGGCCGCCAGTCGCCGGCGACAGAGTAACGCTCAGCCGGCCTCGACTCGGCGCAAGGCACGCTCGACGCCGCCACGGTAGGCGCCACCGAACAGCAGCAGATGATTGAGCAGTGGATACAGCTGAAAGAGCGCCTCCCGACGTGGCCAGTCGGAGGGCGCGGCACCATCACGGTACGCCGCGAAGAACGCCTCTCCGGGGGAACCGAACAGCGTCAACATGGCCAGATCCACCTCGGGATAGTGCCGATAGACCGCCGGATCGATGATGGCCGGCCCCTGGCGGGTGAACAGCACATTGCCCGACCATAGATCGCCGTGCACCAGACTCGCGGGCATCGGCGGCAGCCAGGTCTCGAGCGTGGCGGCGACCTCTTCCAACCTGGAACGCAAGCGGGTATCGATGAGGCCTCGGTCATGACAGGCACGCGTCAACGGCAGCAGACGCCGTTCACGCTGGAAGGCCCGACCATCCTCCAAGGGAGCATTGGGCTGCGGCGTACTGCCACAGGCATTGTCGCGATGCCAGCCATGCATCGCGCCGGTCGCGCCATGCAGTTCGCGGAGTCCCTCGCCCAGCGCCGCTTCGTCTCTTGCGGTGCGTCCGATACCCTCCAGCGCCACCATGACCAACCAGCCATCGCCTTCTCCCAATACCTCGGGTACGACCAGCCTCGATGACGCCTGTCGTAGAGTGCGCAATCCTTCCGCCTCGCCGGAAAGCCGTTCGGGGTCATCACGCTTGATCACCACGGCTCCCTGATCGGTGTCCAGCCAGGACACGGCCGCGATATCCCCGCCGCCCAACGGGCGTGGCTCACCTCGAGGAACCAGGTCGAGGGAGCTCAGACAGTCGCGCCATTCGGTATCCATGATCTCGCTCCTTTCGTTTCCCAAGCGCTTGCCATGCCCCGGCTCAACTACGAGGATGGGGCCTGACCGAGCCACCGGAGGGGGACCCCATGTATAAACTCGCTTTCTTCGTGCCCGAGGAAGACGCCGAAACGGTCAAGGAGGCCGTCTTCGCCACTGGCGCGGGGCGCATTGGCGACTATGAAGCATGCTGCTTTCAGACACCGGGCACCGGGCAGTTCCGCCCCCTGGATGGCGCCGATCCGCACATCGGCCGTGTCGGTGATCTGGAAAGGGTCACCGAACTCAAGGTCGAGCTGGTCTGTGACGACACGCTCCTCCACGATGCCGTGGCGGCACTGCGACAGGCCCATCCCTACGAAGAGCCGGCGTTCGATGTGTGGCGCCTGGAAGACGTCTGACCGGTCGGGGTACAACATTTCATCGTGGTACGGAAGCGTTCAAGCCGAGCCGAAGTAACGCTCCCTATCCTCGGGCGTGATATCGCTGACGTGCAACGGATAATGCCCCTCGCGCCGGTCATCGTAGAAATGACGGAGGGTCCGTTCGATGGTGGGAAATGCCAACTCGTCCCAGGGAATTTCGCCTTCCTCGAACAACGCCACTTCGAGACTCTCCGGCCCGGCATCGAAGCCACCGTCGAGGTCGGCCAGGAAAATCATGTAGACCTGATCGATATGCGGGAGGTTGATCAACGTATAGAGGCCATGCAACGCCACCTGGGCACAGGCCTCTTCTTGCGTCTCGCGAGCCGCCGCCTCCAGGGTCGTCTCGGCGTTTTCCATGAAGCCGGCCGGCAATGTCCAGTACCCCTTGCGTGGCGCGATGGCACGACGGCACAGCAGGATTCTCGAACCACTGACCGGCAGCGTTCCGGCGATGATACGCGGATTCTGGTAATGGATAGTGCCGCAGGCGTCGCACATATAGCGCGGTCGATCGTCCCCTTCGGGGATGGCGAAGCGGACCGGTTGGCCGCAATGGCTGCAGAAGTTCATGGTCCTCCCTGACAAACCGGCAACCTGCTGCCGGTCCAGACTTGACGCCGCGCTCGGCGACTGGGTAAAAGGGGTGAAACCCGACGGAAAGACCATGTTAGAGAAACTCCGCGAACACCTGCAAGCGCATGCCCCCCGACGCTTGCGACTCGACCTGCCTCAGGCCGCCGTACTGATCCCCTTGGTGGCCCGCCCGGAACCGACGTTGCTGTTCACCCGCCGCGCCGACCACCTGGCCACCCACAGCGGCCAGGTCGCCTTCCCCGGCGGCAAGCGTGAGCCCGAAGACCCTGACCTGCTGGCCACCGCCCTGCGTGAGTCCCGCGAAGAGATCGACCTTCCCGCCGAGCAGGTGGACATCCTCGGTAGGCTCTCGGATGTCGTCTCGTTGCACGGCATCCTGGTGACGCCCTACGTCGGCGTGATTCCGCCGGACTTGCCACTGACACCCGACCCGAGCGAACTGGATGCCATCTTCGAAGTCCCTGTGCGCTGCTTCCTCGAGGACCAGCGCACCCATACCGACGTGATTCGCGTCGACGAACGCGACTACTACGTTCCCAGCTACCGCCAGGACGACCATGTCATCTGGGGCTTGTCTTCGATGATGCTGGTGGAACTGCTTGCCGAAGGCTTCGACATGCCGATCAGTCTCTTCCATCGACCCGGGGGCGAGCTGCGCCACCATCCGGCGCGACGGATGTCCGCCTCATGAGCGATTCGCCACGACTCCCCGAGGCCCGCCTGGGCGAGTTGATCGATGGCCTGGTCACCCGAGGCTGGCATGTCGACACGTCCTTCCTGCCTGACGCCTTGTGCGGCGCCTTGCATGCGGAGCTGGAGGACATGACGGCACGCGAGGCCCTGGTCGCCGCCGGTATCGGGCGTGGCGACGGCCATCATCTGCGCCGCGATGTGCGCGGCGACGCCATCCGCTGGCTGGATCGCGAGAGCCAGGCCCAGCGGCGCTACCTCGAGGCCATGGGTGAGCTGCAGCAGGCGCTGAACCAGGCCCTGTTTCTGGGCCTGTTCGAGTACGAGGCCCATTTTGCCCGCTACCCGCCCGGCGCCTTCTATCGACGCCATCTGGACAGTTTCCAGGGGCGCGCCAATCGCGTGGTGTCCACGGTCGGCTACCTGACACCCGGCTGGCCCGCCGACGGTGGGGGCGAAATGGTCATCTACTCGCCGGACGACGGCAGTGAGGTGGCGCGAGTCCGCCCCGAGGCCGGCACCTTCGTGTGCTTTCTCGCCGAGACGATCCCCCATGAGGTATTGCCGACCCGATGGCCCAGAGCCAGCATCGCCGGCTGGTTCCGCCGCAACGCCTCTCTGGGAGGCCGGATCGACCCGGCTCGGTGAGCCTTTCGCTCGCCTGCGCCGCTCTCGGCCGTTCAAGCCTGCTCACGATATCCGGCAACACTCAGCCGATCGCCCACCCGCAGTTCACGGCCCTCGCCGGCCAGAAGCGTTGCATTCTGTCCGAAGAAGGCGCCCTTCCAGCCCGGCTGGGTCGCCATCTCGACCAGCGTCTTGAGCGGCTCCCTGGGCACCGGGGCGACACCCGTGTGCTGATCCTGGGTGATAATCTTGCAACGCTTGCAGGGCTTGCGCAGCCCCAGGCGTACCCCGGCCTCATCGTTCCCGAGTTCACCCCACTGCCGCTCGTCGAAGGGCCCCTCTCCGGTTACCACGATATTGGGACGGAACCGACTCATCGGCACGCCATCGAGCCCCTTGTCGAGGAGGCGTTCATTCAGCGCCTCGAGTGACGCCTCGGACGTCACCAGAAAGGAATAGCCATCGGCGAAACCGGTCTGGGCAGGCTCGCCGCGCAGATAATCGGGCTCGATGTCACGACGCTGATCATCGGGGAAACGCACCAGCCTCAAACCGCTCCCGCCAGGCCGACCGATCACTCTGGTCAGCCAGGCGGCAGCCTTCTCGCCTTCATCCAGCGCCTCGCACTCATCCTTCCAGATGCGCACAGCGAGACGCGGCGACGCCGCGTTGCGCCCGAGCTCGATGACCAGGGGGTCAGGCGCGTCGGCATGCTCGAGGATCAGCGCCTGTGGCTCGAGCCGAACCCTCACCTGAGCCATGGCGGGCAGTTCCCGCTGGGTCACGAAACGGTTGTCATCGTCGACAATCATCCAATGCCGATCAAAGGCCAATCCCCTCGCGGTGACCGATGCCGTCTCCAGGCCGATCCCCCGCAATGACTTGACCGGATAGATATTGAGCTGGGTAATACGCACCTTGCCTCTCCCTCGGCGAATTCACGAGCCCCGTACTCTACCAGCGCGTCTTCCCGACTGCCCGTCGCCCCACGGGCATCACGGCTCGAGTGCCCTGGCCACGGCACTGCCCGCATGGATCGCCGTGGTGTCGTAGAGGGGGACCGTCGTGTCCGTCTGGTTGACCAGCAGAGCAATTTCGGTGCAGCCGAGAATCACCGCCTCGGCACCCCGCTGACGCAATGCCTCGATGATCTCGAGATAGTCGGCCTGAGAGTTCGGCTCGGTTTGCCCTCGACACAGCTCCTCGTAGATGACCCGGTGAACCCGTTCTCGTTGCTCCGCCTCGGGCACCAGGACGTCAATGCCGAAACGCTCGGTCAGGCGGGCCTTGTAGAAGCCCTGCTCCATGGTGAAACGTGTCCCGAGCAGGCCGACACGCTGGATGCCATCGGCCACCAGCCGTTCCCCGGTAGTATCGGCGATATGCAGCAGCGGAATGTCGATGGCAGCCGCCACCTCGGGCGCCACCTTGTGCATGGTATTGGTAGCGATCAGCAGCATGTCCGCCCCTGCGGCCTGGATGCGGCGGGCTTCCCGAGCCAGAATGCTGGCCATGGCCTCCCAGTCCCCTTGACGCTGCAACGCCTCGATTTCGGCGAAGTCGAGGCTGACCATCACCACCCTGGCCGAGTGAAGCCCGCCCAGCGATGCCTTGATCCCGGTGTTGAACGCCCGATAGTAGCGCTCGGTAGACTCCCAGCTCATGCCCCCCAACAGGCCGATGGTCTTCATGTTCTGTCCTTGCGCCTCCGAGTCGTCTTCCCTGGACCCATTGCGTCACCCCGCGTGGTGCAATGAAGCATCCAGCCCGATCATTGAGTCTCCTCATTGTAGCCGACCCTCGGCGCCTCGTTATTCTCGCGCCGTGACCGCTCGGAGCGTCTCGACCGCACGGTGTCGACGACCCGGGCGAGCCGCGAACGAAACGGCCACAGCATCGCTGCCGTGGCCGTCCAAAGGCGGGCCCTCACCCTGAGACTGTCAGAAGTTCGGCTTGCGCTTCTCGACGAAGGCGCCCATTCCCTCGGTCTGTTCCTCCCCAGCGAAGCATAACGCAAACAGGCTGTTCTCCAGCGCCAAGGCACTATCCAGGTCCTGATCCTGCCCCTCGTGCACGGCCTGCTTGGCGCTGCGCACGGCCTGCGGCCCGTTGCCGCCGAGCTGTCGCGCCAGTTCGTCCGCATAGGCATCGAGCTCATCCTGGGTCATGACACGATTGACCAGCCCGATGCGCAGCGCCTCGGTGGCATCGATCTTGCGGCCGGTGGTCACCAGATCCAGTGCCATGGCCGGCCCGACCCGCCGCGGCAGGCGCTGAGTGCCCCCGAAGCCAGGAATCACGCCGAGCTGCACTTCGGGCTGGCCAAAGACGGCATTGTCGCTGGCCACCGCCCAGTCACAGGCCAGCGCCAGCTCACAACCGCCCCCCAGGCAGAAACCGTTGACCAGGGCCACCACCGGCACCGGCAAGGCCTCCAGACGCTTGATGGTGCTCAGTGCCTGGCCGGCAAAATCACGCGCCTGCTGAGGCGTCTTGTCGCGCATTTCCGTGATGTCGGCACCTGCCACGAAGGATTTTTCGCCGGCGCCGGTGAGCAATACGGCACGCAGGTCCGCACGCCCCTCGAGATCGGTCAACAGACGCGCCAGCTCGTCGATCACCTCACTGTTCAAGGCATTGAGAGCCTTGGGACGGTTGATGGTCAGACGCACGATGCCAGCCTTTTCCTGCACCTCGATCAACGGTTCGCTCATGATGGCTCCTCATGGGATGGAATGATGATATGACCGCCCCAACCCTAGCGAACGCTAGGTTGGGCGGCAATCACTCCTTTCGATGGACACGGACTCCGGCCACCGGCACGCAGAAGCCAGACCGTCAATCACTACTGGGGGCATAGCGTGACAGGCTATCCACGCCGGCTTCGATGACGGCACGCTGGGCACGGCCGATCGGCAACCAGTGACGCAGGGCATGGTCGGCGGCAGCCAGCTTGGCATGATAGAAGGCGTCGGTACTGCCATCGATCAGCGCGCCCTCGGCCACCAAGGCGGCGCGTCCCATTTGCCAAGCACACAGCACATGACCGACCAGCGACAAGAAAGGCGTGGCGAAGGCCTGGATGGCATCGGCACCGTGATCAGGATCACGCCCCCTTTCCAGCACCACGGCCATGGCGGCACGCAGGTCGGCCGCGCCTCCGGCCAGGCTCTCGCCAAGGGCCATCAGGTCCTCGCGAGCCGACAGCGCCGTGGCGGTGGCGTCGACGTCATCGACCAGGGCGGCCAGGGCGGCGCCCCCGTCACGCCCCAGCTTGCGGCCGGCCAGATCCAGCGCCTGGATACCATTGGTCCCTTCATAGATGGGCGCAATACGGGCGTCACGCAGCAGTTGCGCAGCACCGGTTTCCTCGATGTAGCCCATGCCACCGTGCACCTGTATTCCCAATGACGCGATCTCCACGGCCTGGTCGGTGGAGAAGGCCTTGACCACCGGGATCAGTACATCGACCCGGGCCTGCGCCCGTTGCCGCGCATCGTTACCATCGGCATGGCGAGCCTTGTCCATCTCTGCCGCACACGTCAGTGCCAGGGCCCGCAGGGCATCGGTCCGTGCTCGCATCGACAGCAGCATTCGCTTGACATCAAGATGTTCGGCGATCATGCATTCCGTACCGTTGCGACGACCCTGCCGACGCTCCCGGGCGTAGGCCAGTGCCTGCTGGCAGGCACGCTCGGCCACCCCGATGCCCTGGATACCGACCTTGTGACGTGCGGCGTTCATCATGGTGAACATGTGATTCAGCCCGCGCCCGGGGTCGCCGACCAGGTAGCCAATGGCACCTTCCCCCTCGCCGAAGCTCAGCACGCAGGTCGGTGAACCGTGGATGCCCATCTTGTGTTCCAGGGCGGTACAGACGATATCGTTGCGTTCCCCGAGGGCGCCGTTGTCATCGACCAGGAACTTGGGCACCAGAAACAGCGAGATGCCCTTGTTGCCCTCGGGGGCATCGGGCAGGCGTGCCAGCACCAGGTGCAGGATGTTCTCGGCGACCTCATGCTCGCCCCAGGTAATGAAGATCTTCTGGCCGACCAGGCGATACGCCCCGGTCTCGCCGCAGGGCTCCGCCCGGGTACGCACCAGGGAAAGATCAGAGCCCGCCTGAGGCTCGGTGAGGTTCATGGTGCCCGTCCAGCGCCCCTCCACCAGCGGGGCCAGGTAACGCGCGCATTGCGCTTCGTCGCCATGCTGGACAAGCGCCTCGATGGCCCCGGCGGTCAGCATCGGGCACAGCCCCAGGGCCATGTTGGCACCATGCAACATTTCCTGGACAGCACTGGCCAGCACCTCGGGCAGCCCCTGCCCTCCATGGGCCGGGTCGACGCCGATACCGTTCCAGCCACCATCGGCATAGGCCCGATAGGCGTCGGCGAAGCCATCCGGCACGGTCACGCCACCGTCATCGCGACGCACGCAGCCCTGGTGATCGCCACTGGCATTCAGCGGCGCCCACACTTCCTCGGTCAGGCGCGCCGCTTCTCCGAGCACTGCCTCGACCAGGTCGGCCCCGACTTCCTCGAAACCGGGCAGCGACAACACCTCGTGCTCCAGCAGTTCCTCGAGAACGAAACGGTGCTCACGGACTGGGGCGCTATAGGGGGTCATGATGACTCCTCGACAGAAAAGGAATGACGCCCGAGCTTATTTTCACGACGCCTAATAAGCCATTATGCCTAGGTCGCAGCCGTCGGCCTGCACGAGACCTCATTGTCGGCCTTGTCATCCTCGTAATAGGCGATATGCGCCTGATCGGGCCGAGGAGGCCCCATCAGGGGCTCGGCCACTTCCACGTCGGGCACGGCACGGGAGAGGTCCTCCACATGCTCGTGTTCGAGGGCCCCCTGAACCCACTCATCGGTCACCACCAGCTCGGCTCCCACTGCACTCAACGGCGTCGTCGGCGAGAAGGGCGCCACCGGCACCGGCGCCGGACGCACGCTGCGACGCCAGCCGAAGAAACCGACCAGTCCCACCCCCAGCACGCCCAGGCACCAGAAAAGGCCCTCATCGCCCAGCACGGCCATGACCGGCGTGATCACCGGCGGGCTCAGGGTCGACCCGATGGCATTGATCAGCAACAGGCCCTGACTCATGCGTACCAGGGCCCCGGCCGGGGCCCGGTCGGCGGCATGGCCGACCGCAACCGGATACAACGAGAACACGCCACCACCGAGCAGGAACAGCAAGATGGCGAGCCCCCAGCTCTCCAGCGGCAACCAGAGAATGCCAGCGGAGATCAGGGCGCAGGTGGCCCCCATCAGAATCAAGACCATCTGCCGATCATGACGATCCGACCAGCGGCCTACCGGATACTGCAGCAGCATGGCCCCGAGTACCATCACCGCCATCAACTGGCCGACCCGGTCGATGCCAAGGCCGATCCGTTGCAGATAAAGCGGCAACAAGGTGTAGACCGCCGCCACCGCCAACCCCGAGCCGAAGCTACCCATCACGCCGGTCGGTGTCAGGGTAATCAGACGCAACGGCGAAAGCGGCTCTGCGCGCTCCAGCAACGGCGTCACCCGAGGGATCATGGCCATGGGCAGTACCGATAGCGCCGCCAGCATGCCAATGATCATGAAAGGCGCGGTGCTTGTCATCGATCGGGTCGCGCCGAGCATCAACTGCCCCACGACCCCTGCGGCATACACGGCGATCATGTAGAGCGCCAGCAGACGCCCCCGGACCTTCGCTTCGCCGGCCGCCAGCAGCCAGCTCTCGATGACCAGAAAGACGCCGACCGTGGCCCAGCCGCCGATCAGGCGAAACACGAACCAGGCCATGGGGTCGACGAAAAGGCCCTGAAGGAGGACAGTCACCGCCACCAGCGACGCAAAGCTGCCATAGGCCCGAATGTGGCCGATTGCCAGCAGCAGGCGGTCATTGAGCAGCGCACCCAGGGCGAGGCCGATGAAATAGGCCGACGACACCCAGCCGATGACCTGAGGAGAGTGACCGGCGGAATCCAGGCGCAGGGTGGTCAGGGTGGCGAGCGCCCCGTTACCGATGGCAAGGATGAACAGTCCCGACAAGGGTGCCAGGGCCATGAGCAACAGCTGGCGCGACATGGAAGTCTCTCGAGGCAACGAGGTAGGAAGCGCAACGACCAGCATCGTAGCGCCATATCGCGCCGACTATACTCCCGCCCTCCCTGACGGCCAATCGATTTTCATCGTTGCAGCAGTGAACGTTCCTTCAATAACGGAATGTTATCGAACGCTGTCATTTACCGCCTCTGCAGCAGCACGACATCGTTGTCGGGAAAGGTCACGTGCAGACCGAAGCGTTGCCCCAGCCATTGAAACGTCGACTCGGAGAAGAAAGCCACATGAGTCGGGTCGCGAATATAGTGCCAGCCGGCAAAGGCCTCGCGTGAACGCACACGCTTGGTCATCAGGCCCAACCAGCCGCCGGGCGTCAGGTGATCGACCAGTCGCTCGATTTCCCTGCCTGGCGCCGCCAGATGCTCGACGACCTCGGTGGCCGTGATGACATCGTAGCGCCGCCGCCATACCTCCTCGTCCGGTGCATAGAAGGGATCGAAAAGCGCCATCCGGTGCCCGGCCTCCTCGAACATCACCGACAGGGTCGGCCCAGGCCCGGAGCCGAAATCGAGACCTTGCGCCCCGGGCGGCAGTCGTGCGACCAACGGCGTGAACAACCGCTCGAGGAAACGCCGGTAGCCGGGGTCGTCGGGACCATTCTCGTGACGATCATAGATGGCCTTCTCCTCGGCCGCGGACAGGTGTTGCCATGCGGGCACGAAAACGAGCGCACAGTGTCCACACAAGTGGTATTCACGTGTGTTATCGCGATGATAGGGCCCGGTATCGAGTGATCCGCATAGCGGACACGTCTGCATCATCGTATTCTCTTGTCAGAGTCATTGTTCAAGGAGACATGCATGCTGTCAGGTCTGGACCATCTGGTCATCACCGTGACCGACATATCCCGCGCCGTGGATTTCTACAGTCGAGTCCTGGGGCTCGATGTGCGCTATCGCGATCGGGAACGCGTCGACCTGATGCTGGGCGACATGGCATTGCGCCTGCACTGGACCGCCACCGATATCGAACCCCGTGCCGCCACGCCGACACCGGGCAGCCTGGACCTCTGCCTGCGCAGCCAATTGCCCCTGGACGAGGTGCACCGACACCTGGACGCCCTGTCGGTGGATGTGGAACTCGGCCCCGTCAGACGCCAGGGGGCCAATGGCGAGCTCGAGTCCCTCTATCTACGCGACCCGGACGGCAACCTGCTGGAAATCAGCCGACCATTGCGCTGACATGCGCCGTGCCCGGTGGCATCGATCGCGGTGCCAGGTATCATGGTGCAAACAACCGTCACGCTCACTCACCTTCAAGGATGACCGATGAACGAGAACGCGCCGCACGACCCCGTGGTCGCCGAATCCAACCCCAGGCCCGACACGACCATTCCCATGGTCATCTACGCGCTGCATCTGGCGGGTATCGTCACCGGCGGGCTGACCGCCCTGGTCGGCGTGGTGATCGCCTATGTCTATCGCGGCAAGGGGCCCGACTGGCTCGACGAGCACTACCGCTACCAGATCCGCACCTTCTGGATCGGCCTGCTCTACTTCGCCGTTTCTGGCCTGCTGACCTTCATTCTCATCGGCTTTCTCACCTGGCTGGTGGCGGTGATCTGGCTGGTCATCCGCTGCGTCAAGGGCTTCAAGGGCCTGCAGGAACATCGCAAACCGGAAAATGTGGATACCTGGCTGGTCTGATCCATGGCCGAACCCGATTCTTCCTCTGCACGTCTCCAGAGCCGGGCGATCGCCACGCTGTGGCGCGCCCTTGCCGGCTGGCGCCCCGCCTCGCTCTGGCGTCTGGCACAACTGACCGGCCCCCTCGTGCAACGTTTCAGCCAGCGTGAACGCCTGGTCACGTGCGTCAACCTGAACCAGGCCTATCCTGAGCTCGACGAATCGTCGCGCCGGCATCTCGCCCGCAACAGCCTGGTGCATTCCAGCGCCACCATGCTCGAACTCGGCATGGCCTGGATGGGTGACGACGAGCGCCTGGAGGGCTCCATCCTCGAGATCCACGGCCGTGAGCTTCTCGACGACGCCCGCGATCGAGGGCAGGGGGTCATCGTGCTGGCCCCCCACTTCGGCAACTGGGAAGTCCTCAATTTCTGGCTGTCGAGCCACTTCCCCTTCACGGCGATGTACGAGCCTCCCAAGCTGGCAGCACTCGACCCCATCATTCGCCGGGGGCGCGAGCGACAGGGGGCGTGTCTGGTGCCGACCAACCCGCGCGGAGTGGCCGCCCTGCTCAAGGCACTGAAGCGCACCGAGGCGGTCGGCATCCTGCCGGACCAGGAGCCCGGCTGGGGGAGCGGCGTGTTCGCGCCCTTCTTCGGGCGCCAGGCGTATACCGCCACGCTACTGCCCAAGCTCGTGGCCCGCACCGACGCCCGTGTGGTCACCGGTGTGGCACGCCGTCTCCCTGGACGCGGTTTCGCCATCCACTTCCTGGCTGCCGACGAGCGAGTGTACGACAGCGACGAAGCCACCTCCGCCGCCGGGGTCAACGCCAGCGTCGAAGCCGCCATTGCCCTGGACCCGGCCCAGTACCAGTGGGAATACAAGCGCTATCGCAAAACCCCCGAGGAAGCCGAGCAACGCCCTGACGGGAAACGCTTCCGCCTCTACCGCTGAGCCGATATGTCGACGACGATGGAACCATCCCGGTGCTCCATCGACAAAGACAGGGTAATGAAACACCCTCGATGATGGGTGATACCCCACACAAGGCATCCGTGACATCACAAGACATTCCGGGATGACCTGAACCTCCTGGCCCGGCTTGCGCGGGGATGTGCCGGCGGGACCCTATGGAGACATGCGACATGACGTTGCCGACCCGACTCCTGGCACTTGCACTGGGAAGCCTGGTGGCCATGGACGCCACCGGCTCCTCGTCCAGCGAGGCGCTGTACGACACCATCACCGACCGGGCCGAACGCCTGGCCGAGGAAGCCTATGCCGATACGGCGTCGGCGATTCCTCCCGAGCTCGCCGAACTGGATTACGATCAGTATCGACAGATACGCTTTCGTCCAGAGCATGCCATCTGGCAGGACCGGGGCCTCTTCGAGGTCCAGCTGTTCCATCCGGGGTTTCTCTATGACCGGCCGGTCACTCTCAATCTGGTGGGACCCGACGGCGACGTAAGCCCCCTGCCCTTCGACGCTTCACACTTCCGCTATGATGACGATGTCGCCGATCTGACCGACCTCGAACTCGGTGACCTGGGCTATGCGGGCTTCCGCCTGCATTACCCGCTGAACAGCGGCGAGTACCGTGACGAATTCATGGTCTTTCTCGGCGCCTCGTACTTCCGCATGGTCGGCCGCGGCCAGGGCTACGGCCTCTCCACCCGGGGCCTGGCCATCGACACCGCGGAACCCCACGGCGAGGAGTTCCCGGCCTTTCGCGAGTTCTGGCTGATCGAGCCCGAGCCGGACGCGACCCGCATGACCGTTCTGGCACTGCTCGACAGTCCCTCGCTGACCGGTGCCTACCGCTTCGCTATTGCACCGGGGAGTCAGACCGTGGTCGACACCGAGGCACGCCTCTTCGCCCGCGATGACGTCACCAAACTCGGCGTCGCCCCGCTCACCAGCATGTTCATGCACGGCGGCATCGCCAGCTACCCGGCCGACGATTACCGCCTGCGTGTCCACGATTCCAGTGGCCTGGCGCTGCATACCGGCAATGGCGAACGGATCTGGCGCCCGCTGAGCAACCCTGAGACGCTGCATCTCTCGAGTCTTCAGGACAGTTCGCCCCGAGGTTTCGGCCTGGTCCAGCGGCCTCGACATTTCGACGGCTATCTCGATGCCGAGGCTCGCTACGAAAAGCGTCCCAGTGAATGGGTGACCCCTCTGGACGATTGGGGCAAAGGACACATCGAGCTGGTCGAGATCCCCTCCGACAGCGAAGCCAACGACAACATCACCGCCTACTGGGTCCCCGAGCAACCGCTCGAGGCCGGACAATCGCGCACCTTCCGCTACCGGCTACAAACCTTCGGTGCCACGCCCCCCGAACAGCGACTCGCCCATGTCATCCGCACCCGGCAGGGCTGGGGAGCGATGCCGGGTCAGGACGACCCGCCCCCCGCCAGCCAGCGCCATTTCATCGTCGACTTCCAGGGGCCCGCGCTCGAGAACCTCGACGCCGACCAGCCGGTGAAGGCCCGGCTGACCACCTCCAGCGGCGAGATACTCGAACCGCGCGTCCAGCGATTGCCCGGTGACGACACCTGGCGCGCCAACTTCCGGCTCACTCCGGAAGAGGGCACGCCGGCCGACATGCGCTTGGCCCTCACGCTGCACGGCGAACCGCTGACCGAAACCTGGAACTATGTCTGGTACCCCGATGAGCGCCGCTGACGCCCGAGCCATCGTGGCCCCCATCCCCTTCCGGCGCACTCGCCGAGTCACCTTCGCCCTGCTGGTCGCCGCCACCACCGGCCTGGGCTTGTGGACGATGTTCCGCATCCTCCACGTCGGCGGCCTGACACCGTTGGAGCTCGCCATACTCGTGCTGTTCACCGTGACCTTCGGCTGGATCGTCATCGCCTTCTGGAGCGGTATCATCGGTTTCGTGCTGTCCCTGACCGGCCGTGACCCCCTGAGCCTGGCCAAGGCCTCGCCTCCCAGACCGCCTGACGATGCCCGCTCGTGTACCGCCCTGGTCATGCCGATCCACAACGAGGATGTCGAACGCGTGTCCGCCGGGCTCGAAGCCACCTGTCGAGATCTGCCGCCGATCACCGAGGCACGACGCATCGAGGCCTTCGTGCTCAGCGACAGCACCGACGCCGAGATCATCGCGCGGGAGCGCACCGCCATGGCAGCCTTGCAGAACCGCCTCGCCGATCACTGCCAGCTCCACTACCGGCACCGCGACAGCAATGCGGGCCGCAAGGCCGGCAATCTCGGCGACTTCTGCCAGCGCTGGGGACGACACTATGACTTCATGCTGGTGCTCGATGCCGACAGCGTGATGAGCGGCGACACGGTGCACGAACTGATCGCGGAGATGGAAGCCAATCCGCGCCTCGGCCTGCTGCAGACGGTGCCGATTCCGGTCCGCCAGGACAGCCTGTTCGGTCGTGCCAACCAGTTCGCCGCCGCCGTCTACTCGCCGATGCTGGCCACCGGGCTGAGCTTCTGGCAATCCGACGCCGCCAACTACTTCGGCCACAATGCCATCATCCGCGTCGACGCCTTCACCCGGCATTGTGGCCTCCCCGAGCTGCCCGGTCGCCCGCCACTCGGCGGCGACATCCTCAGCCATGACTTCGTCGAGGCGGCCCTGCTGCGGCGAGCCGGCTGGGAGGTCCGCATGCGCACCGATCTTGGCGGCAGTTTCGAGGAGATGCCGAGCCATATTCTCGACTATGCCAAACGCGATCGCCGCTGGGTCCAGGGCAACCTGCAGCACCTGCGCCTGCTAGGCGGCAGTGGCCTGCACATGATCAGCCGCGTGCACTTCCTGTGCGGCGCCCTGGCCTACCTGTCGTCGCTGATCTGGCTGGCGATCCTGGTGGTCAGCACCATCGACGCCCTGATGCGTGCCCTGATCGACCCCAACTTCTTTACTTCCAACGCCCAGCTCTTCCCCGACTGGCCGATCGCCCCGCCCAACCTGATCATGCCGCTGCTCGGCGGCACCCTGGCAATGCTGCTGATGCCCAAGGTGCTGGGTGTCTGTCTGGCCCTTCGCCAGTATCCGGCACGCTATGGCGGGCGTGCCAGACTAGTGACAAGCGCGCTGCTTGAAGCCCTGTTCGCGATGCTGATCGCCCCGCTGATGATGGTCTTTCACAGCCGCTTCGTGATCGAAGTGCTGAGCGGTCGCACCGTCGCCTGGAATCCGCAGTCCCGCGAGGGACGTGCCCTGCCCTGGCGCGAGGCGCTCCGCCACACCTGGCCGGGAACCCTGGCCGGCGCTTGCTGGGCATGGATCACCTGGTGGTATGCACCGACCTTTTTCTGGTGGCTGACACCGGTATGGCTGGGCCTGATGCTGGCTGCCCCCCTCGTCCGCCTGAGCAGCAGTCTTACCATCGGCAGGCGATTGCGCCAATACGGCCTGCTGCTGGTGCCCAGCGAGACGGTACCGCCTGCCGTGCTGAGAGAGTTGACCCGGCCGACGCCCGTACACGGCGGTGCAGAGCCAGCGTCTCCTCCCTCGGAGTGTCCTCGCGACATGCCGCTCCAGTCGTTTTCGCGGGATTGGGAACGACGCCTGCCCACCCGGCGTCGAGAGACCATCGGCAAGTAACGACAGGGCCTTTTCTTTGCCGAACAAGCTGCTAGACTGAGGCCACTCGCTTGACGGGGTGCCGGTTGAGCCGGCTGAGATGACGCGCGTTCGCGATGAACACAGCGTTGATCCCGTGGAACCTGATCCGGGTAGGTGCGACCTCGTCGCACGTGAACCGGCGTAGGGAATCAGGCGGTGGACTCGGTACCTCTCATGCCGACCGTCCTCCCTCCTCGTTTCGCTTCGCCCGCCATCCGGATCCCGACATCGGAGACATGATGGCTTATCGATTCAGCGACCTGACCGACGCCTGCCAGCAGGACTGGCGCGCCTATATCGAACACGACTTCGTCCGCTCCCTCGGCGATGGCACCCTCGCCCCGCCGGCTTTTCGCCACTACCTGCAGCAGGACTACCTGTTCCTGATCCACTTCTCCCGAGCCTATGCCCTGGCCGCCTACAAGAGTCACGACCTAGCCGAGCTGCGCCACGCCTTCGAAGGACTCAAGACGATTCTCGACGTGGAGCTCGGCCTGCATGTGGGGTTCTGCCGCGAATGGGGCATTTCCGAGGATGACCTGGCCAGGCTGCCCGAATCCCGAGCTACGCTGGCCTACACCCGCTACGTACTGGACACCGGCAGTCGCGGCGACCTGCTCGACCTCCACGTGGCGCTCGCCCCCTGTCTGGTGGGTTATGGCGAGATCGCCAACTGGCTGAACGCTCGCCCGGACACCGTACGAGGCAACGAGAACCCGTTCGACGCCTGGATCGCCATGTACGAAAGCGACGATTTCCAGGGTGCCATGCGAGATGAAGTCGCCTGGCTGGATGCCCGGCTGGCGGAGGTCACGCCGGAGCGCTTCGCGCGCCTGGCCACCATCTTCCGCGACGCCACCCGGCTGGAGATCGACTTCTGGCAGATGGGGCTGGATCGCACGGACTGACGCCATATGGCCCGCTAACGATGGCGGGCAACACCACGCTTGACGGGGTGCCGTTGAAGACGGCTGAGATCATGCGGAAACAGCATGGATCCCGTTGAACCTGAACTGGCTAGGACCAGCGTAGGGATCAAGCGACACGCGGCGGCGCCTGGCGCCGGCCGCCCCTGTCCTCCCCAGCTGTCCTCCCTGATAACACCCCCAAGCAAAGGGAGAACGACCGATGGCAAAGACCGATCATTTTCTCGCCGAGAGCGCCCGCGTCGACGACGCCGCCGTCCAGGCCCTGCCCGGCTCACGCAAGATCTACGTCGAGGGCTCGCGCCCGGATATTCGCGTGCCCTTCCGCGAGATCAGCCTCTCACCGACCCGCACCTCCGGCGTGGGCCCGGATGAGCAGAACCCGCCGCTGCTGGTCTACGATACCTCCGGCCCCTACACCGACCCCGAGGCCGAGATCGACCTGCGCCGCGGACTCCCGGAACTGCGCCGCGGCTGGATCGAGGCGCGCGACGACACCGAGTTCCTCGACGGCCCGACCTCCGAATACGGCCGCCGTCGCGCCAACGACCCGATGCTCGCGCCGCTGCGCTTCGACCTGACCCGCACGCCGCGGCGCGCCAAGGAAGGCAGGAACGTCACCCAGCTGCACTATGCCCGTCAGGGCATCGTCACCCCGGAGATGGAATTCATCGCCATTCGGGAAAATCAACGTAGACAAGCCATCTCGGCACAGTACTCAGGTACCGAGGAGGTCGAGCGCATCCTCGGCCACCAGCACCCGGGCGAGAGCTTCGGCGCCCGCCTGCCCGAGGAAATCACGCCCGAGTTCGTGCGCGACGAGGTCGCCGCCGGCCGCGCCATCATCCCCTGCAACATCAACCACCCGGAATCCGAGCCGATGATCATCGGCCGCAATTTCCTGGTGAAGATCAACGGCAACCTGGGCAACTCGGCGGTCACCTCCTCCATCGAGGACGAGGTCGACAAGATGACCTGGGGCATCCGCTGGGGCTCAGACACCGTCATGGATCTGTCCACCGGGGCCAACATCCACGAGACCCGCGAGTGGATCATCCGCAATGCCCCGGTACCGATCGGCACCGTGCCCATCTACCAGGCCCTGGAGAAGGTCAACGGCGTGGCCGAGGACCTGAGCTGGGAGGTGTTCCGCGACACCCTGATCGAGCAGGCCGAACAGGGCGTGGACTACTTCACCATCCACGCCGGCGTGCTGCTGCGCTACGTGCCGCTGACCGCCAGGCGCACCACCGGCATCGTCTCCCGCGGCGGCTCGATCATGGCCAAGTGGTGCCTCTACCACCACCGCGAGAGCTTCCTCTACGAGCACTTCGAGGAGATCTGCGAGATCTGCAAGCAGTACGATATCGCCTTCTCGCTGGGCGATGGGCTGCGCCCGGGCTCGGTGGCCGACGCCAACGACGAGGCCCAGTTCGCCGAACTCGAGACCCTGGGCGAACTGACCCGCATCGCCTGGCAGCACGACGTCCAGGTGATGATCGAAGGTCCCGGCCACGTCCCCATGCACCTGATCAAGGAGAACATGGACAAGCAGCTCCGCGAGTGCGACGAGGCGCCCTTCTACACCCTGGGGCCGCTGACCACCGACATCGCGCCCGGCTACGACCACATCACCTCCGGCATCGGCGCGGCGATGATCGGCTGGTACGGCTGCGCCATGCTCTGCTACGTGACCCCCAAGGAGCACCTGGGCCTGCCCAACAAGGACGACGTCAAGACCGGCATCATCACCTACAAGATCGCCGCCCATGCCGCCGACCTGGCCAAGGGCCACCCGGCCGCCCAGCGTCGCGACAACGCCCTGTCCAAGGCCCGCTTCGAGTTCCGCTGGGAGGACCAGTTCAACCTGGGCCTCGACCCGGATACCGCCCGGGAATACCACGACGAGACCCTGCCCAAGGACTCCGCCAAGGTGGCCCACTTCTGCTCCATGTGCGGCCCCAAGTTCTGCTCGATGAAGATCAGCCAGGAGGTCCGCGACTACGCGGCGGAAAACGGCCTCGACGGTGACCGCGCGGCGGTGGAGCGCGGCATGGCCGAGCAGGCCGAGAAGTTCCGCGACCAGGGCGCCGAACTCTACAAGGAAGTATAGGGGCAAGCGACACGCCTGATTTGCAGGCCCCGCAACAGCGCCCTATCGCCACTCGTGGCGATAGGGCGTTTTCGTGTCGATAGCCTGACGCGGAACCGATGTCATGGGGCCAGAAGCGCCCACAGCATCGATATCTGACACTCGGCAGAATGTACCCGCCCCAAAGAAGATCTCACCATGCGAGACGAACTCATGGTTTTATCTCGCTACCCTAAGGACGGATTCAGCAAGAAACGATGACTCGACCATGACGACCCGAAACGTTCCGAAGGGACAGGCGCCCTCGACCCTGATGCATGCCATGCAGGTGCTGCAGATCACCGCCGTGCAGGGTCAAAGGGGGGCGAGCATCGATGACTACCTGGATGGCCTGGCCCTCAGCCGGCCCACCATCTACCGCTTGCTGAAGGGCCTCAAGGAGCAGGGGTTCTTGCGCCCCGCGCCGACCAGAGGGCGTTACCTGCTCGGCTATGAACTTCTCGTGCTGGGCTCGCAAGCCGGTAATGGCGCCGGATTGCGGGACCTGACACGCCCTCGTCTGCTTTCCCTGGCACAGCAATTCGGCGACAGTTTCTATCTCTTTGCGCCCGATGGCGTGAATGCTGTCTGCCTGGAAGCCCAGAACGGCGAATATACAGTAGGCAGCTTCGTCCGTTCCACGGGCGGTCGCGTTCCCCTGGGCGTGGGGCAGGCATCCATTGCACTACTCGCTCACCTGGACGACCAGGAATGTGCCTCCATTCTTCGACGCAATGCCGAGCGCCTCGAGCGAGACTATCGGATCTCGCTGGATGACGTCCGCGTCGAGATCGAGCGCTCCCGACGCGTCGGCTACGCACGGGGCGTCGAAGGCTCCCAGCTCCCCGAGTACACCGGGCTGGCGGTCCCTGTTCTCGATCACAGCGGCCATCCACTCGGGGCTCTGAGTTGTTCGATGCTCAAGTCACGCATGACCGCGGCCCATCGACGCAACGTCCTGCAGGGCATGCAAGACGAAGTCTGCGAGCTCGTACGACAAGCCTCCGGCCTTCTGTATGTCGAGTGACCATGACATGACGTATCCCATCGCCCCTTCACACCAGCGCCCATGTGGCTGGAATGCCTGGCTGCCCGCTCGTGACGCCAGCCCGCCGGCGAAGGATTCCATGACCGCCGAGCTGGTCGTCGTCGGTGCCGGGTATACCGGCCTGGCTGCGGCCAGAGCCTGGGCAGAGGCCCGTCCGGATGATCGTGTGCTGGTGCTCGATGCCGAGCGACTTGGCGAAGGCAGTCCAGGGCGAAACTCGGGGTTCATGCTGGAAGTCGCACTAGCGGGCGATGCCTCGACCGATGAGCTGGAGCGCATGTCGAAGCTCAATGCCTTGAGCCGGCAGACCATGTCCCGGCTACGTCGCCAGGTCGAGCATCATGGTATCGATTGCCAGCTGCAGCACAGCGGTACCTATCGTGCCGCTTGCACGCCCGGCGGCATGGCGGCCCTGTCTCGCTACCAGACCTTTCTCGAGGCAGCAGGACTGCGCTACGAACAGCTCGGCCGACCCGATCTCGAGACGCGCATCGGTACCGATTATTATGAAGCCGGCCTTTATTCTCCGGATTGTTACCTGGTCCACCCCGCCGCCCTGATTCGCGGGCTGGCCGACGCTCTGCCCGACTCGGTATCACTGCATGAACACAGCCCGGCCGTATCGGTGCATGCCGAATGCAACGGCTGGCGAGTCAACACACCGGATGCCGAGATTCGTGCTCATCAGGTCATCCTGGCCAACAACGCCTACTCTCGTGCCCTGGGAGCCGATGCATCACGCGTGACGGCCATCTATACCTACGCCGCCGTCACGCCCGTTCTGCCCGATGCGCTTCGCGCCCGGCTCATTCCCGACGATTGGGGCCTGTTGCCCGCCCATCGGCTGGGGTGCACATTGCGCTCGACGCCGGACGGGCGCCTGATGATCCGCTCCCGTTACAGCTACGAGCGCGAGGCGGACAACGCCACCATCGAGGCTTCCCTTGCCGACAGCCTGACCCGACGCTACCCCTCCCTGACCGACATCGGCCTGGAACATGTCTGGGGCGGCACGACCGGATTGACCCATAACGGTGCCCCGCTCTGGGGCACGATCCAACCCGGGCTGCACGTCTCGGCGGGCTGCAATGGTGGCGGCATCGTCAAGGGCAGCTTTCTCGGTGATGCCCTGGCGCGTCATGCCCTGGGGCAGGCCGTGGAACCCATTCAACACCTCTTCGGCAAGGCCAAATGGATGCCCCCGGAACCGCTGCGCCGCACGGGCTTTCGACTGATCTCCACACTGGAACGACGGCGGGCCGGCCTAGAAACCTGACCCGCTTCACCCCACCGCCACAAGGCACAACAACAAATGAGGTAGACATGGACGCAACGCCCCATCTCGGTCTTTTATCGGTACTGCCGGCCACACTGGCCATCATCCTCGCCTTCATCACCCGCAATACGGTGTTTTCCCTGGCTGTCGCCTGCTTCGTCGGTGTCATGACCATGGGAGAGGGGCCAATGGGCTTTCCCAACCTGTTGAAGGAAACACTGGGCACCACCAGTTTCTCGTGGATTCTGCTACTGGAACTCTTTATCGGCACCGTCATCGCCTTTTTCCAGCGAACCGGTGCCATCCAGAACTTTACGGCCTGGGTGGAAAAGCGCGCCCTGTCACGCGTCAAGGTACAGCTCGTCGGCTGGGTGATGGGCATGTTCGTCTTCTTCAGCGACTATTTCAGCCCGCTGTTCGTCGGTAGCACCATGCGAGGCTTGACCGACCGATTCAGGGTTTCCAGAGAGAAACTTGCCTATATCGCCGACTCCACTTCGGCACCGGTCAGTGTGCTAATGCCAATTACCGGGTGGGCCGTCTTCATCGCCGGCCTGTTGATCGGCATGGGGCCGATAGAAGACGCGGGACAGGCCATGTCCGTTTTCGTACACGCCATTCCCTTCAACCTTTATGCCTGGCTGTCGGTCGCCACGGTGGGCCTGGTGATCGTCGGCATCATCCCGCTGTTCGGCCCGATGAAGAAGGCGGAACGGCGCGCCCAGGAAGAAGGCAAGGTACTGCGCGATGGCGCCGATCCATTGTTAGGAGAAGAGTTGACCGACATCGCCCCCTACCCGGCGGCGCGCACCTCATTGCTGCTCAATTTCATCATGCCGGTATTGATCGTGATCAGCGTGGCGATCGGCACCTTCATCGTGCTGGATTCCGCCAAGACCATGGAAGCCTTTCTGACGGCCGCGGTCTTCCTCGGCATCATCATGCGGTTCCAGGGCATCCCCTTCAACGACATCATGAAGACCGCGACTGCCGGCATGAAAGGTGTCATGCCGGCCATCATCATTCTGGCGCTGGCCTATTCGCTCAACCAACTCTCCGAGAACATGGGAACGGCCGACTACATCGTCGAGATCACCGAGGGCTGGCTGACACCGGCACTGCTCCCTGCCATGACCTTCATGATCGCTGCCGTGATTGCTTTCTCGACCGGAACCTCCTGGGGAACATTCGCCATCATGATGCCGCTGTCGGTTCCCATCGCCTTCAACTTCACTGGCGATACCATTACGCCGCTGGTCTATGCCACGGTCGCTGCTGTCGCGGGCGGCGGTGTCTTCGGCGACCATTGCTCGCCCCTCTCGGACACCTCCGTGCTCGCTTCGACCGGTGCGGCCTCCGACCATATCGATCACGTCAAGACGCAGATCCCTTTCGCCCTGCTCGTCGCAGCCGTAGCGCTTGCCGCCTATCTGATAGCAGGCTACTGGTGGATCGACGTGGGATAACCGGATTCACATCCCTGCTCCCCGCCCTCTGAACGATTCAGGATGGCGGGGACATGACTCTGGGGCCCACCGGTATCATTACAGGCTGGACAAATCAAAATGGATAAAGGCCAGGACGACCAACAGAAGGAACAGCGTCTCCGTCACCATCAATATCACCGGCCGCCAGCCGACCACCGCCAGCTTCTGGAACGATGTCTTGATCCCGAGAGCGGCAATCGCCGTTACCAGGCACCAGCGTGAGAGATCAGTAAACCCCTCGGCGACGACCGGCGGAATCCAGCCGAGACTATTGATCATCACCAGGGCTACGAAAGCGACAAGGAATGTCGGCAACATCGGTACTTTTCCGCCTTTCCCCTCCTGCTTCCGCTCGGACCGAAAAAGAAACATGAAGACCATCACGGCAGGCACGAGCATCGCGACCCGCAACAACTTCACGAAGGTAGACACATCACCCGTCCCCTCGGAAATCATATAACCGGCGCCCACTACCTGCGCTACATCATGGATAGTGCCACCAAGGAAAATGCCCGCGTCGGTATCACTCAGTCCCAGAAGGCCCACAAGCAGTGGATAAAGAACCATCGCCATGGTAGACAGCGTCGTTACACCGACCACTGTCATGATCACATTGCGTTCGTGAGTCTCGTGACGCGGCATCACTGCCGATAGCGCCAGCGCTGCCGAAGCCCCGCAGATCGCTACCGACCCTCCCGTCAACAGCCCCATGTCCTTGTCCAGGCCCAGCAAGCGAGATAGCACCGCTCCGATAACAATGGTCAAGACGACACCACTCACCACGGTCAGCACCGGGCCGATACCAAGCTCGGCAACCTGCTCCAGGGTGATGCGTACCCCCAAAAGGGCGACACCGATTCTGAGAACTCGCTTGGCAGCAAATTCGACACCCTCCAGGCACCGTCCTTCTTCGGAAAGGAAGTGCAACGTCATGCCAAACAGTAAGGCATACAACAGAGTGGGACCGCCATAATGGTCCGCAATGAAGGTCGTCGCCAGGGCAATGGTGATACAGATCATCAATCCCGGCATGATGTTGCGAAGGGAATCCAGGTTGCGAGCCAAGACTCGCTGTCGATCCTGGGAAGGCGACATGTGAGCCTTGCCTTCATGATCTCGACGTGTCATATCGCCACCTTGCAAGTCACGGGACGCCCCTTCCGCACGTTCACTGATACGGACCGTCCCTTATGGATGAGAAAATGAACTCATGAGAGGGAAGCTCGGCGTGGCGTCAATTACGAACAGTGCCCGCCGTCACGAACGCCATGCTGCCTGGGTTCCATCAGAGAGGTTAGGACCAGTTCCCGGATAGCCTTGAGACCAGCCACGCCCGCCATCAAGAAGCACGCGCTTGCGATGCATGAGCTGCCTTGATCATATCGGCGGCTTTCTCGGCAATCATGATGGTGGGGGCATTGGTATTACCGGACACAATGACCGGCATGATCGACGCATCCACCACACGCAATCCCGTCAAGCCATGCACACGCAACTGGTCATCCACCACCGCCCAGGCGTCATGCCCCATCTTGCAGGTACCGACGGGGTGGTAGATGGTCTGGCTGTGCTGGCGGGCCGCCTCGAGCAAGGCGTCGTCACTCTGATATTGTGCCCCGGGCACATATTCCTCGGTGATGACCGATGCCAAGGGCGCCTGCCCAGCGATACGCCGTGCCACCTTGATGGCATCCACGGCGACCCTGCAGTCTTCTTCGGTGCTCAGGTAGTTGGCACGAATCGAAGGATAGACATCGGGATCAGGACTGGTGATGCGAATAGACCCACGGCTCGTGGGGCGAAGCTGGCAAACCGAAGAAGTGAACGCCGAGAACGGGTGAACCCCCTCGGCCGGCTTATCGGCAGAGAGCGGTTGCATGTGAAACTGGATGTCCGGTCGCTCGAGCCCCTCACGAGACCTGGTGAATATGCATACCTGGCTGGCGGCCAGCGTCATGGGGCCGGTGCGCGTCAGGAGATACTGGGTTCCCACGGCCAGCTTCCTCAGGGGGTGACGTACTTCATCATTGAGCGTACGACAGCGCGTCTTGAACACCAGCCGAATTTGCAGGTGATCCTGCAGATTCTCGCCGACACCCGGTAACTCATGCAGACACTCGACCCCGACCCCCTTCAGGTGGCCAGGCTCGCCAATACCGGAACATTGCAGGATCTGTGGTGACCCGATGGCACCACTGGCGAGCAGTACCTCGAGGCTGGCACTCACCCGTTCCCGGCGACCATCGCGCAGGTACTCGACCCCCAGAATGCGCTTGCCTGCCAGCAGCAGACGCTGACAATGCGCACGCTTGATCACGGTCAGGTTGGCACGCTTCCGAACTGGATGAAGAAACGCCTTGGCCGTCGAACAGCGAACCCCCCGGTAGGACGTCTGCTGAAAATAGCCCACGCCTTCCTGGCTGGCACCGTTGACATCGGCGTTCTCGGGAATGCCGGCGGCCTTGGAGGCCTCGATGAACCGTTGGGCAATCTCGCGTCTGAGCCTCAGGTCCGACACCTTCAGGGGGCCATCGGTGCCATGGTAATGATCCCCTCCTCGTTCCTGGCATTCAGACTTCTTGAAGTAAGGCAGGACATCATCGTAGCCCCAGCCTGAATTCCCGGCCGCGGCCCAGTTATCGTAATCATCGCGTTGCCCACGAATGTACAACAAGCCATTCAGGGAACTGGAGCCCCCCAGCACCTTGCCCCGAGGCCATTGCAGGCGGCGCCCGTTGAGGCCCGAATCAGGATCGGTCAGATAGCACCAGTCCGTGGACGGGTTATGCATCGTCTTGAAATAGCCGACAGGCACATGGATCCAGGGGTTCCAGTCCGCTCCCCCTGCTTCCAGCAACAGCACCTGCTTATCGGGATCCTCACTGAGCCGATTGGCGAGTACGCATCCGGCTGACCCGGCCCCCACGATGATGTAGTCATAGGCAACCTGGTTGTTATTTATTGATTTCATTGAAAAATCACCATAATGATATTTTTCGTATCGTTTATGATGATCAAAACTATGATTACGGTCAATAACGATTCAATTTGTCTCAAAAAACTTGAAATGAGAAAAATATTCCCCTACGTTGAGACCGGACCCCTCGGTCATGCTGCCCAAAAAGAACCGAGGAGCTGGCACACGCCATACAACATCCCTTCATAAGTCCAATCACAAACGCGGGAGCCCTGCTCATGAAATCACCGATTGGAAACGTGTCTCGCCGGGACTTTCTGAATATCTCGGGACGATTCGGCCTCACCTCCACGCTTCTTGCCGCTTCCGGACTAGGTGCCGGACTCACGGCCAGCACCCTGGCCAAAGCCGCTGAACAGGAGCAGCAACGTCGATACCAGACCGAACCCAAGTTCCAGCTTCGCTTCGGGGCTTCGGGATTCAACGAGCGAAACCTCGATATCCAGAAGTCAGGCCAGCTGTTTTTCGCACGGGACCTGGAAGAACGCACCAACGGGGCCATTCGCGTGGAGTTCATGGGAAGCAATGAGGTCTGCAACCAACTCGACTGTGTCAGCAAGACACAGCAAGGAATTGTCGACATCTTCTCGGCCTCGACACAGAACTCTGCAGGTGGAGCGCCTTACCTCAACATTCTCGACTTTGCCTACCTATTTCCCAGCGTCGCTTCGATGTTTCACTTCTTCTACGACAAGAGAAGCGAGAAGCTGCTTCGAGAGCCGTTACGCCAACGACACAACCTGCAGTTCCTGTTCACGCACTGTGACCTTCGGGGCATTATGATGGGCCTGAAGTGGGCAGATAAGCCCCTGGTAACCAGCCTCGAAGACATTCAGGGAACCAAGAACCGCGTGACCGGCACACAACTTGGTCGTATTGCCATGGAGCAACTCGACCTCAACCCGGTTCCGGTTGCCTGGGAAGAAACCCTCGATGGACTCCGCCAGGGCTTGCTGGATGGCGCAGAAACCTGGATGAGTGCAGTAGCCTATGCCGGTATGGCACCTGTCGTCTCTCAGGCCGTCGACTTGAGGTTCTTTGCAGGAACCGAACACACGGCCATGAGCCTCTCCAAGTTCGAAAGCCTAGGTAGTGACCTCCAGGAACAGGTCATGGAATCAGCCTACTGTGCGCAGATTTTCACCCAGGGCATGAATGAGGCAGGACGCTACCAGATCGTAGGAGCCACGGAACACCCTCAGGAAAATACGGTTTTCGCGGAAAATAATGTGCGCGTCGCACCGCTTTCTGATGCCGAACGGGAAAAGGCCGAAAAAATGTGCTCGCCGGAGTTCAACCCGAAGCCCTGGGAGCAGTGGCGAGAGCGTCTAAATGCCTGGGCCGGTGGCGTGGATATCTATAAGGAGCTTCACGGTATAGCACGTGAAATACCTCGTGACACTGCCGCGGTGAATGTCAAGCCACAGCGCTGGTGGAAAGGATAAGGCGGAGGCCCATCATGGCGAACCACGACCACTCACTAGCGCAACCAGCCACATGGTGGCTGGTTCCCTTTCGCTGGCTGGATGACAATATAGAAAAATGCATCATACTCTTATCCTACACAGGAATGTCCGGCATTATCTTTGTAGAAGTCATTCGCCGATTCTTCTTCAATGCCCAGGCCCCATGGAGTACGAGCATTCCCGTTCTTCTTTTTCTCTGGCTGACCTGGTTCGGCGCTTCACTTAACGTCAAGAACCGAACACACCTTTCGCTCAACGAAATACGGATGCGACTCCCTTATACCGGTCAGTTCCTTTGCCTTGTCCTCGACTCAGTGCTGTGGATTGGCTTTGGGATAATGGTGATAAATTTCACGATTGATCAGGTCCATTTAGCATACAACAATTTCGCCATTGTCCCTGGAACCAACGATGTTATGCAGTGGTGGTTCTACCTGGCAACACCTTTGGCCTGGGCATTAATAATTTATCGTGTTCTGCAAAACCTTTTCACCGACTGGAAACGCTTCCGAATGGGTGAACCATTCAACCTCCAGCCTTCCATGATGGACTAGGGGAAAACCCATGACAGATGGCCTACTTATCGGCCTGATCACGACAGGCGTTACACTGTTTTTCCTGCTGGGCGTTCCCATTTTCCTGGTCATAGGGCTATGGGTGGTTGGAACCAGCATGGTGATCGACTTCACGCTCGCCAATATAGGCGTAACTCTTTTCCAGGGCTTGAGCTTCTTCGGTCTGCTGGCGCTCCCCTTGTTTATATTGACGGGTGATCTGATCAACGCGGCAGGGATCGCCAAACGACTTTCGGACTTTGCCTACTCGGTACTGGGCTGGCTGCGTGGTGGCATGGGGATGGCAACACTGGGTGCCTGTGGTCTCTTTGCCGCAATCTCTGGGTCCAACGCCGGCACCACAGCAACCATCGGCTCGATCATGCAACCGGAGATGCGACAGAATGGTTACGATGACCGGTTCTCGGCTGCGACCGCTGCATCTGGCGGCACGGTCGGTATCATCATACCGCCGAGCATCATTTTCATCGTCTATGGTTTCATGATGAACCTGTCGATCAGCGATCTCTTCATCGCCGGCATGATTCCCGGGGCCATGATGGTATTGGTCATGATGCTGACCTGCCACCTGGTGGCTCGCCGTCACGGATGGGGGACCCTGATCCCCTTCAAGGTCAAGGAAAGTGCTATCTGTGCCAGGAAAGCATACCTCGGTTTTGCCACCATTGGCGTCGTTCTTTATGGAATATATTCCGGAAAATTTTCACCGACAGAAGCGGCCGCCATTACCGTTGGCTTCACTTTGATAGCAGGGCTTCTTATAACCCGAGAAATCAGCATTTTTCGACTTCCTTCCATCATGCTTCGCTCGGGTCAGATAGCCGGCATGCTGGCACCTTTAATCGCCATATCGGTGGTCATGCAACAGCTTTTGTCCGTTCTTGGTGCTGGCCAGATTCTTGAGGACCTACTGAATGGCCTTGGCAATTATTACGCCATCCTCGGGGCCTGCATGCTCATGATCCTGTTGGCAGGAATGATTCTGGAAAGCCTCCCCGTCACCATTATCCTTGCCCCAATTCTGGCACCTATCGCACAGACTGCTGGCGTGGACCCCATCCATTTCTCTGTCATCTTCCTCGTGGGGGCGGCCATCGGCTTTGTTACACCGCCATTTGGTCTGAACCTGTATGTTGCCAGCAGCATCACGGGTATCCCCTACCTCAGACTGGTTCGCTTCGTGATACCATATTTCATCGCTTTGATCTCCTGCTGGATCGCGATATCCCTGTGGCCACAACTCTCCATGTTCCTGGTCAACCTGTGAGATTGCCGTAGCGTGACAGGCCGGACCGAGCCTGTTGCGCTACCATCATGGCAGACACCGACAGCAAGCTCGTCGCAAGGAAAGCTCATGCCCAGAGACACATCCACCAACACCACCCTCCTGCGAGCCATCAGCTTGCTCGAGGAAATTGCCACGACCGAGCACAACATCAGTGCAGCGGACCTGGACAAACGACTGGACATCCCCAAACCAACGATCCACCGTCTGCTCAAGCAGCTCGAGGACCAGCAGTTGATCATGCGGGATATGGACGGCCGACATCTGCTGCCAGGACCAAGGTTGCACCGTATGGCCATGGGGACACTGGCCAACGAAAGCCTGAAAGCACCACGCCGCCTGTTGCTGGAGCGACTGGCCAGAGAGGCCGGCGAGACCTGCAACCTGACCCTGCTCGATGGCCATGAACTGCTCTACTACGACAGGGTGGAGACCAACTGGCCGGTCCGCATACAGCTACCTCCGGGTTCACGCCTGCCGCTTCACTGTACGGCCAGTGGTAAGCTTTTCCTCGCCTTGATGCCTCCTCAACGCCGCCGGGCCCTTCTATCGAGTTTGACACTGGACGCGCATACTCCATACACGCTCACGTCCGCGTCCCTTCTCGAAGAGCAACTTGGCGAAATCGCCAAGACCAGACTGAGCACCGATAACGAAGAATTCATTCAGGGTATGGTTGCCATCGCCGTCCCCATATTCGACAAGATTGGCCATATGCAAGCCACACTTGCCATTCATGCACCACAACTTCGTCACTCCATCGAGTCACTAAGAGAGTGGGCTCCACTGATGCGACAGATCGCGTCAGAACTTGAGGAAACATTCTGACCCCGCTCCAGGATTTCAGGCTCACCTTGGAAATATCAACAAGGAAATATCATTGACAGCAAAACCTCGTAATAAAAAAACTCCAGAAAGTCTCCCATGAAAAACCAGACAGACATCACATAAAAGTCACAACCGAAAAGGGTTTGTTGTTTTCACACAACATGATGCTCTCTGGTACATGGCCGTTTCATCTCGATCGCCGCACATATCGTTACATGTGATGCACTGTCCCACGAAACATGGTACGACAGCCACTTCTCGGCGGAATGTCGACATGACAATACGGAGCAGGCAGGACCGAAGCCGAGTGGAACAGGAGCCTACTCGGTCATCGAAGCGCCCTCCTTCCGGTGACGTACCTGTGCTGACTCAACGGCTCCATGGCGCCCTGTGCGGCTCACCTCGCCTGGTGCCATTGAATACTGCCAACTGGCACTATCCCTCCCGGATCAACCAATCCTAGGCTGTACTCGAGAAATGCTGAAAGCATCCATACAAGAAAAAAGCAAGAGACGAAAGCCTGAGCCATGGCCAACCAACGATAAATAAAAAGAGGAGCAGGTAAAGTGTTTCACACTATCCTCGAAAGACTGACTCATAGAGCGGCCGAGATCATGGGGATCATCGGCTCCATACTGATTCTCTATTGCATGACCTTTGGCGTCACCGATGTCTTCCTGAGATACGCCCTAAACTCCGCCTCACAGTGGATTTCCCCTACCATTCAGGCCGCCATGGTACTTCTTGCTTGTGCGGGAGGAGCTTATGCTCTTAAACACGGCTCCTTCATAAAACTAGATCTTTTCTACGCCAATTTCTCGCCCCGAAAAAAGGCGGTTTTCGATATTCTGACATCTATTCTTACCTTCGCCTTTCTTGGTGTTCTCATCTGGAAGGGAACAGACGCAGCGATCATGTCTTACAAATTCAATCAGACCACTCCCACAGCAATTCCGATCCCTATCTACCCGATAAAAGCCATTATTCCACTGTCTGCCATCATTGTTCTTCTGATTGCAGTTCAGCAACTTCTGGAGGATGTAAAGACGGTATTCAAAGGCACCCAGGAGCCATAACCACCCAGGCCAACCGGCCCCACACAGAAACGCTTAATGACGAAGAAGGATAGACGACATGACAATGACAAAACGCACCATCTTCACCATGACCATGATCAGTGCCGGAATCATGACAGCCAACCAGGCCCTGGCCCAGTCCGATGGTCCACCCGACGAAGTCACGACATGGGTATTGCAGCCTGCTTTCGACTCCTCCGATGCCGGCTGGGACAATGGCCTGATTCCCTGGATCAACGCCGTCGAGGAAGCCACCGAGGGCACGGTCAAGATCGAGTTGCGGCCGGCCGGCTCTCTGACCAGTGGCGATGAAGCCTTCATGGCCGCTGCATCCGGCATGACCGATGGCTACGCCGGCTGGGCCACGGTCTATGGTGGTGACCTGCCAGAAGGCATGCTGGCCTTCGGTCTCCCCATGGGAGCCGAAAGTCCCGAGGAAGCCTGGGAAGTCATGTGGGGCGAGGACTATCGCATTGGTGATCTTGTCCAGGAGGCCGCCCACGAGCGCGGACTCCATTGGGTCGGCTGGACCGACCAGGGAACGAATGCCATGTTCACCAACTTCCGCGTCGAGAAACTCGAGGACCTGGAAGGCAAGAAGATGCGTGCCGGCGGGCCTCAGGCCCTGTTCCACGAAGCACTGGGAGGCACGGCCGTCTCGATGGGGGCCGGTGACATCTACACGGCAATTCGCCTGGGAACGATCGACGGCACCTACTGGGATACCGGCGGCATCGATGACATGTCCTTCAACGAGGTCGTCGACTATGCCATCCAGCCGGGATGGAACCCCGCCCAGCACCAGGAGACCTTCGTCAATCTCGAAGCCTGGAATGCGCTGACCGACTGGCAGCGTGAACAGATCAACAGTGTCTTCAAGGAGACCTACTTCGAGACCAGCAAGATGCACGCTGACCAGGTCGATATCGCGCTGCAGTCCCTGCGGGATGAAGGTGGTGAGGTCATCAACTTCAGCGATGAGGAAATCGATCGTATGCGTGAATTCTCCATCGAGGAAGTCTGGCCGGAAATCGCCGCGATGTCAGAGCGCAATGCGGAAGGCGTGGAGATCTTCAAGCGTTTCATGAAGGACAAGGGTAAGCTCTGACCGAGCACTCGGCCGGTCAACAGGGCCAATGCGCCTGCCCCGTCACCCGCAGGGGCAGGCGTACCTCGTCACGCTTCCGAACCGCTTCACAAGCCAGGATCTCAGATACTTGACCACCTCACCCACCGAGGGCATGGATTCCCGTCTCTGGACAGGACGACATGTCATGGCCCTTTTCGTGTCAACGACTGATATTGACTTGGTTGCTCAATAACTTTCACCAGGAAGGTCACTGAATGAGTCTGGAAATCATCACGCTCCTCTACTTCGCGTGCCTCTTTGGCGCCATGTTCCTGGGGCTGCCCGTTGCCTTCGCGCTCGGTGGCACCGCGGTGGTATTCGCTGCCATGGTTGAGCCACGTGCCCTGCTGGCCATACCGAGCGCCTTCTACTCCACCCCCTGGAATCCCGTGCTGGTCACGGTGCCGTTATTCTTGTTCATGGGCAGCCTGATTCGTTACTCGGGCATCGCCGATGCTGCGTATGATGCCGTATACAAGCTGATCGGCCATATCCCGGGCGGCCTGGCCATCGGCACGGTGAAGGTCAGTACTATCTTCGCCGCTGTCACCGGCATCACCCCGCCGGCAACGATCACCATGGGACAGATCGCCTACCCTTCGATGATGAAGTACTCGTACAGCCGAAAGATCGCCATCGGTTCCATCGGTGCCGGCGGCGCATTGGGGGCATTGATTCCTCCCAGCGTGCCCTTCATCTTCTACGGACTGCTGGCCAATGCCTCGATCGGCAAACTGTTTCTGGCCGGTCTTTTGCCGGGCTTGATGCTGGCCACTTTCTACGCAATCTACATTGGCGTTCGCTGCAAGCTGCAACCGGAAATGGGCCCGGCGCTACCTGCCGACAAGAAATTTTCCCGACGTGAAAAGGCCCAATCCCTGATGGGCATCTGGCCCTTCATCCTGCTGATCCTCATCGTGCTAGGCACCATCTGGGGCGGTATCGCCACACCTCCCGAAGCCGCCGCCTTCGGTGCTACCAGCGCCCTGCTGATCAACCTGTTCAATGGCCGCCTGACCGGGCAAGTGTTCAAGGACTCGTTGAGCACAACCGTGAAGCTGACCGGCATGGGTCTCTGGATCCTGATCGGGGCCAACATCTTCCTGAATATCTTCAACACCCTGGGCAGCCAGGAGCTGATCACCGACATGGTCCTGGCAATGCCGGGGGGCACGACCGGCATCCTGCTGCTGATGATGCTGATCATCCTGCTGCTGGGGATGGTGATGGACGATTGGGCCATCATCATGCTGTGCACGCCACTGTTCCTGCCAATCATCGAATTGCTGGGCGTCGACAAGATCTGGTTCGGTGTCCTGTTCATCGTCAATATCCAGATTGCCTATCTGACCCCACCTTTCGGTTTCGTGCTGTTCTGGTTGAAAAGCATCTTGCCCGGTGACGTCGGATGGGGGGATGTCTATGGATCCGTGGGGCCCTTCGTGCTGCTGCAGCTACTCGGCCTGGGCCTGATCTTTGTGTTCCCCGAGATAGCCACCTGGCTGCCACAATTCTTCGACTGACGGCCCTCCGTCCTGGCACAAGGGCGGCGAGTCCCGGCATGACTCGCTGCCCTCCATGATGGCCGTGGAGGGGCCCGACCAGGACATCCCGGCATGGCGTCGACACGGCGCATGGAGCTCGAGAACATGTCGCATGATGATCGCCCCGCCATCCCGCCGAGAATCTCTCATCGACGCCTGTTGCAGGGACTGGCAGGTATTACGCTGGTTCTGGTGCTGACAGTGACTCTGCAGGTAACCGATTTCCTCGGCAAACGACCGGGCCTGCCCTGGCTGCAACTGGTCGCCATGATCGGCAGTCTTCTATTGATGACGCCGTTGCTTTTCAGCCTCACCAAACGCAGCTCGCTATCGGCCAGCCCACCCTTTTGGTTCGCCGCACACGTCCTGGCCAGTATGGCCGGCTTCGTGTTCGTCAGCCTGCATGTCGCCGCGGGACGTCTCCTCAGCATGCCGGGCGTCCTCTATGTGCTGCTGTTGTTCCTGATCTACCAGGGCATCGTGGCTCGGGTCTTCCTGTCTCGGCAATTCTCGCATCAGTTCGGATCGAGAGAGACCAGCTTCACGCTCACGACGACGACACGACACGAGCTGGCCGGCATCATCGCGGCCAAGACCCATCTTCTGAAGCGTCTGGACCCACAAGCCGATGAAGCCCTGTTCTCGCCGAACCTGAAGCATGCAGTGGCTCATCCATTGCTGACGCTGAGTTATGCACGCCTGGCCGCCCGGGAATCGCGACTCGTGGGCGCCCGTCGCCAGGCCGGACGGGCCCTGTCGCTGTGGCGTCGCCTGCATATTCTCGTCGCTCTGCTGTTCGTCTTCGGCATTATCGTCCACGTCCTGACCGTTACCTTTTTCGCCGGCTACGTCGCCGGCGGCGACGCTGTCTACTGGTGGCACCTGGCCACCTGGGGAGGGGAAACATGAGCCAGCTCTGCTTGAGCATCGACCTGGAGCGCTGCACCGGATGCAAGAGCTGCGAGGCGGCCTGCAAACAGGTCAACGGCCTGGGGCCAGACGAATACCGCAACAAGGTGATGTGGCTGGGCGACCCCTCGCTGCCCGAGCTGGATTTCCTCACCGTGACCTGCCAGCAATGCGAGCGCCCGGCCTGCCTGAGAGCCTGCCCCGTGGTACCCAAGGCCCTGAGCAAGGACCCGGACACCGGTGTGGTCAGCGTCGACGAGTCGCTGTGCACCGGCTGTGGAGAGTGCGTCCTGGCCTGTCCCTATGGCGCCATGGGCTATGACCCGGTGGACAACCATGCCGTGAAATGCGATCTCTGCGCACCGCGCCGGGCCCGTGGTGAAATACCGGCGTGTGCCAGTGTCTGCCCGACGCGTGCCATCACGTTCGGCAAGCGGGAGGAACTGCTGGAACTGGCCCATGAAGCCGACAAACCCGTGCGGGATAACGACCATTTCCTGCAGGGCCCCGCCACCCTCTATCTGGACCGGCACACATCACCGGGAGCGGCGGCCCCGAAGGACCCCCTGGCCGACAAGCATCCGCCCGCTGTTCAGGTCACGGCGCCGTCGAATCCATCCCCCACGTCGAAGTGGGTGCAGATCCCTTACCGCAAGGTGGACGACCAGCAGCCCGACGACATCAAGCCGGGAGGCTGCCATATCTGCTTCAACGGCTGCACCCTCAAGTTCGGCATGAAAGGCGGCGAAGTGGTCAGGATTCTCGGCAATGACGAGGACCCCGTCTTCCAAGGACGTATTTGCCCGAAATCGCAGATGACGCTTCAGCTCTACCGCAACCCGAGCCGCCTGACGCACCCCCTCAAGCGCCGGGGCCCTCCCGGCAGCGAGACGTTCGAGCGTGTCAGCTGGGATGAAGCCCTGGATGATATCGCCGGACGCCTCGAACAGATCCGTGAGCGCGATGGCAGCGAAGCGCTGGCGATCCACATGGGAACCCGAACCGGCGTGCTCAATATCATGGGCTATGTCCCCATGTTCACCCAGATGTGGGGAACACCCAACTTCCTGACGACCGAACCCTTCTGCGATGCGGGCAAGGTCGTGGCTCTGGAACTGACCCTTGGCTCCACCTGCCAGCCCAATATCTATACACCGGAGGATATCGGCAGTGCGGCGCTGCACGTGTATTTCGGCGACAACCAGGCCGAAACTCGCCCGGTCAACTTCGGCATGGTCAATGACTGGCGGCTCCGCCGTGGGGCCGGAATGATCGTCATCGACCCACGCCTGACTGCCACCGCCAGCAAGGCCGATCACTGGCTGGCGATACGCCCCGGCACCGACATGGCCCTGGCGCTGGGGCTCATTCACGAGATATTTCGCCGCGACTGGCATGACCTCGCGTTCTGCCAACAATGGGTACAGGGGTGGGAAACCTGGCGAGACTTCATCCGCCAGCAGGAATACAGCATCGAATGGGCCAGTGATATCACCGGCCTCGACATCGGACGCATTCGCGACCTGGCCCGAGACATCGCCCATGCCGAGGGCTGCATGATCTTTGCCAGTCGCGGCATCAATCAGCACAGCAACGGCGTCCAGGCCAATCGAACTCTCATGTTCCTGGCGGCCATCACCGGTAACTGGGGACGTCGCGGCGGCGGCTACTTCAATGTGGCATCGGAGCCCGACTGGGGACGCATCCCGGTCCCAGAGAGCGACAAGGTATCCATCAACCGGCCGGCGCTGGGCAATAGTCCTCGCCAATGGCTAGACGCCATGCTGGACGGCAAGCCCTATGCCGTCCGCGGTTTGATCACCGGCAACAACCCCGCTGCCCAGTGGCCGAACCGGCACAAGGTCCAGGAGGCCTTCCAGTCACTGGACTTGCTGGTACACATTGATCTGTTCTTCAACGAGACCTCGGCACTGGCCGATTATGTCCTGCCCGCCGCTACCGGTGTCGAGAAGGGGGGCATCAGCCGCCTGGCGGAAGATCGGCGAGTCGTCTGGAACGAGCGTCTCATGGACCCGCCCGGCGAGGCTCGCTCGGATCACTGGTTCTGGATCGAGCTTGGCAAGCGACTGGGATTCCAGTCGGTCCTCCAGGACCGCTACAAGGACCCGGCGGTATTCTGGGACGAGGTTTTCCGGCAGGCCACTCCGGCACTGCGAGGCGTCACTATGCAACGCCTGACATCGACCCCTTATCGCTGGGTTCGCATTCCCGTGGCCACCGAGGATACGCCCGAGCCGGACACCCTCTACCTGGAAGGTACCACCGCCTTCGGCAGCGAACCGGGCAAGCGCTTCCCCACGCCCAGCGGGCAGCTGGAATTCTGGAACGCCACCATCGAAACCAAGTTTCGCTCGCTGGGCCTGTCATCACTGCCGTATTTCTATACCGAGGCGGAAGCCACCTCGGGGCATCTTCACGTTGCCGCCGATGATCGCCCTGCCGAGTTGTCCCCCTTCTTTCACGCGCCGACCCTCACCGACCATGTCACCTTGCAGGCATCCCCAAAACATGAGGAAGCCGAGTGGGATACCCAACTGGTGACCGGGCGCCCCACCGCCTCGCATTTCCACTCCTGGACCCATTATTTCTGGCAGGCACAGGAGATGTGGCCGGACCTTTACTGCCAGATTCATCCCGACAAGGCAGCCAGCAAGGGCATCCGCGAGGGCGAGCCACTGATCATCGAATCGCCCGGAGGGCACCTGGAGGCGCGGGCCTGGGTGACATCGGGGATTCACCCGGACGTGATCTTCATCCCCATCGGCTGGGATACTCAGCAGCCCTTCGCTCCCTGGGGATCTGTCAATGAACTCACCGACGGCCGCCTGGACCCCATGTCCCATCAAAGTAACCTGAAGCTGCATCGCTGTCGGGTCCGAGCCGCCGTCGACACATGAGAGCACTCCGGGGCGCGGGACCCGACAACCATGCGGGAAGCGCTGGCAATCCCGCCATGGACTTGGCATGATCGGGGGACGATATGTACCTTCTCCGCAGCGCATATCGAGTCACCGCGGACCGTCCTGAGCCCTGCATGAGCCAGCTACTCTTCTATCTCGATCCCGACCTTGCGAAAAGCCTGCAACAACAGCTCCGCGAACAGATCGCCCGGGGCATTCTCGATGGCCATATCCCTCGCGACGAGGCCTTGCCCTCCAGCCGCAAACTCGCCAAGGAACTGCACATCGCCCGCAACACGGTGATGCTGGCATATGAACAACTGCTCGACGATGGCTACCTCATCGCCAAGAGCCGAAGCGGTTATTTCGTCAACCCCGAGATCCTGAAAGGCAGTGCCGAGAAGCCCGAACGGCTCAATGACATCGATGCCGACCGCCTCCCCTGGGAGGAACTGTTGACCATGCGCCCGTCGCAGCAACAGACCATCGACAAGCCCAGCGACTGGCACCGGTACGACTATCCATTCATCTATGGACAGATCGACCCCGAACTCTTTCCCACTCAGCACTGGCGAGAATGCAGTCGCGATTCGATGAGCGTGCCGGCGATTCGCAGCTGGTCGACCGATCACCTCAATGACGACGACCCCTTGCTGATAGAGCAGATTCACCAGCGGCTGCTGCCTCGGCGCGGAGTATGGGCCGACCCCGAGGAGATCCTGGTCACGATCGGCGCCCAGCAAGCGCTCTGGATTGCCAGCATGCTGCTCTTGAAGCAGGGCCGGCGGTTCGGCATGGAAAGTCCTGGCTATGTCGACATGTACAACATCGCCCGCACCTTCACCGACGATCTTCATCTGCTGGACGTGGATGAAGACGGCATGTGTCTCGATGCAGCGCTACGTGACTGCCAGCTCGTTTATGTCACCCCCAGCCACCAGGCTCCTACTACGGTGACCATGCCGCTGGAGCGTCGCCGCCAACTGCTCGACATGGCCGAGATCGACAACTTCCTGATCATCGAGGATGACTACGAGAGCGAGACCAACTACCTCGACAACCCGACGCCGGCCCTGAAAAGCCTCGACCGGCACAACCGGGTCATCTATGTCGGTAGCCTGTCCAAGACCCTGGCCCCCGGACTGAGGCTGGGCTACATGGTGGGACCACCGGCGCTGATCCGCGAGGCGCGGGCCCTTCGCCGCCTCATGCTCCGCCACCCGCCGACCAACAACCAGCGCGCCGTGGCGCTCTTTCTCGATCGCGGCTACCACGATGCCCTGCTGCGACACACCCATCAGGTCTTCCACAGTCGTTGGCAGCGCATGGGCGACGCCCTGGCTCGCCATATGCCACAGTCTTCGGTGCCCTCGACTTACGGGGGGTCCTGTTTCTGGGTCAGGGGGCCAGAGGGCCTGGACTGCCACGAGCTGCAGCGTCTCGCCGCCGAGCAGGGCATCCTCATCGAGTGCGGCGATATCCACTTCTTCGATACCCCTCGCCGCGAATACTTCCGGCTGGGCTTCTCGGCGATTCCCGAATCACGAATCGAACCGGGCATCGAGCGCCTCGCGGCGCTCATCCCCCAAGCGGTACGCTCGTGAGACAACTTCATCGAGGCACATGCCAGTCGAATCGCATAGGCCGCCGGGTAGGCGACTGGTCGATGCCGCCTACCCGGCCTAGCCCGGTGTCATAACACCTCATCCTTCATGTGATACCAGCGATACAGCATTCGCTGTCCGAGACGCCGGAAAGGGGCAAACGCCCGGGACTCGACCATTTCGCGAACATTGGGATACGGCAGTCTCGACGTGAATATCGGCAGATCGAGCTCCTGCCCCTGCCCGGCAATCCACTGGGCCAGCCGACGACCGGCCTGGGCGGAATACATCACTCCGTTACCGCCATAACCCAGCGCATAATAGACCGTCTCGCGAGAATCAGGCTGATGAATACGCGGCATCATGTCGTGACTGACGTCGACCCATCCCCACCAGGAATAGTCGATCTGGATTCCCTGGAGGGTCGGGAACTTGCGATGCACGTCATGGATCAGCCGATCCTCGTACTTCTTCTGTGGCGCTTCACGGCCAGTGATCGCACTCCGGCTGCCTATCTGCAGACGCTTGTCCGGCAACAGGCGATAGTAGTGCCGCAGGATCCGCGTATCGGTGATCACCTGGTGCGTCCACAGATTGCATGACGCGATCTCATCATCTGTCAGCCGGCGGGTGACGATAGAATTGGAGAGGATCGGCAGCAGTCGATTCTTCAGCGAGGGATGAAGGCTCTGGGAGGTATACCCTCCCGTGGCGATACCCACGGCACGCGCCTTGACCACGCCCCCCGGCGTTTGAAGGTAGTGAACACCACCTCGAGTCTCGAAGCCCATCACCGGACTCGACGGATGGATCTTCACGCCCAGCTCACGCGCCTTGCGATGATAGCCAAAGGCCAGCTTGCCGGCATGGATGCCGATGCCTTCGGGTTCATGCATGGCACCGGCCGCTTCCTGATCTCCCATCCAGTCACGCTTGACCGTCTCGGCATCCAGAATCCGGGCATCATAATCGAAGGTATCGCGCAGCAGTCTGGCCTCCTTTTCCAGACTCGGCATCACCTTGTCCCGATGGGCGACGTAGAGGTGACCGCCGGGCTGCGGGTCGCAATCGATATCGGCAATCAAACCCTTGAAGGTCGCCATGCCGGCCAAGCATTCCTCATGAAGCTTGAGTGCGGCATCAAGCCCATAGCGCTGGATCCACTGCGAGCGCTTCAGCCGGCCGGATGCACATTGCGCCTGGCCACCATTGCGCGTGGAACATCCCCAACTGGCACGATTGGCTTCGAGCACGGTCGCCTTGATGCCGTGCTCGCGAGCCAGGAAGATGGCGGCACTCAGCCCGGTAAAGCCGGAACCGATGATCACCACATCGGCATCCATGTCACCACTGACCGGACCATCATCCTCCGGCGGCTCACCCGCGGTATCGATCCAGTAGGTGGGCGCATAGTCGCGACCCTGTCCCGGCGTCGCGCTCTTCAAGGGATCATACGCTGGATCGTAAGGCCGGGAAGGCGCGGTGCTTCCCCTGGCTTTCACCTCTTCTACCGATACTGTCTCCATGACCGGACTCCTCGCCGTCTGAATGCCATGACTCGTTCGTGCCCCTGTCAAGCATTGACCGGCGGCCGATTCTTGCGGAAAGCATTCTTCACGGCGATCTTGCCGTCACGGAAGGTGAAGACATCCACCATGCGCGCCTCGGAGCGAGCCCCCTCGGTGGTCGTGCCGCAGTATGTGGTCTCGGAGACACCACGGTCGCCGACCACGAAGTGTTCGCCATCGATCCAGGCGGCATCGGGCGCGGTCTTCCAGGCATTTTCCAGTGCCTGGCGGACCTCCCCCTGCCCCACGAAACTCTTCCCCATCAGCTCCGGACCGGCGACGGCATGAAACACGCAATCCTCGGTCATCATCTCCATCACGGCATCGATATCGTGACGGTTAAGGGCGTCACTGAAGGCTTCAAGAAATTCCACGGTTGGCTGGCTCATTGTTGTCTCCTGGGCTGGTGTTCAGTTCACGCAAGGCGCGAGATAAGGGCCGGAGGTTCGGTCTCTTGTCCTTTTCTCCCCCACGAGAGTACTGACTGTGCCTGATCGACATTAGCGCCAGATGCCAGCCGGACATTGGACCAGTCGGTCGCCATCAAGCGAGCACGCATCCAGGTGAGGCCACATCATGTCCCACGTCGGCCCCCTTCGGTCCCGGCAGAGGGGTAAACGGCGTTGGGTCGAGAATCGGTGCGCGCCCCAGCAACTGATCGACCAGTAGCCGCGTGGCGGCCGGAGCCAGCACCAGGCCATTGCGATAATGACCCGCATTGACAAACAGCCCCCGGACATTGGGAAGCTCACCGATGAACGGCAGGCCGTCCGGGGCGCCCGGTCGTAGCCCCGCCCAGTGATGTTCCACTTCACAGTCGGCCAGTGCCGGCAACATGGATACCGCGCTGGCATGCAACGATGCCCGCGCCGAGGCCGTGGTCGCCTTGTCGAAGCCGGCTTCCTCGAGCGTCGAGCCTATCAACACCCGACCATCGGACCTCGGGATCAGGTATCGCCCCTTGGCCAGCACCACCCGGTCGAGCAGTTGGCGGCTGCCGGATACCACAGGCGTTCGGTAGACCATCATCTGCCCCTTGACCGGCCGCACCGGCAAACCGATCCCCAGTGTTTCCAGCAGTTGTCCAGTCCAGGCCCCACCACAGAGAATCACCGTCCCGGCCGAGAATCGTCCATCAGCGGTGTCGACGCCATGAACCCGGCCTTTCTCGACCACCAGACGGTCGACCCGACACCCCTCTTTCAGCGTCACGTCAGGCAAGCTCCCCAGCCTGGACCGCAGGGCCTGGCCCAGACGTGGATTTCGAATGCTGCCCAGTGTCGGCATCCACAACGCGCCCTCCAGACCGTCGACCAGATGCGGCTCCCTGGCATAAAGGAAGCCGTCGTCGACCCGTGCCAGCGGCTTTCCCTGTTGCTGTGCCCACTGCATGGCCTCGGCCGCATCGTCCAGGTCGAGATAGAAAAGCCCCTTCCGGCGGAACTCCGGATCAATGCCGGTCTCCTCGGCCAGGCGAGCCGCCAGGTCCCGATACCGCCCTTCCGACCAACGCGAAAGCCCCGAGATAGGCGCACTGTATCGCCAAGGGTAAAGGGGCGAGACGATACCACCGCCTGCCCAGGAGGCCTCCTGCCCACACTGCCCGCGCTCGAACAGCGTTACCCCGTGCCCCGCCTCGGCCAGTTGCCAGGCAGTCATCATGCCGATGACGCCGCCACCAATGATCAGGAAATCATTCATGAATCACCTCCGTGGGAAGTCTGCCAAACGCTCTCATGATTCCATAAAACGGTACCATTTGATTCTTTTTATGGAACCATTATATGCTCTAAGCATTCCCGGCAGCCAAGCCCGACCCGGTTGACAAGGTCCGGGCCCCACGGAAACGGTCCCGACGGGCCGAGGAGACAGTGATGACAGATCCCATGTATGCCCAGCCCGACATACTGCGCTCGGCACGCGAGCTCTTCGGCATCGACAGTGACCTGCAGGTACCTGCCTTCAGCGAGCGCGATGAATACGTGCCGGAGATCGATGAGGCCTACCGCTTCAATCCCGACGTGACCCTGGCGATCCTGGCCGGCTTCACCCGCAACCGCCGGGTGATGGTCCAGGGGCTGCATGGCACCGGCAAGTCGACGCATATCGAACAGGTGGCGGCCCGACTCAACTGGCCCTGCCTGCGTGTCAACCTGGACGGCCACATCAGTCGCCTCGATCTCGTGGGCAAGGACGCCATCGTGGTGCGCGACGGCCAGCAGGTCACCGAGTTCCAGGAAGGTATCGTGCCCTGGTCGCTGCAACGACCGGTGGCACTGATCTTCGACGAGTATGACGCCGGTCGGCCGGACGTGATGTTCGTCATCCAGCGCATTCTGGAGCGCGACGGCAACTTCACCCTGCTCGACCAGAATCGAGTAATTCAGCCTCACCCCCACTTCCGTCTCTTCGCCACCGCCAACACCGTCGGGCTCGGCAACCTCACGGGGCTCTACCAAGGTACCCAGGTGCTCAACCACGCCCAGATCGATCGCTGGAACATCGTCGCCAAGCTCGACTACCTGCCCCGTGAAGAAGAAATCGCTATCGTGCTGGGACGCGTGCCCTCCAAGGACTCCGAGAGAGGACGCGAATTGATCACCGCCATGGTGGCGGTAGCCAACCTGACGCGGCAGGGCTTCGCCGCCGGCGACTTGTCGACCCTGATGTCGCCACGCACGGTGATCACCTGGGCGGAAAATTGCGAGATTTTCCGCAACCCGGCGATCGCCTTCCGGCTGTCGTTCCTCAACAAGTGCGATGAAGCCGAACGCCCCATCGTCGCCGAGTACTACCAGCGCTGTTTCGGCACGGAACTCGATGAATCCTGGATGCAGGAGGCCGCTTCCTCATGACCGCAAGCGCCCAGCAACAGGCGCGCCGCCAGCAGTGGATCGAGGAACTGTGCGCCGCCAGCCTGCGTGCGCTGACCGGGGATGCCGACCTTCACTATCGTGGACGGCGCCTCTACCGTGGCGAGGTGCGATTGCCGACCCATGCGCCTCACCTGCGCATCGACCCCGGTCAGGACAACTTCGCCGACTGTCGTGCCGTCGCCGACGGCATAGCCTTGCGTCTGCTGCACTCCGATGCCGAATTGCACCGCCGTCTACGGCCCGAGGGGGCGGTCGAGCGACTGACCTTCGAATTGCTCGAACAACTGAGAACGGAAACCCGGGCCCCCCACGATATGCCGGGCATGCGCGACAACCTCCACCGACGCTTTTCGAGCTGGTCCCGCGACTTCTACCGTTCCGGGCTCACCGAGGGCAGCATCGGCATGCTGGTCTATACCGTCGCCCAGATGGGCTGGTCGCGCTTGAACGCATGCCCCGTGCTGGAGGAAACCGAGGACTATATCGAGAGCACTCGGGCCTCCCTGGTGAACGAACTGGGCACGGCGCTCGCCGGCCTGCGTCGCCATCGCGACGACCAGGCCGCCTATGCCGAACATGCCCTGGCCATCGCTCGGATCGTCGGCGACCGAGTGCGTGCCGAACGCGCCCAGGCCGAAGAAGACGCACCGGGGGATGCGGACGAGACGACCAGCGAGGCGTTCGCCCTGCTGCTCGATCTTGATGATGCCGAGGGCGACGATGATGGCGTTGCCGCCGCGACGACCGGTCACAGCAAGGTCTTCGAGGACACCGCCCAGACCTATCGGGTCTTCACGACCCGGTTCGACCGCGAGGTCGTGGCTGGCCGCCTGGTGCGTCGCGCGCTGCTGCGTGAATACCGTGAACATCTCGATCGAGCGGCCGCCGAACAAGGCATCAACCTACCTCGCCTGGCACGGCGACTCGCTGCCGTGCTCTGCGAGCCCCGCCCCGATGGCCGGGCCTTCGGCGAGGAAGAGGGCCACATCGACGGACGCCGACTGGCCCAGCTGGTCAGTTCGCCGACCGAGCGCCGCCTCTTCTATCGTGACCAGCACAAGCGGGGCGCCGATTGCGCGGTCAGCCTGCTCATCGACTGCTCGGGCTCCATGAAGCACCATATTGAACCGGTAACGCTGATGGCCGAGAGCCTGACTCGTGCCCTGGAAATGATCGGCGCAAGTACCGAACTGCTCGGTTTCACCACCGGCGCCTGGAACGGCGGCCGGGCCTACAAGGAATGGATGCGGCAAGGCCGACCGCGCCATCCGGGCCGCCTCAACGAGGTCTGCCACCTGGTGGTCAAGCCGGCCGAACGCAGCTGGCGACGCGCACGTACCGATATCGCCGCCCTGCTCAAGCCCGACCTGTTTCGTGAGGGCATCGACGGCGAAGCGGTGGATTGGGCCTGCGAGCGCCTTCTCGGCCGCCCGGAATCTCGACGCATACTGATCGTGATCTCCGACGGTTGCCCGGCGGACAGCGCCACCAACCTGACCAACGATACCTATTATCTGGACAACCACCTCAAGGACGTCATCGCTCGGCATACCCGGGAAGGTCAGGTGGAAATCCTCGGCCTGGGAGTGGGGCTGGATCTCAGCCCCTTCTATCGTCGCTGCCTCGCCACCGACATGACCCAGGCACTGGACAGCCACCTGTTCGACGAGATCGTCGAGCTGATCGGTGGCCGTCACCGGCGCTGACGATCCCGGAAGCAAGATTCTCGTCATGATCAAGGAGACCGACATGGCCAAGACACGCCTGGTGCACCAATTCGGCATGGGCACCTCGATCCGCAGCCGCAACTACACCGAGGCCGCGGCGCGGGCGATCCGCGATGCCCTGTGGCACAACTCGCTCAACATCGCCGATGCCTTCGGCTTTCCCAAAGAGGCCATGCTGATCGACGTCGAGGTCGGGGTGCAGGACCCTGCCGCCGTCGACCCGGCGGCCCTGCTGAGAATCTTCCCGTACGGCCAGCCGTCGGTCAGGCTGGTCAAGGGCGGGCTTGACGTGGACAAGCCCGACGGTAGTGGCACCAGCGTGATCGCCAATGCCGCCGTCATCGTCTCCTTCGACATGGAGCCCGAACATGCCTGAGCGACGTCTCATCCTGGAAATGGGCAGCGGCAACGACCTCTACGGCGAGGACTACACCAAGGCCGCCTGCCGCGCCGTACAGGACGCCCTGCACCACTCATCCATCGTGCTGTTCAAGTCGCTGGGCTACGACCATCGCGAGATGCGGGTCCAGGTGACCATCGGTGTCCAGAAACCCGAGCGAGTCGACGCCGAAGCGGTAACGGCCGAACTGCCCCGCGGCCGCGCCGAGGTGAACGTGGTACACGGCGGGCTCGACGTCCACGACCCGGACAACGCCACCACCCACGTCATCGCTACCGCGGCGATCGCCGCCTTCCTGCCGATCGAGGACGGTGAGTGGCGGCTGAGGAAAGCCCCTTGAGGAAACGCTGAATAAATCGCCGAGCATAGTGAAGCGCAAGGCGCACGGAGCACAGAAAGCGAGACATAACAGATGGTTAGGCGAGGTTTCGAGCACCGCGTAACGAAGCGGTTTGCATGCGCAGGCATTTAAGCAGTGTTTCCCTAACTCGATGCCAATGAGACGACACTCTTTATCACAATGGCCAACCCCAGGCCGATCAGGGCCAGCATGGCAACCTGGCGCATGGTTTTCGCCGTACAGGGCGGAGGGCAACGCCGTCCCAGCCAGGTTGCCAGCCCCACGACCGGCGCCGCCCAGAACGCCAGGTGCCAAACGTCCATCGTCAAGCCACCCTGGACAGCGACGAACAGGGTGCGAACGCCGGACGTGATGGCGAAGCACAGGATCAGCAGCAGCCTGATGGTTTCCAGGGGCAGGGGCTGGCGATAACAGTGATAGATGACCGGTGGCCCCGGCACACCGAAGAGCCCGCCGCACAATCCCGTCAAGGCGCCGCTCAGGGTGAAGGTCCAGGCCGCCGAGACCCGCTCGCGGGGATGCGGGCGCAGACCGATGCTGATCCCGCCATAGAGCACCATGACGCCAAGCAGCAGGGTGAGCACGCCGGCAAAGGTGGCGTTCAACCACGACAGCGCCCAGACTCCCAGCCCGATGAAGGGAATGATCCCCACCGCCAGCGCCGCCACCCGACGCTTGTCCAGGCGCCGCCACCCTCCCGGCAACGCCACGGCACTGTTGACCAGGGTCACCAGACTGACCACCGCCGCCAGCACCGGGACCGAGGCGACCCCGAGCCCACCGGCGGCGCCCATCACGATCATGCCCAGGCCGAACCCCGACACCGTGTGCAAGTACCCGGCCACGGCCATGATCGACAGCGTGGCCAACAGCACTCCGGGCTCAAACCCTGCGGTCAAGGGGATCATGCGTCGCTCCTTCGAATGACGATCACGACGCCCGGCGTGAAGAGGCGTTCCGTGCCTGAACGGCGGTCACGGCAATCACATTGACGATATCGTCGACACTACAGCCCCGCGACAGATCGTTGGCCGGTCTGGCCAGTCCCTGCAGCAGGGGCCCGATGGCCATGGCGCCACCGATACGCTCGGCCAGTTTATAGCCAATGTTACCGGCCTCGAGATCGGGGAAGACCAGCACATTGGCATGACCCTTGACCCGGGACTCGGGAAGCTTGCGCTCGGCAATCTCGGCGACGATGGCCGCATCGAGCTGAACGTCTTCATCGATGGCCAGCTCGGGATACCGCGCTTTGACCTGGCGTGCCGCCTCGACCACCTTGTCGACCGACGCATGCCTGGCACTGCCACTGGTGGAAAACGACAGCATTGCGACCCGCGGCTCCTCGCCCAGCAGGACCCGAGCGCTTTCCGCCGCCGCCATGGCAATCTGCGAGAGCTGCTCGGCATCCGGATCGATGACCAGGCCGCAATCGGAGAAGATCAGACCGCCCTTGAGGCTATGGAATGGCTGGCACAGCATCATCAGAAAGAAGCTCGACACCAGTTGGCAACCGGGCGCCAGGCCGAGCAGCTGAATGGCCGTGCGTACCACATCGGCAGTCGTGTTCACCGCCCCTGCCACGCTGCCCTCGGCATGGCCCTCTCGCACCAGCATATTGGCGAAGCAAAGCGGTTCACACACCGCCACCTCGGCCTGCTCCCGGGTCATCCCCTTCTTCTCGCGCAACGAGAACAGTGCCTCGGCCAGGCTCGCCTTGAGCGGCGAATCCGCCGGGTCGATCAGCTCGACGCCCGCCAGGCTGACGCCCAGTTCCCTCGCCTTTTCGGTCATGGCAGTGGCATTTCCCACCAGGAGAATCCTGGCGATACCCTCCTCGGTCGCCTTGACGGCAGCCTGCAGGACCCGCTCGTCCAACCCCTCGCAGAGCACGATGCGGCGCGGGTCGCGACTCGCTCGGTCGAGAATCCGATTCAAGGCTTTCATGTATGGCCTCCCGTCTCCGCCGCCGGTGCGGCAGTCGTCGGGCTATGTCAGAAAGGTCGAAGAACGTCGACATCTTTCGGCCATTGCCCTGGAAAAAAGCCCCCGACATCGTCGGGGGCAACACACTGCGACACGCTGGATCAGACGTAGTCCTGATACTTCTCCAACAGCCGCACCGGCTTCTTGAGTGCGTCCCGGCGGAACGGGTCGCCCAGCTCCCGGGTGCACAGGATCTCGATGATGCAGGTCTTGCCTTCCTTCATCTGCAGCTCTACCGCCTTCTCGAGCGCCGGCCCCACGTCTTCCAGTCGATCGACGGTGATACCCTCGGCGCCCATCGCCCGGCCGATTTCCGCGAAACTCTGGTTGTCCAGCTCGCCGGCCACGAAACGGCGGTTGTAGAACTCCACCTGGTTCTTCTTCTCTGCCCCCCACTGTCGGTTATGGAACACCACCGCGGTCACCGGGATGTCATGGCGCACCGCCGTCATCGTCTCCATCAGGCTCATGCCCCAGGCACCGTCGCCCGCATACGCGACCGCCGGGCGCTCCGGCGCTGCCGCCTTGGCGCCGATGATGGTCGGCAACGCATAACCGCAGTTGCCGAAACTCATCGGCGCGAAGAAGCTGCGCGGCCGCTCGAAACGCAGGTAACTGTGCGCCACGGCGTTGATGTTGCCGATGTCCGTGGACACCATCACATCCGCCGGCATCGCCTTCTCCAGCTCGCGCAACACCTGGCGCGGGTGCAGGTACTCGCCGCCCGAGAACGGCGTTTCCCCCTTGGCCTCGTCGATGGCATCGAGGCTGAACGGGTCCTGCTCGTGGGTCCACTCGTCGAGCTCGCGCTCCCAGGCCGCCTTCTCCTCGGCGATCCGCTCGGCGCGCTGCGCCCTGGTCGCATCGCATGCCAGCTCGTTGTCGGCCAGACGCTCGCTCAGTGCCTCGGCGGACGCCTTGGCATCGCCGCAGATCCCCACCGCGATCTTCTTCACCAGCCCCAGCATCTTGTGGTCGGCGTCGATCTGGATGATCTTGGCGTCCTTCGGCCAGTAGTCCAGACCGTGCTGCGGCAAGGTCCCGAATGGCCCGAGTCGGGTGCCCAGCGCCACCACCACATCGGCCTGGGCAATCAACTTCATGCCGGCCTTGGAGCCCTGGTAACCCAGCGGGCCGCACCACAGCGGATGGCTGGCCGGGAAAGAGTCATTGTGCTGATAGCTGTTGACCACCGGGGCACCCAACCGCTCGGCCAGCGCCTGGCAGGCTTCCACGCCGTCGGCCATCACCACGCCACCACCGGAGACGATCACCGGGAACTCGGCCTTGGCCAGCAAGGCGGCCGCCTCGTCGAGGCTGCGGGTTCCGCCCGGGCCGCGGTCGAGGCGGGACGGCTCGGGAATCTCGGCTTCGATCTCGCCATAGAAATAGTCGCGCGGGATGTTGAGCTGAGTCGGCCCCATCTCCGACATCGCCCGGTCGAAACAGCGTCCGGTGTACTCCGCCATGCGGGCCGGATGTGTCACATGCCCCTGGTACTTGGTGAATTCCTGGAACATCGGCAGCTGGTGGCATTCCTGGAAGCCTCCCAGGCCGATGCCGGTGGTACCCGCTTCGGGCGTGACGATCACCACCGGGCTGTGTGCCCAGTAGGCCGCCGCGATACCCGTCACGCAGTTGGAAATGCCGGGACCATTCTGACCGATGACCAGGCCGTGACGCCCGGAGACTCGCGCATAGCCATCCGCCATGTGTGCCGCGCCCTGCTCGTGAACCACTGGCACCAAGCGAATACCGGCCGGCGCGAAGATATCCATGGCATCCATGAACGCCGAGCCCATGATGCCGAACATGTCGGTCACCCCATTGGCCACCAGTGTTTCGACGAAGGCCTCCGAAGGCGTCATCTTCTGCTTGCCTTGCACCGCCTGGCGCATGTCTTGTGTGTCGTGGTTGCTCATGGAAGTCCTCCTCGGAAGCATTCTGGATGGCCCAGCCAGCCGAAAACCGATTTATGATATAAAAAGTTCCGATATATGGAACTTTCCAACAAAGTAGCGCCGCCGCTGACCCTCGTCAACATATATTCCGTAAAACGGTACAAATTGATCTCTTTTAAGGAACAAGGTACCTTAGTATCAAAGGAGAGCTGACCATGACCACCAATCGAACCGACATGACCCGTCTCGAGGGCGATACGCCCGCGCAGCGTCTGCTGGCACTGCTGGAGGTCATCGCGGGAAAGGATCAACTTTTCACCCTGCAAGGCATGGTCGACGAAACCGGCCTGCCGAAACCTACCCTCCATCGCATGCTCCAGCAGCTCGAATCATCAGGCATGCTGCAGCGCGAGTCCGATGGGCGGCATTACAGCAAGGGCAACCGGTTGAGGCGGTTGGCCGAGACGCTTCTGCTCAATGACACGATCCAGGGAGCACGCCATGCGATATTGGCCAAGCTCGTCGAGGAAGTCGGCGAGAGCTGCAATATCACGGCACTCTCCGGTGGCGAGGTGCTATATCTCGACCGGGTGGAGACATCGGCGCCGTTGCGCTTCTATCTGCATCCCGGCTCGCGCGTGCCAGTACACTGCTCGGCCAGTGGCAAGCTTTTTCTGGCCCAGATGGCACCCGCCCAGCGCCGCCGGCTGCTGAACCAGATGCCATTGAATGCGTTCACCCGTAATACGCTGACCGATCCCGAGGCTCTCGAAGCCGAGATCGAAACCGTGCGACGCCAGGGATATGCCTTCGACGATGAAGAGTTTCTTTCCGGCCTGCTGTGCATCGCCGTCCTGGCCCCCAACCGGGAAGGGCTGTCGAACACGGGACTGGCGATCCAGGCCCCGGTGATGCGCATGGATCGCGACAAGGCGCTGGCTTGCCTGCCGGCCCTGCAACGAGCGGCCGAAGCGCTCGCCAATATCAATCTCGAAGCCCTGCCGGACACGACCGAGCTTGCCTCATCGGATAACTGAGGCAACAAGGGGCCGCCTCGATACCTCCCGGGACGCGAGCCCCTGGCTCGCGAGAAAGATTCGGCATATCCTCGGAGCCATGCATACTGCCCGTACCAGAATAGGGAGACTTTAATGGCCGGCTTGCTACCCGACGTCGACCCCGATGGACTGCTCGAATACTCGGTGGTCTACACCGATCGCGCCCTCAACCACATGTCGCAGAACTTCCAGGAGGTGATGCGCGATATCTCCACTACCCTGAAGCGTGTCTATCGCGCTCACTCGGCGGTCATCGTCCCCGGTAGTGGCACCTTCGGCATGGAGGCAGTAGCCCGCCAGTTCGCTACCGACCGACGCTGCCTGGTGATACGCAATGGCTGGTTCAGCTACCGCTGGAGCCAGATTCTCGAGATGGGCCGGATCCCCTCCGAGCTCAACGTGCGCAAGGCCCGGCGGCAGGACGACGAAGATCCAACGTCCCCTTTCGCACCGCCGGATATCGATGACGTGGTCGAAGCGATCCACGACCAGCAGCCCGACCTGGTGTTCGCGCCCCACGTCGAGACCGCTTCGGGAATGATGCTGCCCGACGAATACATGCGGCGCATCGCCGAAGCGATCCACGAAGAGAACGGCCTGTTCGTGCTGGACTGCATCGCCTCCGGTACCGCCTGGGTCGACATGCTGGACATCGGCGTCGACGTGCTGATCAGTGCCCCGCAGAAGGGCTGGAGCGGTGCTCCCTGCTGCGGCATGGTCATGCTCTCTCGCCTGGCGCGCGACATCATCGACGAGACGACGAGTTCGAGCTTTGCCTGCGACCTGCGCAAGTGGCTGTCGATCATGGAGACCTACGAAGCGGGCGGTCATGCCTACCACGCCACCTTGCCGACCGATGGACTGCGCCAGTTGCGTGATGTCATGGCCGAGACCGAAGCCTATGGCCTCGACAAGGTCCGAGATGAGCAATTCGAACTCGGGCACCGTGTCCGCGAAATGCTCGCCGAACACGGTTTCAAGAGTGTCGCGGCACCCGGCTTTGAGGCGCCGGGCGTGGTGGTGAGCTATACCGACGACCCCGGGATCGCCGCCAGGTTCGCCGATGCCGGTGTCCAGGTTGCCGCTGGTGTACCCTTGATGTGCGACGAAGGTAAGGGTTTCCAGGCCTTTCGCATCGGCCTGTTCGGCCTCGACAAGCTGCACAATGTCGAACGCAGCGTCGAACGATTGGAGCAGGCCCTGACGAAGGTCGAGCACCAGCCGGACGACTGATCTTCCCGCACGTCATACACGAACGGGCGGCCTTCTGGCCGCCCGTTCGTGTTTCAGGACTCGCGAAACCGGGTCGATCAACCCAGCAGTGACAGAATGATGCGCTCGCCATAGCCCCACAACAGCACCGTCAACCCGAGCAGAGCCTCAAGGATCAGGACACCGAAGGCCAGGGTCGTGCTGGAGACGATGAACCCCTCCTCCTTGCTGATGTTGAGGAAGCCGGGAATGCCGAGATAGAGCAGATAGGCGGTATAACAAAGGCCGATGACACCGGCCAGCAGGCATAGCCAGATCAGCGGATAGACCGCCACGATGCCGCTCAGGAACATCGGCGTGGCGACATAACCGGCGAAGACGATGCACTGGCTCTGGCTCGGGGGGTTCGTATAACGCTTGGCCATGTAGCGAATGACCTTGCCGACCGCATAGACCGCCGCCAGGATCACCAGATAGAAGACGACCCCGGCGCCCAGGGCATCCAGATAACTCAGCTGTATGGTGGTACCGCCTCCCAGACTCCAGCCGACCTGTGTGGTACCGATATAGGAACAGACGACCGGGATAGCCGCCAGCAACAGGACATGATGTTCATAGAGATGGGTGAGCGTCTCGCGCTCTTCCTTGATCTGTTTCCACTCGCGGTTCGGGTGGGCGATCAGACCCCATACGTGTGTCAACATAGCGCTACCTCCTGCCGGAGACGGACCGGGACTGGCCCGTCGGTCCTTTGCGTGGTTCTGTCGACTTGCAGTATAGGCAGGAATCCGGGGGATTTGCCCCCGGATGTATAGGTAGGATCAGTTAAGCGCGGTCCACAGGGGGGCCGCCGGCGGTAGACTGGCGTCCACCGACATCATCAGGCTCAAGGCCGTGATGGTAATGATCGAGAAGGCAAAGACGCGTTTCGCCCAGCGTTCCTCGTCATGCACGCGATAGCCCTGCATGGCGAGATACAGCCAGTAGATTCCCATCACCAGGGCGACGATGAAGTAGCCCGGGCCGGCGTATCCCGCCACGCTCAACGCCAGGGAGGCGAAGACGAAGGCCAGAATATAGCCGAGGATATAGTGCTTGGCGGTCCTGATACCCCTGACCACCGGCAATACCGGAATCCGGGCCGCCTGGTAATCCTTCAACCGGAAGATGGCGATGGCATAGGAATGCGGCATCTGCCACAGGCAGAAGATCACCAGCAGTGTCAGCGCACCGGTGTCGAAATGCCCGGTCACGGCGCAGTACCCCACCACCGGCGGCATGGCGCCGGAGAGACTGCCCACCAGAGTGCCGTACTCCGACTGACGCTTCATGTAGAGGCTGTAGACCCCCACATAGATCGCGAAACCGAATGCCGCGAGCCCCACCGTCACCCAGTTGGTGAACAGTGCCAGCAAGGCGAACCCCGCGATCCCGAGCAAGGTCGCGAATCGCAGGGTGGCGGCGGGCGTCACACGCCCCTGTACCAGGGGGCGTGTCCGGGTGCGCTCCATCATCGCATCGATATCGCGATCGATGACGTTGTTGAACGCGCACCCGGAGGCAATCACCAGTGCCAGGCCGACCACCGTGGCGATCAACAACCAGGGATCGACATCGCCCCGGGCGGCCAGGAAAAAGCCGCCCAGTACCGCGATCACGTTGCCGCCGATGATGCCCGGCTTGGTGATGGTGAGATAGTCCTTGCGCATCCTGGCCGCCGGAGTCAGCCGATCATCATGTTGAGATGCAGATGATGCATGATCCACAGCGAACCTCCGATGACCAGGACCAGGATCGACACGGTGAACACGAACGACATGAAGTTCCAGCCCTCATCCGCCTTGGTGTTCATGTGCATGAACAGGATCAACTGCACCAGCAGCTGTGCTACTGCCGTAGCCACGATGATGATGACCGTGGCACTGGTCCCGAGCGCACCGGTCATCACGATCCCGAAGGGAATGATGGTCAGCACGAGAGACAGAATCAGCCCCACGACATAGGACTTGACGCTACCGTGGCTGTGTTCTTCGTGAGAGGCGTGTCCGCTCATGTCAAAGGACTCCCATCAGGTAGACGAAGGAGAAGACGCAGATCCAGACGATGTCCAGGAAGTGCCAGAACAGGCTCAGGCACATGATCCGCGGCCGCGTCATATCGGTCAGGCCCTTCTGCTGTAGCTGGATCAGCATGACAATGATCCAGATCAGACCGAAGGTCACGTGCAGGCCGTGGGTGCCCACCAGCGTGAAGAACGCCGACAGGAAGGCGCTGCGGTCCGGGCCATGGCCGAGATGGATCAGGTGCTGGAACTCGTAGATCTCGATCCCGATGAAGCCCGCTCCCAACAGGAAGGTAATGGCAAGCCATTTCTTGACCTTGTCGACCTGGTCGGCATTCATCGCCAATACCGCCATGCCGTAGGTAAAACTACTCACCAGCAGCAGGAAGGTACTGATCAGGATCAGCGGAAGCTCGAAGATATCCGCGCCCGACGGGCCCCCGGCCGTGCCCCGGAGGAGCACGGCATAGGTGGCGAACAGTGACCCGAAGATCACCAGGTCGCTCATCAGGTAGACCCAGAAGCCGAAGACCTTGGTGCCCGCCGTATCATGATGATCGTCGTGGTGGTCATGCTCGTGGGCATGACCCTCGTGGTTGCTTAGAGTGTCGGTTGCCATGATTACGCCTGCATCTCCACACGTTGTTGGTGCTCACGCTCGATGCGCTCCACTTCGGCGGCAGGGACGTAATAATCGACGTCCTCCCTGAAGACCCGCGCCATGAAAGTCGCGAACGTTGCGATGCCACCGACGATGACCAGCCACCAGATGTGCCACACCAGGGCAAAGCCGGCGGCCGTCGCGAACAGCGCGATGATCGGTCCTTCCCAGGTGTTCTTGGGCATGTGGATGTCCTGGTACGGCGGCTTGGAGAGCGGCGCCTCGCCGCCATTGCGCTGTTTCTGGTCCCAGAAACCGTCGATGTCGTTCACTTCGGGCAGATGCGCGAAGTTATAGAACGGCGCCGGCGAAGAGGTAGACCACTCCAGCGTCCGACCGCCCCAGGGATCGCCGGTGACGTCCTGATTCTTCTTGCGATCACGGATGCTGACGATGAACTGGATCACCGTGCAGGCAATGCCGGCAGCGATGATCAGCGCACCGACCCAGGCCACGATCATCAGCGGCTGCCAGTCGCCGTTTTCATAGGACTGCATGCGACGCACGGCGCCGAAGAAGGACAGCACGTACAGCGGCATGAAGGCCATGTAGAAGCCGATGATCCAGCACCAGAAGGAACGCTTGCCCCACTTCTCGTCGAGGGTGAAGCCGAAGGCCTTCGGGAACCAGAAGGTCAGGCCCGCCAGCATGCCGAACACCACGCCGCCGATGATGACGTTGTGGAAGTGGGCGATGACGAACAGGCTGTTGTGCAGCACGAAGTTGGCTGCCGGCACCGCCAGCATCACGCCGGTCATGCCACCCAGGGTGAAGGTGATGATGAAGCCCAGGGTCCACAGCACCGGCGAGGTGAACTCGAGGCGACCGCGGAACATGGTGAACAGCCAGTTGAAGATCTTCACCCCGGTTGGGATGGCGATGATCATCGTCATGATGCCGAAGAAGGCATTGACGTTGGCACCCGCCCCCATGGTGAAGAAGTGGTGCAGCCAGACGATGAACGACAGGATGGTGATCGCCACCGTGGCCCAGACCATGGTGCCGTACCCGAACAGACGCTTGCGCGCAAAGGTCGAGATGACCTCGGAGAAGACACCGAACGCCGGCAGGATGAGGATGTAAACCTCAGGATGGCCCCAGGCCCAGATGAGGTTGACGTACATCATCATGTTGCCGCCGAAATCGTTCGTGAAGAAGTGCATCCCCAGGTAACGATCGAGTGTCAGCAGCGCGATGGTCGCGGTCAGAATCGGGAAGGAAGCGATGATCAGGACGTTCGCGCACAGCGAGGTCCAGGTGAAGATCGGCATGCGGAACAGGGTCATGCCCTTGGTGCGCATCTTCAGGATAGTGACGAAGAAGTTGATACCGGTCAGGGTCGTACCGATCCCCGATATCTGCAACGCCCATATCCAGTAATCCACCCCGACCCCGGGACTGTAATCAAGCCCCGATAATGGCGCATAGGCCAGCCAGCCGGTCTTGGCGAACTCGCCGGCGAAGAGCGACACGTTGACCAGGACCACGCCCGCCACGAACAGCCAGAAGCTCAGGTTGTTCAGGAACGGGAAGGCCACGTCACGCGCACCGATCTGCAGCGGCACCACCAGGTTCATCAGGCCGATGACCATGGGCATGGCCACGAAGAAGATCATGATCACGCCGTGGGCGGTGAAGATCTGATCATAGTGCGAGGGCGGCAGGAAGCCCTCGGCGCCGGCCGACGCCATGGCCAGCTGGGAGCGCATCATGATGGCATCGGCAAAGCCGCGCAGCAGCATCACCAGTGCCACGAGGAAATACATGATGCCGAGCTTCTTGTGGTCGATGGAGGTAATCCATTCGCTCCACAGGTAGCCCCACTTCTTGAAGTAGGTGATGGCGGCCACCAGCGCGAGTCCACCAATGACGATAGCCGTGATGGTCGTCATGATGATGGGGTCGTGCGTCGGGATCGCCTCTAGACTGAGTTTTCCGAACATAATTTACTCCGCTGCCTCCGAGCTCATGGACTCGCCGTGAGAGCCGGTCGATTCGCCGTGACCGTCGTCGTCACCGTGGGCCGCACCGTGGCCGAAGCCAGCGGCGTAGCGGTCGGCGAATTCGGACATACGTTCCTCGTGGTTACCGCCAGCCAGGAAGCTCTTGATGATGCTCTCGTAGAGAGACGGGGATACCTCGGAGAAGTACTGGATCTCGTTGTCCTCGCTGGGCGCGGCCAGCGCATAGTATTCCTCGGGGAAGGTCAGGGACTTGGAGGATTCACGTACCTGCTCGACCCAGGCTTCGAACTCCTGCTGAGATCCCACATGGGCATCAAAGGTCATTTCCGAGAAGCCCGCACCGCTGTAGTTGGTGGAGCGACCGTGGTAGACCCCCGGCTCATCGGCGACCAGATGAACGTCGTTGTCCATGCCAGCCATGGCATAGATCTGACTGCCCAGACGCGGGATGAAGAAGGCATTCATCACCGAACCGGACGTGACCCGGAAACGTACCGGCGTATCCTCGGGGAAAGCCACCTCGTTGACCGTGGCGATGCCCTGCTCGGGATAGATGAACAACCACTTCCAATCCAGGGAAACCGCCTGGATTTCCATCGGCTCCTCCTGATCCTCGGTGGGCGCGATGGGCTTGTGCGGGTCAAGGCTGTGCGAGGTGTACCAGGTCAGGATCGCCAGGAAGACGATGATGACCATGGGAATGAACCAGACCACGGCCTCGATCTTGGTGGAGTGGGACCAGTCGGGCGTGTAGGTGGCATCCCGATTGCTGCGGCGATAACGCCAGGCGAACAGCAACGTCATCACGATGACCGGAACAACGACGATCTGCATCAGGGCCATGGATGTCAGGATGAGGGTACGTTGCTCCTCCCCTACCTGACCCTTGGGATCCAGCAGCGCCGAACTGCAGCCCGCCAACAGCAGTGGCAGCGATAGCAGCAGCAAGACGCCGAGCATGCGCAGGGTGGGGTTTCTTCTCATGTTTCAACCTCGTCAGGGCTTGGCGGCGAACGCATTCCCGCTTGACGTCAGCGGGTGGTGCACGCGCCGAAGCGCTCTCCGGCGCGGGTCGCTGGCAGGCTCTGGCGGGGAGCTCTACGCACGACCGTCGTGGAGAGTACTTCGGGCACAGTCACGGCACGCAGCCCGCGGCGACGACTCGCTGCGACATCGCCGGGCGGGAGGCTCCGGCCGTGAGGCCCGTATTCTGATGGCCCGAGGACAGAATGGGAAGAGGCGATTTGCCGCAGGTTGTCGCACGGGCTCACTCCTCCTCACTCGTCTCCTCGGTGATGATCTCGTCGACCTCGTCGAGTCCCGCAAAGCGGGCCGGCCTGACCAGCCCATGCTTGCTGGGGTCGACCACCAGCACGCGGTGCTCCGCCGAGGCGATGGCGGCCTGCTTGGGCGCCACCTCATGGAAGTGGAAGCAGCTCAGGCCTTTCTCGGAGTGTACTCCTGCCGCCGATAGAAAGGCCTTGTTGATGCCCAGGCGCGCAATGGTCGCCGGCATGTCATCACCATCGAAGGAACGCGAGGACGACTGGTAGAGCCCTCCCAGCAGCCATAGTCGAACACCGGGGCGGGCGCTCACGGCATCGGCCACGTTCAAGGCGTAGGTGACCACCGTCAGCGACAGGTCGGACGGCAGACCGGCCGCCAGCGGCAATAATGTCGTCCCGCAGTCGATGAACAGGGTGTCACCCTCTTCCAGGGTCGCCATGGCCCGTTCGCAGAGTCGGCGCTTTACCTGGGCATGGCGGTCACGCTGCACGGCCAGGTCATACGCCGGTGCGTGACGAGGGTCATCGGCCAGCATCAGCAACCCGCCGACCAGCACCAGGGCACCGTCGGATGCCGCCAGGTCACGACGGATGGTCATCTCCGAGACACCGCAGAGCATCGCCGCTTCGGCCAGGCGCAGGCTCCCGCCCTGTGCCAGCGACGCCTGAAGCCGTCTCAGCCGTGTCGTACTGCGTTCGTTCACTCAGCCACCTCTCGTTGTACCAAAGCCCCCGACATCACCGCTCTCGTGCCCATGCCACAACGCGTGTACACGCCGTTGATCCTCGGGGTTGCGGCTCCCTGTGTGATTAAAATAACATCACCATGTTACTCAAATAACAAACGCGACGCCCAGCGTTCACCTCCATCCGGCCAGCCCGGAACCATGCATTGACGTCAGTGATGGTCCGCCCGTCTTTACTTGTTCGACGCATCACACGACAACAACTCCAAAGGAAGCCGACATATGCCGACCTTCGCCTCATTCCCGCGTCTCGCCCCTCTGACCGGACTGCTGCTTGCCGCCACCGCGCTGCCTGCAAGCGCCAATGGTGATGATGCCGCATCAGGCCTCTCGCCGCTGTGGTCGTTCGCCAACGTCTCCGTCAACTATCTCGACTGGTCCGACGGCACAGAGCAACGCACCGCCAGCAATGCCGCCAAGGGCGACTTCTTCTACCTGGAACTCGAAGGCGGCGTCGGCTTCGACTGGGGAGAATTCTACGGCTTCTACGATTTCGAGAACCCCCACAACGACACCCTCGAAGAGGACACCCGAGACAACCGACGAGCTGCCGGCAAGGTCACTTCCCATATCTATCTCGGCGACACGCCCTTCTCGCTGTACTTCCACGTCTACGATTTCCGCGACCATGGGTTCGACAGCAAGGAACAGGACCGCATCGTGGGCTTCGGCTACCGCCACACCTTCGACAACGGTCTGTGGTTCAAGCCGTTCCTCGGCAAGGCCTGGGTCGAAAGCGACGCCAATGCGTACAGCGGCGAAAACGGCTATATGCTCGGGTGGGTGCTGGGTTACGATTTCCAGGCCTTCGGCGAGAACTTCAGCCTGAGCAACTGGCACGAGCAGACCTTCGACCGCGATGACGACTATCTGCAGCAGAATTACGTCAACGGTCCCGCCGGCAGCACCGGCACCAATGGCGCCGTGGCCTTGTGGTGGCACCCGATCGACGAGATCACCACCGGCGTTCAGTATCGCTACTCCAACAACAAGCTGGGCACCGCCGATCATTACCAGAACGCGATGATCTACACCCTGAAGTACAACTTCCTGTAAGTCGCCGTATATGAGCGCCCCCATGCCATCGACCACAAGGACATTGCCATGACCTTGATCATGAGTCTCGTCGGAATGGCGACCCTGATCGTCATCGCCCTGCTGTTCTCCACCAATCGCCGCGCGATCCGCCTGCGCACCGTGATCGGCGCCTTTGCCATTCAGGCCTGCCTGGGAGCCTTCGTGCTCTATGTGCCCTTCGGCCAGGCGGTACTTGCCACCGTCTCCGAAGCCGTCAGCCAGGTCGTCAACTATGCCAACGACGGCATCGATTTCCTGTTCGGCGGCCTGGCCAACGTCGAGGACACCGGTTTCGTCTTCGCCATCAAGGTACTGCCGGTGATCATCTTCTTCTCCTCGCTCACCGCGGTGCTCTACTACCTGGGCATCATGCAGTGGATCATTCGCCTGCTGGGCGGCGCCCTGCAGAAAGCGCTCGGCACCTCGCGCACCGAGTCGCTCTCGGCCACCGCCAACATCTTCGTCGGCCAGACCGAGGCGCCATTGGTGGTGCGCCCCTTCATCAACCGCATGACCCAGTCGCAACTGTTCGCGGTGATGTGCGGCGGCCTAGCATCCGTGGCCGGCTCGGTCCTGGCCGGCTACGCTGCCCTGGGTATCCCCATGGAGTACCTGGTAGCCGCTTCCTTCATGGCCGCACCCGGCGGGCTGCTCTTCGCCAAACTGATCATGCCCGAAACCGAGACGCCCGAAGACAGCGTCTCGGCGGCCGAAGAACGTCTCGAGGAAGAAGAGGACCATCCCTCCAATGTGCTCGACGCTGCCGCGTCCGGCGCCTCCTCCGGCCTGCGCCTGGCCGCCAACGTCGGCGCCATGCTGCTTGCCTTCATCGGCCTGATTGCACTGATCAACGGCATTCTCGGCGGCGTCGGCGGCTGGTTCGGCATGGAAACGCTCAGCCTGGAGCAAATCCTCGGCTGGCTGTTCGCGCCCCTGGCCTTCCTGCTCGGCATTCCCTGGTCCGAGGCCACGTTGGCTGGCTCCTTCATCGGCCAGAAGCTGGTCGTCAACGAGTTCGTGGCCTATATCAACCTCGCGCCCTATATCAGCGGCGAGGAAGTCGTCGCCGCCACCGGCGAGGCCATGACCACTCATACCAAGGCAGTCCTGTCGTTCGCCCTGTGCGGCTTCGCCAACCTCTCGTCCATCGCTATCCTGCTGGGTGGCCTGGGCAGTATCGCGCCCAGCCGTCGTCACGACATCGCCCGTTTCGGCATCCGGGCCGTCCTGGCTGGTACCCTCTCCAACCTGATGTCTGCCACACTCGCCGGCTTTTTCATCGCCCTGGGCGCTTGAGCCATAATCTTCAGAGGGCCACCGCGCCCCCTCAGGACGCACTGAACCGGGTGTCACGCAGCAACGGCACCCCTCAGTGTTTCCTTCATGCATCAACGAGAGCACGCCATGAACGACCTTACCCGGACCGCCCGTCAGGCACTGGCCCTGATGGACCTGACCAGCCTGAACGACGACGACACCGATGAGCGTATCGAAGCCCTCTGCCAGCGCGCCAAGACACCGGCCGGCCACCCCGCAGCAATCTGCATCTACCCGCGCTTCATCGTGCCGGCTCGGCGCGCTCTGACCGCCCACCGCCTGAACGACACCATCCGCATCGCCACGGTCACCAACTTCCCCCATGGCAACGCCGATATCATGCGTGCCGCCCGCGAGACCCGCGAGGCGGTTGCCTCGGGCGCCGATGAAGTCGATGTGGTCTTCCCCTATCGCGCGTTGCAGGAAGGCGACGAGGATACCGGACGCGAGCTGGTCGAGATGAGCAAGGCCGCCGCCGGCGGCAAGACCCTCAAGGTCATACTGGAGACCGGCGAACTGAAGGATCCGGCCTTGATCCGTCGCGCATCGGAGCTGGCCATCGATGGCGGCGCCGATTTTCTCAAGACCTCCACCGGCAAGGTCGCCGTCAATGCCACCCTGGAAGCCGCCGAGATCATGCTCGAGGTGATTCGCGACAACGGCGGCGAGATCGGCTTCAAGGCCGCCGGCGGCGTGCGTACCGCCGAAGATGCTCGGGCCTACCTCGAACTGGCCGAGCGCCTGATGGGGGCCAACTGGATCACACCGCAACACTTCCGCTTCGGCGCCTCCGGTCTGCTGGACAACCTTCTCGAGACCCTGGGCATGATGGGGGGCCCCGATATCGAGGAGGATTACTGATGCTGCCCCAGGAGGCCATCCGCGCCAAGCGCGATGGCGAGGCGCTGGATGCCGCGACCATCGCTGACCTCGTCGCCGGCATCGCCGATGACGGTCTCGGCGATGCTCAGATCGGAGCGCTGGCCATGGCCATCTTCTTAAACGGCATGGACGCCACCGAAACGGTGGCGTTGACCGAGGCAGTCCGCGACTCCGGCGATGTGCTCGACTGGACGGCACTCGACCTGCCCGGTCCGGTCATCGACAAGCACTCCACCGGCGGCGTGGGAGACGTGGTGTCATTGATCCTCGGCCCCTGGATCGCCGCCTGCGGCGGCCATGTGCCGATGATCTCCGGCCGGGGCCTCGGCCACACCGGCGGCACGCTGGACAAGCTGGAGTCGATCCCCGGCTATTCGGTCGACCCCGACACCGCCACCTTCCGCCGGCTGGTCAAGGATGTCGGCGTCGCCATCATCGGCCAGACCGCCGACCTCGCGCCGGCCGACAAGCGCCTCTACGGCGTGCGCGACGTTACTGCCACGGTGGAATCACTGCCGCTGATCGTCTCGTCCATTCTCGGCAAGAAGCTCGCCTGCGGACTCGATGCCCTGGTGATGGACGTCAAGGTCGGCAGCGGTGCCTTTATGCCCACCGCTGACGCTTCCAGAGAGCTCGCCACCACGATCGCCGAGGTGGCGAGCCGCGCCGGCACTCCGACCACTGCCCTGCTCACCGACATGAGCCAGCCTCTGGCCCCCTGCGCTGGCAATGCCCTGGAAGTGCGCGAGGCGCTGGCCGTGCTCACCGGCGAGCGTCGTGACGGGCGTCTGCTCGAGGTGACTCGCGGCCTGGCAGTGGAAATGCTGCTGGCCGGCGGCCTGGCCACCGACCGGGATGCGGCACTGGACAAACTCGACGAACGACTTGCCTCGGGCGAAGCCGCCGAGCGCTTCGGACGCATGGTCGCAGGCCTCGGCGGCCCCGCCGACCTGCTCGAAGCCCCGGATCGTCACCTGCCCGTTGCACCGGTGAGGCGTCCGGTTCTCGCGCCACACGCCGGTCACCTGCGTGGCATGGATACCCGGGCGCTGGGCATGACCGTGGTCGAGCTCGGCGGCGGTCGCCGCCAGGCAGGCGAGGCCATCGATCCGGCGGTGGGCCTGGCCGACATCGCCGAACTGGGCACCCGGCTCGATGCCGGTCAACCGCTCGCCACCCTGCACGCCCGCAACCCTGCCGAGGCCGACCAGGCCGAGCGCCAGTTGCTCGAGGCCATCGAGATCGGCGAGACCACCACACCCCCCACCCTGATTCGCGACATCATTCGCCGGGAGGCTCCATGACACGTGCCATCGTGCTCGTCCTCGACTCCTTCGGCATCGGCGCCGCGCCCGACGCCGAACGCTTCGGCGACGCCGGTGCCGACACCCTCGGCCATATCGCCGAGGCCTGCGCCGCGTCCACCGAGCGAGGTCCCCTGCAGCTCCCCAATCTGGGCCGGCTCGGTCTCTTCCATGCTCACCACGAGAGCACCGGGGCCTGGGCCGAAGGGGTCGTCCCGCCCGAGTCGACCCGTGGCGCCTACGGCCACGCCCGGGAAATCTCCTCCGGCAAGGACACGCCGTCCGGCCACTGGGAAATCGCCGGCGTGCCGGTACGCTTCGACTGGGGTTACTTCAGCGAGCCGGAAAACAGCTTCCCCGCCGACCTGCTGGACGCGCTGATCCGCGAGGCCGAACTGCCCGGTGTGCTGGGTGATTGCCACGCTTCCGGCACCGAGATCATCGCCCGGCTGGGCGAGGCGCATGTGCAAAGCGGCAAGCCGATCGTCTACACCTCGGCGGACTCGGTCTTCCAGATCGCCGCCCACGAGGACACCTTCGGCCTCGAACGGCTCTATCGCCTCTGCGAGATCGCCCGCCGGCTGCTCGAGCCCTACAACATCGGCCGGGTCATCGCCCGCCCCTTCAACGGCGACGATGCCGCGACCTTCCAGCGTACCGCCAACCGCCGCGACTACAGTGTCGAGCCCCCCTCGCCCACCGTGCTGCAACGCCTATGCGATGCGGGTGGTCAGGTGACCGCCATCGGCAAGATCGCCGACATCTACGCCCACTGCGGCATCTCGCGCACGCTCAAGGCCAGCGGCCACGACGCCCTGTTCGACGCCACCCTGGATGCCATGGCCACTGACGGCGAGCGCACCCTGATCATGACCAACTTCGTCGACTTCGACATGGTCTACGGCCACCGACGCGACGTGGCCGGCTACGCCGCCGCCCTCGAGGCCTTCGATGCTCGCCTGCCCGAGCTGCTCGAACGCCTCGACGACGACGACCTCTTGATCATTACCGCCGACCACGGCTGCGATCCAACCTGGCACGGCACCGACCATACCCGCGAGCATATCCCGGTTCTCGCCCTCGGCGCCGGGCTCGCTCCCGGCTCGCTCGGTGCACGCAACAGCTTCGCCGACATCGGCCAGAGCCTGGCCCGTCATTTCGACCTGCCACCCATGGACGACGGCGAAAGCTTTCTCCCGGCTGGTTCCCCAAAAGGAGACACATGATGGCGACCCCCCATATCAAGGCCGAACGCGGTGATTTCGCCGATACCGTGCTGATGCCCGGCGACCCGCTGCGCGCCAAGTACATCGCCGAGACCTTTCTCGACGATGCACAGCTCGTCAACGAAGTCCGCAACATGTACGGCTACACCGGCACCTACCAGGGTCGCGAGATTTCGGTGATGGGCCATGGCATGGGCATTCCTTCGGTATCGATCTACGCCAAGGAACTGATCACCGAGTTCGACGTCAAGCGCTTGATCCGGGTCGGCTCCTGCGGCGCGGTACGCGACGACGTGGCAGTACGCGACGTGGTGATCGGCATGGGCGCGAGCACCGATTCCGGCGTCAACCGCACCCGCTTTCTGGGCAACGATCTCGGCGCCATCGCCGACTTCGAGCTGACCCGCCATGCCGCGGATGTCGCCCGCGAACACGGTGTGCCGGTCAAGGTCGGTAACATCTTCTCCGCCGACCTCTTCTACGACCCCCGCCCCGAGATGGTCGAGATGATGCGCCGTTACGGCATCGTCGGCGTGGAGATGGAAGCCGCCGGCCTGTACGGCGTGGCCGCCGAGTTCGGCGCCCGGGCCGCCACCATCTGCACGGTCTCGGACCACATCGTCAAGGGCGACTCGCTATCCAGTGACGAGCGCGCCACCACCTTCGACGACATGATGCGCATCGCCCTGGACAGCGTGCTGCGCGACGACGCCGGAGGTGACGCATGAGCACTGACGTGGACACCGAACTCCTGGCCGAACTGGTCGCGGTACGCGATCGCGCCTATGCGCCCTACTCCCGGCATCCCGTCGGCGCCCTGGTAGTCAGCGAGAGCGGTACTCACTACGCCGGCGCCAACATCGAGGTCGCCCACTACAAGGGGCTCTGCGCCGAGGCCTCGGCCATCGCCGCCATGGCCAGCGCCGGGGAACGCCGCCTGCGCGAGGTCTACGTGATCGGGCCAGGCCAACACCTCTGCACGCCCTGTGGCGACTGCCGCCAGCGCATCCGCGAGTTCGCCACCGGCGAGACTCGCATTCATGTGGTCGATGCCGACGGCACCCTGCTCCGGCGCTACACCATGAACGAGTTGCTGCCGGATGCCTTCGGCCCCGATAATCTGGGCTTGCAGTGAATACCCCGGCCGGCTGCGTCCGGTCGGAACCTGTTTTCTCGAGTCACACGAAGCGCCCATGCATAGTCCCGCCCTCGCCATTACCCGAACGCCCCTGGTGGCCGTCTACGGCACCCTGAAGCGCGGCCTGCGCAATCACCACTGGCTGGAAGGCGCCACCTTCGTCGGTCACGACCGCCTCACCAGTGCGACGCTCTACGACCTGGGGCACTGCCCGGGCGCCAAGGCCGAACCCTCGTGCGGCGTGGAAGTCGAGATCTATCGCGTCGACGCCCGGACCTTTGCCGGCCTCGACCGCCTCGAGGACTATCGCGTGCGCGCTCCGGCATCGGGCATGTACGACCGCGCCATTCACGCCACCATCTTTGGCCCCGCCTGGCTCTACCTCTACAACCACGACGTCACTGGCCGGCCGGTGATTCGCGAAGGTGGCTGGCAACCCGCCGGTTGACCCCTCTTCGCCCCGACGATAGCCATCGACCATCCGGAGTCTCTCATGTCTCGCGCCATCGACATTCCCGCCGCCGACGGCACCATCGACGCTCACATCGTCACGCCCGAGAACGCCGACGGACCATTGCCGGCCGTGGTGCTGTTCACCGATATCGGCGGCCTGCGCCCCTGCTATCACGAGAAGGCCCAGCGGATCGCGGACAACGGCTACGCCGTCTTGATGCCCAATGTCTACTATCGCGATGCCGTCGGCGAGATCGTGCCGGAAGGCCAGTCCTTCCGCGACCCGGACGTGCGTCCGACGCTGGTCGAGTATGCCGGCCATCTCACCCCCGAGGCGCAATCCCGCGACTTCGCTGCCCTGATCGACTGCCTCGACCACGCAGCCGAGTTCACAAGCGGCAAGATCGGCGTGGTCGGTTACTGCATGACCTCGGCCTTCGCGCTGCGCATGGCGGCCGAACACCCTGAGCGCGTGGCCGCCGCGGCCGGCTTCCACTCCGCCAACCTGGCAAAGGCCGACGACGCCTCGAGTCCCGTGGGCGTGGTCGATGCCATCGAGGCCCGCGTCTATTTCGGCCACGCCGACAAGGATGAACTGCTGCCCGCCGAGCAGATCGCCCGCATGGACGAAGCGCTGGCCACCGCCGGCGTGCACTTCACCACCGAGCTCTACAAGGGCGCAGCCCACGGCTTCACCGCCAAGGACGCCCCCTCCTACGACGCCGCCGCCGACGCCCTGCACCACAAGCGACTCGCCATGCTCCTGGAAGAGACGCTTTAAGCCTTCACGCACTGCATTTCGTCAGCGGCCCCATGACGTTGGGGGCGCTGATGGTTCAGCTCCTTGGATTCGAGGAAACTGCTTGGCTCGGTAAGCCCGCCCACCAAGACAGCCGAATTTGCCGGTGCCTCATTGCCAAAGGTGCTTTTGAGTACATCTCGAAGTGCGGCAATATCTTCTTGCCTGGTCAGGTAAGTCACAAGCCGAACGACGTGTCGCAGCTCCGCGCCGAAGTCTGCAAGAACAGTACCAATACTCGTGAAAACCTGCTCGGCTTGTGCCACGAAATTATCTGCCGGCACCTACCCTGAGCAGAAGAGGAACTTCGTGGGGTCTTGAACCTCTACGCAATGGGTCTAGCTGCCAAATGGGCGATGCACGTTTTCCGGATTTTTAACCTCTCGCAAGAGGCTCTCCTTTTTCCCTTAAACGGCATAACGCTTTCAGCATGTGTGCCCATAGAATGGAGCCAAAGGCGCAATGTAATGAACATCGCCGAGGATAAACTTTTCTCACACATGCGAACCACTATACAATCAAAAAACCAACCTCCTTAATATCTTGACCTACTTCTTTTACATGATAAGTTGCCAGAAACTCACCGGGCACTTTACTGCTAGTTTGCTTCCAGTATACGAGCGCCACTCCATCTCGGCGCAAAACCCCAAGTATTTCTCTTCCAGGGTTCAAGGACGTTAATAAATGAGACTCCTCCCACTGCCTTTCGACACTCCTTCTATTTTCAAGGCTATTAGCTTCTTCGGCAGTTTGATATTTAGAAAATGACTCCCAATCCCTCTGATTTGACGCATGAATGACTTCGTCGATCATTGGCTCAACAATTTCAATTATTTCTTTATCTGATTTATCTGTGATAGCCATCTCAATCATCTCCATATGTAAATCAATAAAACCTTGGCGTGCAAATTATTCACGCCAATGGTAACCGGCGCCGGATCGCAGCGGAGGGAACCAAAACCCGCTAGGGGTTTGGCGTCCGGTTGACCGCTTGGTTAATTTTTCGAATCTTCTCGAATTTCAGTAATTGAGTCCACAATATTTTGTGTAACTTGAATAGTAGAGGAGATTTCACTTAACATTTTATCCAGTGATTTGAGCACTCCTTTTTTCGCGCGATTTGACTGATTAGTAATACGCGGAAGGGCTGACACACTCTCTCTAAACTTCTTCAGCCCGACTTTTGAGCCAATTGCTGCTTCTCTCATCCCATTAATATTTTTGTTAAGGCTCTCCAAATCTGAACTATCAACATTAAAATCTCTATAAACCATCAACGCTTTGCTTAGTGCGTCCAGGGCACCATCTTTTGAGCTAGCAAAAACAGGGATTTGAGAGTCAATAAGTTTAGAATACCTATCCATATCCTCGGAAGCTAACTTGATTATCTTTTTCGCATCAGAAATTTCGTAAGTTTCCCCACCGGAAGTTATTTCATCAATAGCTTTGGTGCGAGCCTCAAAAGCTTCAGAAACTTTTATTGTCGCATTAGTTATGTGACCCAGCGAAAGACACATTTCATTATTAAGGGAGTTGTACTTTTCTAAGTAGTCAAGAAATCCATAATCATCAGAACTATCTTTTTCTTCTATGGCTTCTTCTATATTTGGCTCTACTTTCTCTGCAGCATCAACCTTATCTTTCTTTGACCATTTCTGAGCAACGGCGCTTAAATGAGTTCTCAGAGTTGATTCGAAATCACTTATATCTTCGAAATCCCAGTACAACCCGCCAAGACTGCCTAGCGACGATTTAAAAAATTGTAGCCGCTCTAGTTGTTTCGGGTCGAGTCTCGAGGGAGGGATCGGGGCATCTTTGAAGTAAATCATAATATCCAATGAAGGATTGGCTTTACCTAATCTCTTATAGGCCAGCTCAAATTCCTCTAGGGAACCAGAGTCCGATCTTGGAGTTTTCGTCCCTATCCGACCCCAGAATATTCCAATAAATACGTCATACTCGCTATCAATTTGGTGATTGATAACATCTTGTGGGTCATCCCCAAAACCTGGGTAAACATCAGTCTCCCAGCGAACTAGCTCAAAACGCACGCCAAGTGTTCTTGACCAGCTCTTGTTTAATTCATGAACTATGGATTCAAGAGCCTCTCTTTCTTCAGACACGTCGCCGGGAGACGCGAGGAACACGTTTAATATAGTTTCGTTTCTCGGCATTTCGACCATTCCATAAATTTAACTGTTCAGCATTTCTTCGCTGTGCGCAGCATGGCGTATAAATGCCTGTTGGACTAAGCCGCCCATCAGGCTGCTACACAGCTTCTATAGGATATTGTATTGGCCAGTGTGCGGCCTGTGACGGCAGCTCGCGCGCATACGGATCTGTTGTGACGCATTCGGGCAGTGATATTGGCCATGATTCCAGTACCTTCCGGGCCCAGTTTGCCCCAACGTAGCGCGCTTGCCGGTCAAAATCCATCATCGGGACGAGCACCGCCGCGACCCGCAAGCGGGCCGGATCGCCATGCTGCTGTAAGACTCCGTTCATGACGTCCCGTCAACAGTCCCATGGCACGGAATCGTTGGCGGAACAGAACTCCGCCTTCGGGAGAAGTGAAAGTAGGCCATCACCGATGCCTTACGAGCGTCGTCTCTCGGCCATGAGCCTACATTGAGGTAATCTTGATGTAATGCCGAAGCTCAGTTCCCACCGGAGCGGGTCAAGCGGTCAACGGCCGCGTCCTGCCCCTGTTTACCGATTGGCGGCCAGCACTGCTGCGAGGCCTTCCTGCAGGTCCTTGACGAAATACTCGGGAATCTCCAATGACGGGAAATGCCCCCCTCTTTCGGGCGACCTCCACCTGACGATCTGTCGGTAGCGCTCTTGTGCCCAAGCGCGCGGGCACTTCTCGATGTCGCAGGGATAGATACTGATTGCCGACGGGACATCGACTCGCAACTCGGGGTCGAACGCGTTAACGCCGCCGTGGCTTTCGTAGTAGATGCGGGCCGACGATGCACCGGTCCGCGTCAGCCAATAGAGAGTGACGTCGTCAAGAATCCGGTCTCGGGAAATCGTCTCGAACGGACTGTCTTCAGTATCTGTCCACTCAGCGAACTTGTCGAGAATCCAGGCAAGCAGGCCGACAGGTGAGTCGACGAGCGAGTAGCCGATGGTCTGCGGTCGGGTGGCTTGCTGCTTCGCGTACGCCCCGCGGTGATGCCAGAAATGGTGGGTTTCCTCGGCCCATGCGCGCTCGGCCGCCGTCAGCCCGTCTGTTGTCAACCCAGAGGGCGGTTGCGCCAGCGTTGTGTGGATGCCGAGCACGTGCTCCGGGAACCTGCCACCAAGAACCGTGGTAATCACTCCTCCCCAGTCGCCGCCGTGGGCGACGAACTTGCTATAGCCGAGCCTTTCCATCAGTTCCACCCATGCAGCCGCAATCTTTCCGGTTCCCCACCCGGTAGTGGCCGGTTTGTCGCTGTAGCCAAAGCCCGGTAGCGATGGAACCACGACGTGGAACGCTGGCGTGTCCGCATCCTTCGGATCTGCGAGCTCGTCTATGACATCGGTGAACTCAGCAATGCTGCTTGGCCAGCCGTGGGTCAGGATCAAAGGAGTGGCATCCGCGCGTGCGGATCGGCGGTGCAGGAAGTGGATTCCGAGACCATCAATGGCCGTGTGGAACTGGCCGATACGGTCAAGACGCGCCTCGAACGACCGCCAATCATACTCGGTGCGCCAGTAGTTCACGACATCGATGAGATCGGCGAGAGGAACGCCCTGTGCCCATCGGCGAGAGCCGGGCGCAGCGTGATGGACCGTCTCGGCCTCCGGTAGCCTTGCCGCGGTCAATCGCGCGCGCAGATCGTCGAGATCGGCATCAGTGGCGTGGGATTCGAATGCTTGCACGTCGCTGGTTGATCGATTCATGAGATGCCTCCGTCGGTGTGGGCTGCCGCGGTGACGCACCAAGGTGTGAGCATGAGGCCTCCTTCCTGGCCACCGCGAAACCGGTTCGGGTCTTCATGGAACCGTCTAAGGCGGTTCTATCACGTCTTGATGTCCGCGTGCAATCTGCTAATGTCGCGGCGGTGCAGAATTCGATCACGTTGATCGGTCTTTACGCTGCCGTTGACATGCCAAGGTGATTCCATGCGAGATCAGTTCCCTGACTTCCGTCTCGGTAATGTGCTGGCGACCAGCTTCACGGCGACTCTGACGGAGCGTCATGGCAACCCTGTGGAGCGCATTCCCACGCCGCAGCGACTCGTCGACTGGCTGGCAGTGAACGGCCTGGCCGTGGATTCATGCACCACAGCCCAACTCGAACTCGCCCGGAAATTGAGGGAATCCATTCACGCCGCCGCAACAGCGGCCGCGATCCAGGACGCTCTCCCCGCGTCTGCTATCCAGGTCATCAATGACTGCAGCATTCAGGGTCGAGCCGCGGCTATCCTGACACCCGAGGGCAATCGTCAATGGCGACTTGGGGCGGATTCCTGCGTAGAAGATGCTCTGAGCGTCATCGCCGCCGATGCGATCAGCATCATCGCAGGCGAACGAGACGGAAAACTGGCCTTGTGCGCATCGCCGACCTGCCAGGCCGCCTTCTTCGACACGAGCCAAAGCCGCACCCGAAAATGGTGTGACATGAACACGTGCGGGAATCGTCAGAAAAAGGCGCGCTTCAAGGCCAACCACCGCAAGAACGGGACTGCCGCACGGACCGGTGAGATCTGATCCGGCTTGCCTGGGAGGCCGGGCCTGGAAGGAGGGAATCAGCCGGACAGTCGGTCGTGCCTACCTCCCGCTCGGCAGCGGCTATGCCATTGGTACCTACGTGAGCGCATGTGGAAAGCAGACGGTCAGCCGCGGCGTTGACGCTGGCGGCGCCGGGATCGAAGATACGGCACGGCCTTGCGAAATCCACGCCACGCACCGCCGAACAGCTTGGCAAAGAGACCGGCGCGCAACCGGGCATTGTGCTGCTCGATTTCACGGATTCTCGGATCCGGATTATGGAAGGCCATGACGGGCACCCTGCTGCAGTAGCAAGCACACAGGATGCATAGCATGGGGTCACACCACCTGTCGAGACACCCCGACCACAGGATGCAAAGGCGACCTCATCGAGCTGAACCGAGGCGCGTCAGCGGTTCCCCGGAAAATCAGGCTCGATGCGGGCTTCACTGACCTGGGCCAGGAGCGGAGACATCGGTGGCGGAAAGCTCCGAGGTGCAAGCCGACCTACTCGCCGAAACGTCGACGCAGATAATCGACAATGTCACTGGATTCGTATAACCAGCTCACTTCATTGCCCTGCTCGATGCGCAGGCAAGGCACCTGCGCCTTGCCGCCGCCTTCCAGCAGCGCCCGACGATGCTCGGGATCGAGCCGGATATCGCGAATCTCGATCGTCAGGGCGAGACGGGTGATCTCGCGGCGCACCCGCACACAGTAGGGACAACTCCAGAACTGATAGAGCGCCTGGCTCTCGCAGGCCTGGTCGACCCGGGCCTGCTCGGACTCGTTGCGCGAGGCCTCGCGGCGGGTACCGAGCTTCTCGGCTACCCAGACCACCGGCGCCAGCAATGTCTGGATCAACGATCGCATGATGTTTTCCTCCTGCCATCAAGAGATGGGTGTTCAGCCCGTTTCGCGAACCACCAGTTCCACCGGCATCGACACATGGCGTGGCGGCTTGCCCGCCAGCGCCTCGCCCAACAGTTCGACACTCATGGCGGCGATACCGGCGATATCCTGGCGCACCGTGGTCAGACCCTCGGCCAGGGTCGGCAGGTCGTCGAAGCCGGTGACCGCGACCTCGCCGGGCACCTTGAAGCCGTGATCCTCCAGGGCCGTCAGGCAGCCTCGGGCCAGCTCATCGGTCTCGCAGACCAGGCCGTCGTAGGCCCGGGGCTCGTGTTCGAGGCGCCGGCTTAGCCAGCGATAGCCGGTCAGCGCCGGGTCCAGGTTGGGCGGGATGTCGATCAGCGCGGCCTCGAGGCCGGCCTCGTCGAGGGCCTGGCGATAGCCGCCCAGGCGATGCTGGCTGTGGGGACTCTGCAGGTCGTCGCCGACGAAGGCGATGTGCCGCCGCCCGCCCTCGATCAGGTGGCGGGTGGCCAGATAGATGCCGTGGCGATCCTCCGGTGCCACCGAGAAGCCCTCTCCAGCCGGGCCGATGCGCACGAAGGGCAGGTCCCGCGACGTCATCAGTTCGGGGCGCGGGTCGTCGGCGAACTCGCCGAGCAGGATGGCGGCGCCGGCCTGGTCGGGCAGGGTCACCGTGCGGTCGTGGGCGAAGAAGATCGGCACCATGCCCTGGTGGTGCAGCGCCACAGTCAGGTGTTGGTAGAGCAGGATGTAGTAGGGCCGCAGTTCAAAGTCGCGGCGCCCCAGCGAGATGCCCACCACCGCGGCCTTGCCGCTGATCAACTGACGGGCGGCGGCGCTCGGGCGGTACTCGACGTCGCGGCTGATGGCGAGGATGCGCTCGCGCAACGCCTCGCTGATGCCCGGCTTGTCGTTGAGCGCGCGGCTGACCGAGGCGATGGAGACCCCCGCCCGCCGCGCGATTTCCCGGATGTTGGCCGTCTTCGACGGTTCTCTGCTCATCGCCTGCCTCGTCACCGGGCGACCGGCCTCGCGCCAGCCGCCATCTGCTGCCGGATACCGTCTGCTATCGACACTGAATTGTGCCCGATTGGCCGAAAGGGTGCGACTCAGGTGGCCGGTCTCTCCAGATGCAGGCGACCGCCCCGGGCGTCGGCGTCGAAGCAGGCATCCAGCACCCGTTGCAGGGCCGCGCCGCGGGCGAAGTCGGGCTGGTCGTTGACGCCGCTTTCGACGCCATCGACGAAGCGCCGGTAGATGCTCGGCGTGGGCGGTGCCGTGAGTTCGGTCCAACGCGCGGGGTGCACGTCCTCGCCGAGACACACCTGCACCTTGTCCCGGGCCGTGTCGAGATCGACGCGCAGCGCGCCGCGGTCGCCGTGCACGGAGAGCGTCAGCGAGTTGTGGTGGCCCGTGGCCCAGCGAGTGGCCTGGACGCTCCCCAGGGCGCCGCCGGCGAACTCGACTTGCATCAGAGCACTGTCGTTGGCGTCGAGGGTGTACTCGCCGATGCGGTTGTCCGGGGCCTTGTCGAAGCACTTGAGCCGGCAGGTCACCGCGGTGATGTCGCCCACCGGGAAGCTCGCGAAATCGAGGATATGCACCCCCACGTCGCCCAGCACGCCCTTGCTGCCGTGGGCCTCGGAGAGCCGCCACAGCCACTGGCTGTCCTGGTCCCAGCGCCCCCAGGCGTCGCTCACCAGCCAGCTCTGGCGGTAGCTGGCGTCGACGTGTATCACCCGGCCCAGCCGGCCCTCGGCCACCAGCTCGCGGGCCAGCTGGATCGCCGGGGCGTCGCGATAGCTGAGGTTGACCATGTTGATCACCCCGGCCTCGCGGGCCGCCGCGGCCATTTCCTCGGCATCGGCGGCGTTGGTGGCCAGCGGCTTCTCGCAGAGGATGTGCTTGCCAGCGGCGATGGCGGCCAGCGACGTCGCCTTGTGCACGCCGTCCGGGGTGGCGTTGCTCACCGCCTGGATGTCGTCGCGGGCCAGCATGGTCGCCAGGTCGGCATAAGCCTCGGGGATGCCGTGGGCCTCGGCGAAGGCGCAGGCCTTGTCACCGTCCAGGTCGCAGACCGCCACTACCTCGACATCCGCGATCTCCTGAAACCGCTGAGCGTGCTGGCCGGCCATCCCGCCGGCACCGATGATCGCCAGTCGCATCACTTGAAGCCCTCCTCGCCGGGCTTGTGCAGCCCCTCGCCCTTGACCTCGACCGGGTTCGGCGCCTGCTCGGGCGGTACGTTGGGGCAGCGGTCGATCCACCGCGACCCTTCCGGACACGCCCACTTGACGCCATTCTTGAGCACCCGGCGCACCTGGTCGTCGTAGTAGATCGGATAGGTCTCGTGGCCGGGGCCGAAGTAGAAGATCTTGCCGTTACCGCGCTTGTAGGTGAGGCCGGAGCGGAACACCTCACCGCCCTCGAAGGCGCTGATGAAGATCACCTCGTCGGGGTTGGGCACCGCGAAGGGCTCGCCGTACATCTCGCTGTGCGGCAGCTCGAGGTAGTCGCCCAGGCCCTGGACGATGGGATGGCCGGGATTGACCACCCACAGCCGCTCGCGCTCGCCCGCCTCGCGCCACTTCAGCGAGCAGGTCGTACCCATCAGACGCTTGAAGATCTTGGCGTAATGGGCGGAGTGCAGCACCAACAGGCCCATGCCCTGCAGCACCCGGGCCTGGACACGGTCGACGATCTCGTCGCGCACGTCACCATGGGCCGCATGGCCCCACCACAGCAGCACGTCGGTATCGTCGAGCAGCGCCTCGGGTAGTCCCTGCTCGGGGTCCTGCAGCGTGACGGCGCGCGCCTCGATCTGCGGGTCCTCGTTGAGCCCCGCGGCAATGCAGGCGTGCATGCCCTCGGGATAGATGCGCGCTACCACCTCGTTGGTCTGCTCGTGGACGTTCTCTCCCCAGACCGTGACCTTGATCGTCATGGATTGGCTCCTCTTGGCAATGCCCTAAACATTGCCCTGGCGGGCGATGAAAACGCCGCCTATATCGGCGACATGGCGTCAAAGTAAACGTTTACCTCCAAAACGTAAACGTTTACTTATTGCAACCATCGTCGAATTTCACGTCCCGCAGCCGCAGGGCCTGGCGTGGTCGGACGGGGGAACGCCTTGCCGGGACGGCGAGGAAACGGAACGCAAGGAGCAAAGCGGCGGAAAAGCGCCCGGGCCACCGGGCTCGGGCGCGCGTTGGGGAAACAGGAGAGCGGGAGGTGGCCCCCGGGCGGCGCCAAGGGTCAAGTACCGGGGTCGGGGGAGCCGCCGCTGGCACTGGTCTGGTGATGGGGATCGGCGACACCCGCTTCGCCGGCATCGCGACCCGCTGCGTCCCGTTCGTCGCCCCGCTCGCTGCTGCCATCGAGCCGACCACCGCCGCGCCCTTCCATGCTGACGCTGAGGCGCGGCACGCCGAGGTCGACCTGCTGCTCTTCCATGCGCTGCTTGAGCAGCAGGTTGAAGGCCCGGGCTACGTCCCACTGCATCTCGGGCGCCGTACGAAAGCGCATGCGCAGGATCGGACAGCCATCCTCGAAGGCATGAATTCCCTGCATTTCCAGCGGCGACCAGATGTGGTGGCGCATCATCGGATCCTGCCGCAGTGCCCTGGCAGTTTCGTGCATCAGGGTGATGGCATCGTCGATTTTCATGTCGTAGGGAATCCTGATCTTCATCAGGGCGATGCCGAACTGACGCGACATGTTATGGATCGAGTCGATACGACTGAAGGTGATGATGTGCACGATGCCATCCAGGTCACGCAGCCTCACGGTGCGCAGGGTCAGGCCCTCGACGGTGCCCATGTGGCCGTTGATCTTGACGAAGTCATCCACCGCCAGGGAGTCCTCGATGAGGATGAAGATGCCGGTGATCAAGTCCTGCACCAAGGTCTGGGCACCGAAGCCGATGGCCAGGCCGATCACACCGGCACCCGCCAGCAGCGGCGTGACATTGACGCCCAGATTGGCCAGCCCGACGATCGCCGCAATGATCACGATAGTGGCGAAGATGACATTGCGGATCATCGGCGTGATGGTCTGGGCGCGCGCCTGATTGACCCGACGCCCACGGGAACGGGCCGACGACACCAGGGCACGCTGAATGGCCGTATCGGCGAAGATCCACACCAGCCAGGCCAGCAGGATGGTGAAGCCAATGCCCAGCAGTGCCTGGCCGATGCGCACGCTGGCCACCCCCTGACTGCCGATGCCGATCAAGGAGGCACCCCACACCTGCAGCGAGAGCTCGGCGAAGGCAAACCAGGCCAGGACATGAGCCAGCGCATACCCGAAGCGCTCCAATCGACGCCGATACTCGCTCTGGCGGCGACGCGTCGAGCGCTTTTCGGCATGTCGCCGCAGCAACCCCGCCACGACCAGCGTCAGTACCAGCAAGGCGGCGGAAATGATCGAACGTGCCAGCGCCGTGCCGACATCACCACCGGTAACGAAGATCGCCATCAGGGAGCCGCCCACCAGCAGCAGCGCCGGGACATGCCAGAGGCCTCCGACCACGCGGACCACTTCCGACGTCCCCCCCTTCTCGCGCCGCTGGGAATAGGGGCGATTGCGGATCAGGTGCTTGATGGGACGCTTGAAGCGCAGGATGAAGCGACCGCTCAATACGGCCGCCAAGGTATTGGCCAACACCGAGCAAAGGCTGGCCAGGTCGAAACCGATGAGCTCGGTGAGCCGCGATGAGTTGAGGGCATCGCCCAGGGCAATCAAGGCGCCGATCATGAACAACGGCCGCAGGCTCTGATGCTGAAGAATGCGCACGGCAACGAACCGATGTCCACGAGTGAACACCGAGATGACCGTCTCCACCACGACCGACAGGGTCCGCCCGCACAAGGCGACATAGGCAATCACCAGAGCCCCCGTACGTCCGGCACTGCTCGGCACCAGTTGCGCAATGCCCATCGTCAGGGCGAAGGCCAGCGCCCAGGGCAACATGCGCCGCAGGAAATGGATCACCATCAAGTGCGCCCTGGGCTCGCGCGGCAGGTCCAGCGGCCAGTCACGGCGCCTGGCCAGCATTCGGCCGAGGGCGATGAAGATCACCAGCAGGCCGGTCCATATCGCCACCAGCACGGTCAACTCGATGATGAAGCGCACCAGTTCGGCATTGCCGGTCTGGACCACCAGCTCGGTCAGGTCCCGCCAGCCTTCGCTCAATTGAAGGCGCCAGCCATCCACGGGAGACTGGCCCGCTTCGGCCTGTTCTCCCAACTGGTTGAAGGTATCGGCGAGCGCACCCAGCAAGCCCTGCTGAGAGGTGATGCCATTCTGGTCGGCGACCGGTTGATTGGCCTGACGCAGTGCCTCCAGGCTTTTCAGCAACTCCTGCCGCTTGGCATCATCTTCCAGGGTGGAAATGACCTGATCCAGCGACGCCTGCAGCTCCTGAGGGTCGGTGCCTTCCGATTGCTTGGCACTCGCCAGGCTCGACAGCGGCGAAGGCTGTGCCGCCGCCAGCAATGGCAGCGCCAACAAGAGCAGCATCAAGAGGCCTCGCAGGGCCATCGAAACACGGTGCGCGATGAGCAACGTCGGGTCTCCATCCAGAGAGTCACGGTATAAGGAAACGCTGAATAAATCGCCGAGCATAGTGAAGGCTAGGCCCGTTCCCGACGGGCCATCGCATTTCCCACATCCATGTGGGTCACGCAAGGCGCACGGAGCACAGAAAGCGAGACATAACGTGTAGTTAGGCGAGCTTTCGAGCACCGCGCAACGCAGCGATTTGCATGCGCAGGCATTTAAGCAGTGTTTCCCTAACGGCATATCCTGACATAAAGATGCTCTGCCAGTGTGTTAGGCTGCCGAAATCTGACAACAGGATGCCGTCATGACGCCGCAACCGCCACCCACCCCCGATAACGACGACGGCCAGGCTCGGCGGGTCGGCGTCGAAATCGAGTTCGCCGGGCTGCCGCCGAGGGAAACGGCCGCTCTGGTGCAGTCCCTGTTCGGCGGCGAGCTGGACGTGATCAGCGCCCATCGCCTCAAGGTCAAGAATGCCCGCTGGGGCGACTTCGGCATCGAGCTGGACACCCAGTATGCTCACCCCGAACACGGACGGCTCGATGCCGAGGCCTACCAGGACAGCGAGTGGGACCGCATGCGTCAGGACATGCATGCCCGCACTCGTGAACTGATCGGGGACATGGTCACCGGCCTGGTCCCTACCGAGATCGTCTGCCCCCCGGTGCCCTGGAACGAGCTCGGCGACCTCGATGCCCTGTTCGATGCCCTGCGGCAACATGGTGCCAAGGGGACCGATGCCAGCCTGCTCTACGGTTTCGGCCTGCATCTCAACCCCGAGGCGCCCAGCCTCGAGACGGACGATATCCTGGCTTGTCTGCGCGCCTATCTACTCACGGCACGTTGGCTGCGCGAACAGATCCAGGTGGACATCACCCGGGAAGTCCTGCCCCATGCCAATCCCTTCTCGCGGGCTTACGCACTCAAGGTGCTGGACCCGGACTACCGGCCGGATCTGCGGACCCTGATCGACGATTACCTGGAGCACAACCCGACCCGCAATCGGGAACTCGACCTGTTGCCCCTTTTTGCCTATCTGGACCCGGAACATCCCCACGAGCTGCTGAGCGACCACCTGGTCCAGCCGCGCCCGACCTATCACTACCGTTTGCCCAACGCCCAGCTCTCCGAGGCCGACTGGGGGGCCAGCCTGGAGTGGAACCGTTGGCTGGAAGTCGAAGTGCTGGCCGCCGCCCCCGACACCCTGGCCGAACGCGGCGCCCAGTATCTCGCACGCCACCGTCCCGGCTGGCCACGCCGATGCTGGAACGCTCTGCGCCGGAAGTGGCGTCACTGATGGCCGAGCGTCCCCTGATCGGTATCACGACCTCGGATCACAAGAGTCGTATCGCCTGGTGGTTCGACTGGTTCGCCGTCCGACGGCACGGGGGGCGACCGCTGCGACTCTCGCCCGCACGCCCCGTCCCGGCCCACCTTGACGGGCTGATCATCGGCGGCGGCGACGATATACAGGCCCACCTCTACGGCGCCGAGATGCACCTCGATGTACGTGTCGACCCGGAACGCGATGAGCTCGAGCTACGGCTGCTCGAACGCTTCATTCCCGGCGGCATTCCAGTGCTCGGCATCTGTCGCGGCGCCCAGCTGATCAATGTGCACCTGGGCGGCACCCTGGACCCCGATATCTACACGACCCACGAGGGATTGAAGCCACGACGCACCGTGCTGCCCCGCAAGACCGTGGACATCGTCGGCGACAGCCAGCTCAACCGGATCCTCAAGGTCACCTGGTGCCGCATCAACAGCCTGCACCACCAGGCGGTGCAGCGAGCCGGCGAGGGTATCGAGATCGTCGCCCGGGACCGCGACGGCCTGGTGCAGGGCATCGAATCCCGTCACCACGACTTCCTGATCGGCGTGCAGTGGCACCCCGAGTGGCTGATCTTCAACCGCCCCCAGCAACGCCTGATCCGTGCCCTGGTGAACGCCGCCCGCAGGGCCTGAAGCCGCCCAGAACGTCGAGAGGCCGCCCGGTCGGGCGGCCTCTCGAACAAGACGGTGCTACGTCATTATCGGCGTCAGCCTTCCAGTTTGGCGTCCAGGCTGATCTCGGCATTAAACAGCTTGGATACCGGGCACCCTTCCTTGGCCTTGTTGGCGGCGTCTTCGAAGGCCACCTCATCGGCACCGGGGACGCTGGCACGGGTCTCCAGATGAATCTTGTTGATGCCAAAACCGCTCGAATCCTCTTCCAGGGAGACCGTTGCCTGGGTAGCGATACGCTCCGGAGTATAGCCGGCCTCGCCGAGGATCATCGACAGCGCCATCGAATAACAGCTGGCATGCGCGGCCCCGATCAATTCCTCGGGATTGGAGCCGCCCTCGCCTTCGAACCGTTTGGCGAAACTGTAGGACACCTCATCGAGCACGCCACTCTGAGTGGATACCGTGCCCTTGCCATCCTTGAGGCCGCCCTGCCAGACGGCGCTTCCGTTCTTCTTGATGCTCATGTCGACTCCTCGAAGTTTGGGTTGGTCGCAGCATTGCTCTTACACAATAGATCATGGGGATGCCCCTTCCGGGACACAAGGGTCCATTGCATCCCGCACGACCAGCAACCAGAATATATGGAAAATACTTCCACAACCACAGTTCATCAAACTCACCAAAGAGGATGCGCCATGACGACTGTGCCCCGTATCAGCCTCGACGCCACATCCCATGAACCGGCCATCGAACTCCCCGCCATCGGCCAGGGCACCTGGTTCATGGGGGAAGGCCTGGCCCCTCGTGCCGACGAGGTGCGCGCGCTCCAGCAGGGACTGGACCTCGGCCAGACACTGATCGATACCGCCGAGATGTACGGCGACGGCGGCGCCGAGGAAGTGGTCGGCGAGGCGCTCCACGGCCGCCGCGACGATGCTTTCCTGGTCTCCAAGGTCTACCCCTGGAACGCCGGCCGCGACAGCGCCATCGCAGCCTGCGAGCGCAGTCTGCAACGTCTGGGGACCGATTATCTGGACCTCTACCTTCTGCACTGGCCCGGCGGCATTCCACTGGACGAAACCTTGGACGCCTTCGAACGGTTGCGGGAAGCCGGCAAGATCCGCCGTTTCGGTGTCTCCAACTTCGACATCGACGACATGCAGGCGCTGAGTGCCACGCCGGGCGGTAGCGACTGCGCCATCAACCAGGTGCTCTATCACCTCGGCTCGCGGGGCATCGAGCACAGCCTTCGTCCCTGGCAGCGCGATCACGGCATGCCCTTGATGGCTTACTGTCCGCTGGCCCAGGCCGGTCGTCTGCGCCGCCGGCTGCTCGATCATCCCGAGGTCACGGCACTGGCCGCCGAACGCGGCCTCACATCGGCCCAGTTGCTGTTGGCCTGGGCCATCCGCCCGCTGGATGGCAAGCGTGATGTCATCGCCATTCCCAAGGCGGTGCAGCCACAGCACGTGCGCGACAATGCCGCCATGCTCGAGACGACACTCGACGATGAGGCCCTGGACCGGCTCGACGCCGCCTTTCCGGCGGCCAGGCGCAAGGAGCCACTGGATATCGTCTAATCGCCTGCGGAGTATGATGACGGGATGCCGCCGAGGCAGGTGGCATCCTGTTCATCATGGCCGTACTCATCTCGCAATCCCTGGTAGATCGCCCGGCGTTCCTCCAGCGACTTGTGCTGACTGGCCTTGCGCTTGCCCTCCAGACGCTCGACGGTGATCTCGACCCCGACGATGGCACGGCACATCGCCGCGATATAATCGTCGGGCGCATCGCTGACCCGCCAGGGGGTCGCCCGTTCGCTCTCGAAGCGCTCGGTGAGCGCCACCACCATCTCATGGAGCCAGTGCGGATCGTCGATCAGGCGCAGCCTGCCATGCACGTGCACCACCTGATAGTTCCAGGTCGGCACCACCTTGCCGTGCGCTTGCTTGGCCGGATACCAGCTCGGGGTGATATAGGCCTGAGGACCATGAAAGATCGCCAGCGCCTCGACCTCGTCCATGCCCTCTTCAAGGCGATGAGCAAGCGGGTTGGCACGCGCGATATGGCCACACAGTCTGTCGGGCGATCGCTCATCCGCCGCCGGTGTCAGCAGGAGCGGCAAGTGATCGGCATCTGGTGCACCGGAAGCCTCCCGGGTCACCAGGGTGGCGAAGGGGGCGGCCTCGATGGCCCGGTGGCATTCGGCACGATCGAGTCGGAACTGGGGTGGTTGATACATGACTCGCACTCAAGGTCGGGAGGTGGCGGGTGGCAGGGAAGCGGTCATCGACGACAGCGACCGATGCTGGCACCCCGCCGCATCGAAGTTCTCGGGGGCCAGCCAGCGGCGGTGACATTCGCGAATCGCCGGCCACTCATCGTCCAGTATCGAGAACCAGGCGGTATCCCGGTTGCGCCCTGCCACGACCCGGTGCTGGCGAAAGATGCCCTCGAAGCGGAAACCCAGCCGCTCGGCGGCGCGGCGTGAAGGAGCGTTCAGCGCATCGCACTTCCATTCGAGACGCCGATACCCCTGGTCGAAGGCATGAGCCATCATCACCATCAATGCCTCGCTGGACAGCGGGGTTCTCGCCATGCGGGGCGCGAAGCTGAGATGGCCGATCTCGATCCGTCCATCCACCGGCACGATATTGAGATACGCCGCCATGCCGGCCGCCTGCCCGTCGACGGGATTGACCACGGCGTAACACAGCAGGTCCCGCTCCGTGCTCATGTATGCCAGCCAGGCTCGGCAGCCGGCCTCGTCGTCGAAGGGGCGACCACCGAGATAGGTCCAGCGGGCACGCCCTTCGGTATCGTTCTCGATCTCCGGATCCGGCGCCTGCCATGCCTGCCACAAGGCCGCGGCATGGCGCTTGGCATCCAACGGCTCCAGCCGACAGAATCGCCCCTCAAGGCCCTCGGCATCGAGCCCTGACGGGGGTTGCCAGTGACCGATGTCGGGGCCGACCGGCTGTCCGTATGCGTTGCAGGCTCGCGTCATGAGACATTGCCCTCGACCGTCAGCAGATAAGTATCGAACGCCTCGTCGCGCTGCCAGCCAAGCGCATGGTAGCGGGCCTTGGCCGTCGCGTTCTCGACCTGGGTCCGCAGCATCAACTGCGGAATACCATGAGCACGGGCCAGTTCCCGGGCCGCTTCCAGCAAGGCGCTCCCGGCGCCCTGACGGCGCGCGTCGGGCATGACGAACAGGTCATTGAGAATCCAGCGCGATGACAGGCTGGTCGTGGAAGGTACCGGAAAGAGTTGCCCGAAACCGACGGCCTGGCGGTCATCATCGAGAGCCAGCAGCACGTAGGCATCGCCCTTATCGAAACGCGCCTCCATGAAACGTCGAGCGCCATCGGGGTCGCTGGGCTGACGATAAAACCGGCGATAACCGTCGACCAGGGGGATGAGGTCGTCGAGTCGTTCATGAGTTGCACGGACAATCGAGATCATGGCAAGGCCCACCTTTGGATGTGACGAACCGCCAGTCTGTCGACATAATGGTCCCTCAAGAAGAACCAATTCTGCCGATATATGGGGGACCAGTGACTGATCCGAATGCCCATCGACTCTGGATTCAGGAGGCACTGAACCTTCGCCTGGCCGAGCCGGGCGCCCGTACCCTCGGCCAGCGCCTTTACGAAACCCTGCGCGACGGCATCCAGCAGGGCCAGCTTGCCCCGGGGAGCGCCCTGCCCTCGTCCCGGCAGCTGGCAAGCGAACTGGGTATCGGGCGCAACACCGTGCTGGGCGCGGTCGACCGTCTCATCGCCGAAGGCTTCCTGGCATCGCGTCCCGGTGCCGGCGTCTTCGTTGCCGACTGGCAATGGGGACCCCGAGAGCACCTCGACGTCCAGACGACGTCGCCCGTGACGCTCTCGCGTCGCGGCGAACGCCTTCTCGATTTCACGACACCCCCGAGCGCTCGTCATACTGCCTTCGCACCGGGCGTGCCGGCGCTGGATCGCTTCCCCCGCGAACGCTGGCAACGCTTGCTGCGACGTCACCAGCAGCGAGCCCCCGTCGACTGGTTCGATTACCGGAATGAAGGCGGCGTGAGCGCACTGCGCGAGGCGCTGTGCGACTACCTGCGGCTATCGCGTTCGGTACGCTGCCAGCCCGAGCAGATCTTGATCACCCAGGGCGCACAGCAGGGTTTCGAACTGATCGCACGGCTGCTCGCCGATGTTGGAGATGACGTCTGGCTGGAGGAGCCGGGTTACGGCGGTGCGCAGGCCTGCTTCGCCTCGGCGGGGCTGACGCTGCGCCCGGTGGCGGTAGACGATGAAGGCCTGAATGTCGCGTCGCTTCCCGCCGGAACGCCATCACCCAGGCTGATCTACGTGACGCCATCCCACCAGTACCCCAGCGGCACGACGCTGTCACTGGCGCGCCGTACGGCGCTGCTGGGGCTCGCCCAGCAGCATGGCGCCTGGATCATCGAGGACGACTACGACAGCGAGTTTCGCTATACCAGCGCACCGATTGCCTCGCTCCAGGGGCTGATGGACAACGCCCCGGTGATCTATGTCGGCACCTTCAGCAAGGTCCTCTATCCGGGGCTACGACTGGGCTATCTGGTCTTGCCTCCGCCGCTGGTGGCGACCTTCCAGCGCGTCAACGCTCGCCTGCACCGGGAAGGACAGTACGTAACCCAGGCGGCGCTGGCCGACTTCATCGCCGAAGGGCATTTCTCGCGCCACGTGGCACGCATGCGCAAGTGCTATCGCACTCGACAGACAGCACTGCGCCGCGCTCTGGCCCCGGCGATTGCCCGCGGCCTCGAACTCTCGTCCGGCCATGCGGGAATGCACCTGGTCGCCTACCTGGCAAGCCACGAACTGGAACGCGAACTGCTTCAGCGGGGAGAGGAAGCCGGCCTGCGGCTATCGCCCCTTTCCGGTTATTACCTGCAGGCACCAGGCCAGCCGGGACTGGTACTCGGCTATGCCGGCGCCACGGAGGACGAGATCGCACACGTCGGACGCTGGCTCAGCGACACCTGGCTGGCTCTGGTATGAACCATCTGCCCGCCCTCGTGAGATTATCGCCCGATACCACGTAACGCCGCCAGGGAGGCAGCCAGCCGCTCGGTGCCCAACGCCTGCATCCGGACCGCGTTACGCGCGGGAATGGCCTCGGGGTCGGGGTAATGGGCCAGGGCACGCTCGAGCCCGGCCTCGCGGATCAGATGCCACATCGGCCAGGGCGACCGATTGGTGAAGTTACGCGGTGCATCCTCGACCTCGCCCTCGAACTGATACTCCGGATGAAAGCTCGCCAGCTGATAGGTCCCCTCGTACCCCTGCTCCACCAGCAGCGCCTCGGCCAGCCCCAGCGCATCCAGGTAATCGTCAAAGTCCGACAGTCCTTCACTCAGTATCAGCAGGGTCGTCTCGGTTTCCGGGTGCGCATCGAGGTGCCAGCATTCCTCCATCAGCCGCAGCAGGGCGTCCTCCAGTTCCATGGTCGCCACCGTCACATAACGAATGCTGTCGCGGGCGACTTCACGTCCCGCAAAGGGACAGATCTCGCGACCGACCACGAAGGATTCAACCCAGGCACGGGTGGCGGCAAGCGGATCGGCAGGATGGGTCATGGGCGGCTCGTCGGGAGAATGGAAGCGCAGTATACGATTGGTGGCTATCCATGTCGCGAGCCGTCGTCATACGCCAGAGCTCAATCGGCAGCTCCCTGGATGGCCCCTTGCGATGATGCGTTGTCGGCACGTCGCCGATAACGATAACCGACGCCGGCCACCGTCTCGATGCGGTCGGCGTCCTCGCCCAGCTTGCGTCGCAGCCCCACCACCACGGCATCCACCTTGTTGCTCCAGCCCGTATAGTGACTTCCCCAGACCTCTTTCAGCAGTTGCTCGCGGCCTACCGCCTCGCCCGGACGATCCGATAGATACGCCAGGACCCCGAACTCCAGGGGCGTCAGGGAGATGCGCCGCTCCTGCCGAATCAGCTCGTGCGCCTGCCGATCCAGCCAGACATCCTCGCCAGGCAACCCCAGTTCCGCGGCCGCCAGCCGCGCCAGCCAGCCATCCACCGACCGCGGCCCGAAATCGAGTACCGCTGTGGTGTGCTCGCATCCATCCAGGAGCACGCGATGGTGCGACAGTGGCTGAAAGCCCAGCGTTTCGGCAACCGCCGCATAGGGGGACAGGTCGGCGAGCACCAGATAGACGCGACGCAGCGCCGGGCGCATCGCCATGTAATCCCCCTTGAGGGCCAGCCAGCAGGCGGCCTGGACCTCCCCCGGCCTCTCACCGTCGTCGCGCCCCAGCCAGCGACGAATGAACAGCACCCGCTGCCCTTCGGGTACCGGGCGCTCCTCCAGCGCACCGCACCAGGCGGCTGTGACGGGATCCTCGGCCAGGCATTCGGAAGATGCCTGCCGCGGATCGAATCGACAACATACGCCCTGGCACTCGCCACAGGCATCGCGCACCACCCAGAAGGCCTCTGGCATGGTCTGCCACCACCGCCACAAGGCACGCGCGCCTTCGGGACTTTCATGCCGGTCGACGATATCCCGCACGCTGTCGCTATCCGAAGGCTGGGCCGGTTCCACCACCAGCTCGGGACGATCGGTGGGAAAGAAGGCCTCCCGCACGACCGGGTTCTCGACCAGGTAGAGCAGATCGGCGGTACACCGCCAGAGTTCGCGGCGCCCGGAACCGCTCGTCTGCGCCACCAGCGCCTGCCAGGCTCGGCGGCGATAGTCGGCGTGCCGCTGCGGATCACGCGCGAGCAGACTCCTGCCGAGTGCCTCGCGAACCATCTCATGCAGACCCAACCCATCCGGCAGAGCCTCGATGAAATCGAGTGTGCGCAGTCGAGCATAGGCATCGGTAGGCGAGGCCTCGGGAAACATCGCCTTCAGCAGCGGTTCGGTAACGCGGCGCACCACACTGGCCCCCTCCAGTAACTGGCGCTGGAACGGATCCGGGTGATCCGCCAGGTAGAGATCGGAGAGCGCATCCATGATGTGTTGCAAGGAGGCATCGGGCAGTTGGAAGTCGGGCCGTGCGGGCAAGGTGGCAGCGGCCAGCTGGATCGCCAGCGGATGGCCGTGCAACCGCCTGTTCAGCCCCCTGGCCTGCGGCTCGGAGAATCCCAGGCATTCCAGCCATCGAACTGCCTCGGACATCGTCAGGGGGCCCAGCTGCATCGATCGCAGCTCGCACCCCGAGGGGCCGCCGAACCACCCCGTTGCCGGCCGATGACGCCCGCTGAACAGCAACCGCACGCCCTCGGGCAACCGTGGCATCAGCGTGGTGCGCAGCCATGTTTCCAACAGGCGAAGCGACTCGATGGCATCCACGCTGATGATCAGTGTCGTGCCTTCCTGCCCTCCCGAAAGGTAAGCCAGGTCGTCCGGTGCATCGAGCTCGAGCTGCGCCGCCTCGCCCAGAGCCGCCAGGAACCCCTCGGGCGTTGGTTCGATTTCCCGACCATCCAGGCACAGGCAGCAGGCACCGCCACGACTGGCGACATGCGCGAAGTGACTCAGCAGCGCGCTCTTGCCAATGCCCGCAACGCCATGCACCCACATCATCGTGGGCCCCGTCGCGTCGAGCAGGGTCATCAATCGCTCTAACGCCACTTCCCGGCCGACCAACGCATCCGAAGGCCCCGGGATGAATCCTGTCGGACCGGCCATCGCGTCACCCCGTGTGCCATCTCTTCTCAGACTAGCAAGGCATCAGCGCCACCATGTCATTATCGCGTGGCATTTCTCATGGAATTCTCATCGACTTCTCGGGAGGGCCTTCCGCCAAGGCGCTATACCTGAATGAAGGCAATATTTCCTGAACACGACCCGAGAATCATGACATCGCGTGATGTCATGTCGGCACAGGCAAGCCCGATGAAGAGGAGGCACGTTCATGACCGCGCAATGGCAAGTCGAAGGCACATATTTCGAGGCCTGCACCTGCAAGGGCGCCTGCCCCTGCCTGTTCGGCGGCGACCCCACGGAGGGCACCTGCGATGCCCTGGTGGCATGGCACATCGACCAGGGCAACATGGATGACCTCGCTCTCGATGGATTGAACCTGGCCATGGCCTTGCACACCCCAGGCAACATGACCGCCGGCGACTGGAAGATAGTGGTATATATCGATTCGCGAGCCAGCCAGCAACAGCATGATGCCCTGGTGCAGATCTTCGGTGGATCCGTCGGTGGACATCCGGCCACCCTGGCAGGTTTTATCGGCGAGATACTGGGCGTCGAATCGGTGCCGATGCGCTATGACATCGACGACCGCCATCACCAGCTCGACGTGGGCGAGCTCGCCGACGCGTCGCTGAGGGCCATCGAAGGGCAAGGCGGCGAAGCGGTCACCATCAGCGGCCATCCTGTCGCGGTGGCACCGGGCAACACCGGCACGGTGGCAAAATCGGATCACGTCTCGCATCGCGGCTACGGCCTGGACTGGCACTTCAGCGGGCGCACTGCCTTCTATTCCGCGTTCCAGTATCAGGCGACGTAATGCGTCAAGGAGGTGTTCGAGATGCCAGCCATTTCCTTGCAGACACTTCGCCACGGCCGCGCCCTGCTCCTCGCCTGCCTGGCCCTGGCAGTCATGTTGAGCTGGTGGTACCTGTACCGGATGGCCGGCGGCATGCCGGCCATGGATGCTCCCATGCCCTTCCAGCCCGGGGCCACCTTCATCATGTGGATGGTCATGATGGTCGGTATGATGCTGCCGAGTGCCGCGCCGGGCATCCTGATGTTCGCCGCGGCTCGACCACAAGCCAGCAAGGATGAGGCGCTGCCCTACCTGTTCACGCTCGGCTACCTGCTCGCCTGGGCAGGATACTCGGCGCTGGCGACGGCCACCCAGTGGGGGCTTCATGCCTCGGGACTGCTGACCCCCGCCCAAGCCTTGAGTGGCAGCCTGCTGGCCGGGCTGCTACTGATAACAGCCGGCGTCTTTCAGTGGACGCCCTGGAAGCGCGCCTGCCTGCGCTATTGCCGTAGCCCGCTGGGCATGGTCGCCGAGGGCTTCCCGACTCGGCGGCACCACGCACTGGGCGCCGGCATCCGGCTTGGCCTCTACTGTGCGGGCTGCTGCTGGGCCTTGATGGCCTTGATGTTCGTGGGGGGCGTGATGAGCCTAGCCTGGATGGCCCTGCTTACGCTGGTCATCCTGCTGGAGAAGGTCATCGCCCCCTGGCAACGCCTGGCCAACATGCTCGGCTTGGCACTGGTCGCCTACGGCAGCTGGCTAGTGTTCACCTGACAGCCCCCATGCAGACAGGACACCTCATGGCCAGAGCCACCATCTCCGCCGGTGTCGTACATGACGTTCCCGAGGACCTCGGGCAATCCCTGGCCGACGCCGTCGCCTTCCTGGCCGGCCCACAGGGTAGCTGGATCAACGCCCAGGTCCTGCGCGCCAACGGCGGCTTCGCCTGAAGTGGCCAGGATCCGCCCTCAACCTCTCCGCGATGCCAGCCGATCCGCCAGACGGGTCGGCTCAGGCAACTTGGTACGGCCCAGGCAAGCCACCACCCACGCCAGGGCGGAATCCAGGCACAATCGGTGGCCAGGCGACACGAACACCGGTTTCACGCGAGGTCGAGAACGCAGCACGGCACCGATGGTGTCCTCGCCGTCCATGAGTGGCATCCAGTCGCCCTTCTCGCTTCCTGGCTCGGCATGACGGCCACACAACCGTTTCTTGGCGATCCCGATGGTCGGCAGGTCGAGCCATAGTCCGAGATGGCTGGCCACACCAAGCCGCCTCGGATGGGCGATGCCCTGGCCGTCGACCATGACCAGTTGCGGCTTCGTCGTCAGCTTGTCGAAGGCAGCCAGGGCCGCCGGCACCTCGCGAAACGACAACAGGCCGGGGATATAGGGCATGCGCGTCGGCTCGCGATGCACGACCTGCTCCACCACCTCGAACTCGCCGGTAGCGAGCGGCGGCCAGGCCAGCACCACCACCGCCGCACGAGTGACCTCGCCACCGGCCTCGAAGCCGATATCCACACCGGCGATACGGCCGACCGACTCGAGTCGATCCTGACATTCCACACGGCTCGCCAGCCGTTTCTGCAACTCGATGGCCGCTTTCGGCGCAAGATTCCAGTCATGCAAGGGAGGACGGGGCATTATTCGGGATTCCTGATTCATGGCCGTCACTCGGGTTAGACTACGGCTCTTGATTTACGATGAGTCACCGGGGCGCCCATGCTGAGACTGATCCACACCGCCGACTGGCACCTGGGCCAGAGCTTCCATGGCCAGGAGCGCCACACGGAGCACCGCGCCTTTCTCGACTGGCTGCTCGAGACCCTGATCGAGCGCGACGCCGATGCCCTGCTGGTCGCCGGCGATATCTTCGATGTGGTCAATCCCTCATTGCGCGCCCAGGAACTCTTGTACGACTTCATCGTCACCGCCCATGAGCGGCTGCCGCAACTGGATATCGTACTGATTGCCGGCAACCACGACAGCGGTAACCGCCTTGAACTCCCCGCGCCCTTGATGCGCCGCCTGCGCACCCATGCCCTGGGGCGCGTCGTCTGGCGGGAGGACGGAGAACTCGACGCCGACCACCTGCTGGTGCCGCTCACCGATGCGGCCGGCGAAACGCAGGCCTGGTGCCTGGCGCTGCCATTCCTGCGGCCCGCCGAGGTCACCGGGCGCGACGCCGAGGACTATGTCAGCGGCATCACCGGCGTTCATGAGCGGCTGATCGACGCCGCCCGGCGGCGACGCGACCCCGGCCAGGCACTGGTCGCCATGAGCCACGCTCATCTGCATGGCGCCACTGTCTCCGAGGCCAGCGAACGCCCCATCGTGATCGGCGGCGAAGAGTCGATTTCCGCCGCCCTCTTCCCGGACGACATCGCCTATGTGGCGCTCGGCCACCTGCACCGCGCCCAACAGGTCGGCGAGGCACGCATTCGCTACAGCGGCAGTCCCCTGCCACTAGATTTCAGCGAGGTCGATTATCCTCATCAGGTCGTGGAGGTCTGCCTGGATGACGAGCGGTTGACCAGTAGCGAAGCGCTTCCCGTGCCGCGTCCCGTGGCCATGCATCGTCTCGGTCCGGCTCCGTTGAATGACGTGCTGGCCAGCCTCGAAGCTCTGGACGACGACCCTGACCTGCCGCGTGAGCGTTGGCCATGGCTGGAGGTCAGCGTCAAGCTCGACGCCCCGGCACCCGACCTTCGCGCACGAGTGGAGTCGGCCCTGGAAGGCAAGGCACTGCGCCTGCTGCGACTCTCCCGCCGCCTGCCCGAAACCGAAAGCGACACCACCTCGGCACGCATCGACCTGCAGACGCTGGGACCGCGCAAGCTCTTCGAACGCACCTGGCAAGAGCGCTGGGACACCCCGCCCGGCGACGACGTCCTGGCCGACTTCGACCGCCTGCACCAGGACGTGCTCGACGACCCGGAGGCCGACGCATGAAGATTCTCGCCCTGCGCCTGGCCAACCTGGCCTCGTTGCCCGGCCCGCTGGAACTCGACTTCACCGACGCGCCACTGGCCGAGGCCGGCCTGTTCGCCATTACCGGCCCCACCGGCGCCGGCAAGAGCACCCTGCTGGATGCCCTGTGCCTGGCGCTCTACGGCAACACGCCGCGCCTCCGTCAGGCCCCTAACCGCGACAGCCAGGTCGACGACCCCGCCGGACAGTCGCTCACCACCAGCGATCCCCGCACCCTGTTGCGCCGGGGGACCGCCAGCGGTCATGCCGAGGTCGACTTTCTGGGCCGCGACGGCCATCGCTACCGCGCCCGCTGGTCGGTGCGCCGCGCCCGCGACAAGGCCGACGGACGCCTGCAAGCCGTCGATCAGTCGCTGCGCGATCTGGACGATGACCGCCTGCTGACCACCCAGAAGCGCGAGTTCGACAAGCTGCTGCCGGAACGACTGGGCCTGACCTTCGAGCAGTTCACCCGGGCCGTGCTGCTGGCCCAGAGCGAGTTCTCCGCCTTCCTCAAGGCCGACGACAACGAGCGCAGCGACCTGCTCGAACGCCTCACCGGAACCGCGGAATACTCCGCTATCTCGCGCGCCGCCTATCGTCGCGCCAGCGAGGCGAAGAAAGGCGTCGACGCCCTGGAAGCCAGGCTCGCCGACGACCTGCCCGCCGAACCGGAGGCTCGTGTCGAGCTCGAGCAGCAGGCCGAATCGGCCCGTCTGGCCCTGATCGATCTCCAGCAACGGCAGGACCAACTGGACGCCCGTCAGCGCTGGCACGACACCGACGACCGACTGAACCATGCCGTCATCGAAGGCGAGCAGCAGCGACAACGAGCCGACGCCGACTGGCAGGCATTGGCGGATGCCCGCGCCGACCGCGAGTGGCGCCGGCTGATCCTCCCCCAGCGCCACCGACTGACGCGTCAGGCCACCCTGCCCGGCGAGATCGCTACCCTGGAAGCCACCCTCGCCACGACACTCGAATCGCTCGAGGCCAGCGAAACAACGCACCAGCAGGCCAGCCAGGCCCACACCGAAGCCGAACACGCCCTGCACGAGGCCATCGAGGCACGCCGGCACGCCGACCCCGCGCTACGCGAAGCCCGCGACCAGGCGCAGCAACTCGCCGGCATCCAGCAGCAATTGGCCGAGCGGGAAGCCACCCAGGCCGAGCGCCAGAAACAACTCGCCGACCTCGACGCCCGTCACCGGAAGGCCAGGACCGAGCAACACGAGCGACGCCAGCAACGTGACGCCCGGCAAGCGACACTCAAGCAGCGGATGGGCGATCACCCGCGACTGGAGGACGCTCGCCAAGCGACTCAACGCCAGCTCGACCAGGCCGCCCAGCGTCGCCTGGCCCTGGATGAACTGGCCAGCCGCTGGCAACAGGCCAGCCGAGCCGCCGCGACCCACCGCCGGCTGACCGACCAGATCCGTGACGACGAACGCCGCCTGACGACGCTGCTGGAGCAGGGCCAACGTGCCCGCCGACGCCTCGATGAAGCGCACCGTCACTACGCCAGCGTCACTGCCATCATCGAACGCAACCGCGCCGTGCGCAGCGAGAGCGTGGCCACGCTGCGCGAGGGCCTGCGAGCGGACCAGCCCTGTCCCGTCTGCGGTGGCCTCGATCACCCCTGGCGCCATCAACCACCGCCGACGCCGGAAGCCACCCAGCTCGCCGCCCAGCAGACAGAGGAAGAACGCCAGCTGAGCGAGGCACAGGAGGAACGCGACCAGGCACAACAACAACGCGACACCTTGTTCGGCGAATACAGCGCCCTCGAGGCCACGCTCAAGCAGCACCGGCAAGACGCTCGAGCGGCCGAACAGCAGCTCGACGACGCCCGCCAGGCCCTGCACGGCCATCCCCTCAACGCCGAATTGTCGGCCATCGATGAGGCCGAGCGAGACACCTGGCTTGCCGAGCAAGGCGCTGACAGCGAAGCACGGCGGACGCATCACCAGCAGATACTGGACGAGTTGGCCAAGGCCGAAGCCGAGCTGGCCCCGTTGGATCGCGCCCTGCAGCAGGACGAACTCGTCATCGCCCGGCTCGAGACCCAGCGAGCGTCGCTCGACGAGGAACTGGCCGAGCTGGCCGAACGCCTCCCGCCCCTGCGCGCGCAACACGACGACCTGGCCACCCGACTCAAGGCACGGCTTGGCGAACACGCGACGCCGGACGCCTGGCAGCAATACCTCGATAACCGACAGTCACAGGCTCATCAAGCCCGGGATGCGGCGCTGAATCGCTTGCACGAAGCCAGGCAGGAAACCCAGCGCCTTGCCCAGCAGCGCGACCATGAGCGTCAACGCCTCGACGCCTTGCACCGGGAGCGCGATACCCTGGATAGCGAGCTGGCCACATGGCGGCAGTCTCACCCAGCGCTGGACGACGCCACACTGACGCGGCTGCTGGAACAGAGCGAGGCGGAAGCCCGGCAGCAGGATCAGCGACTGGATGCCGCCGAGCAGGCACGCCACAAGGCGACCGCCACCCTTGCCGAACGCCGCCAGGCGCTGCTGGACCATCGCCGCAACCCGGCATTGATCGAAGGCGTAGAAGACGACGAGACACTGCTGGGAGAGCGCGCCAACGAAACGATCCGTGAGCGCCGCACGGCGCTGATCGATGAACGCGAGGCTCTCGCGCCAGAGCTCGAGACCGCCCAGCGGCGCCGCGACGAGACCCAGCACGCCCTGCGCGACGACGACCGCAAGCGAAAGCGCCAGCAGCAGGGCCAGGCCGAGCTGGAAGCGGCCCGTACCGAATATCGCCGCTGGGGCCGGATCAACGAGTTGATCGGCTCCGCCGACGGCAAGACCTTCCGGCGTATCGCCCAGGCCTACAATCTCGAACAGCTACTGGAGCACGCCAATACTCACTTGACCGGCCTCAGCCGTCGCTATCGCCTGGTACGCGGCGGCAGCGAACTCGGCCTGCTGGTCGTCGACCGCGACATGGGCGACGAACGCCGCTCGGTGCACTCGCTTTCCGGCGGCGAGACCTTCCTGGTCTCGCTGGCTCTGGCACTGGGCCTGGCCTCGATGGCATCCGGCGAGCTGACCATCGAATCGCTGTTCATCGACGAGGGCTTCGGTAGCCTCGACCCCGAATCCCTGGCACTGGCCATGGATGCCCTCGACGGCCTCCAGGCCCTGGGCCGACGCGTCGGCGTGATCTCCCACGTCCAGGAAATGCATGAACGCATTCCGGTGCAGATTCGAATCGCGCCCGTCGGCAATGGCACCAGCCGTGCCACACTGGAAAATGCGTGAGCCACGCGACGCTGAAAAGGGAAATGCTGAATAAATAGACGAGCGCTGTGAAGGCTAGGCCCGTTCCCGACGGGCCATCGCATTTCCCACATCCATGTGGGTCACGCAAGGCGCACGGAGCACAGAAAACGAGACATAACTAGTCGTTAGGCGAGGTTTCTAGCACCGCGCACAAATTCGCCAGGAGCGAATTTGAACCGTCTTTAGACGGGCCCGCAGGGTAGCCGCCAGGGATGGCGGCTATAGCGAAGCGATTTACGCGCGCAGGCATTTATGCAATGTTTCCAAGGAGGGGCTGATGAAAATCGCCATGGGTCTATTGCTGCTGGTCAGCATCGGGTTATTGAGTACCGTCGCCCTGTCGCTCATTTTCGGCGGCCCTTCACAGCCGCCTGCCATGACCGACATCAACGGGCCGTTCAAGGCGCTCGACAATCGCGATCTTCCGGAGCTGGATACCTACCAGGCGCGTGATGGCAGCCAACTCGCCTACCGGCACTACCCGGCCGAGGCCAGCGGTGACGCCGGCAACGGCAGCGTGGTCCTGCTGCATGGCTCTGCCGGCAACAGCCGCAGCCTGCACACGCTCGCCAGGGCCTATGCCGATGCCGGGTTCAGCGCCTACTCACTGGATGTACGCGGCCACGGGGCTTCAGGGCCTCGGGGCGACATCGCCTACATCGGCCAGCTCGAGGACGACCTGCAAGACTTCATTGACGCCGTCGGGCCCGCCACGCCACGCACCCTCGTCGGCTTTTCCTCGGGCGGCGGCTTCGCGCTACGGGTCGCCGGTAGCCAACACCCGCAACGGTTTGCCCACTACCTGCTGCTCGCCCCCTTCATCAGCCAGGAAGCCCCGACGTATCGGCCCGACAGCGGAGGCTGGACGAGTGTCGGACTGCCCCGTTACATCACCATCGCGCTGCTCAACCAGTTGGGCATCGACACCTTCAACCATCTGCCCGTGATGCGATATGCCGTCGACGACGAAGTCGCCCCTTCGCTGACGCCAGCCTATTCGTTCACGCTCGCACAGAACTACCGCCCCCGGCCCGATTACCTCGCCACCCTGGAAGCGGTCGATCGCCCCATGCGCGTACTGGCAGGCCGGGACGATCAGATCTTCCGTGCCGAACACTTCGCCCCCGTGTTCCAGCACGCCGGTCACGAGGTACCGGTCAAGCTCCTGCCCGGCATCGAGCACATCGGCCTGATCCTCGACCCCGGCGCCATCGACGCCGCCATCGCCGAGACCCGCCACCTGATCGACACCAACCCTGCCCGGTAACGTGGGCACCATGGCCACAACCGAGGGGCGACAGCCACTACCAGAGCCCGAACTGCGCCGACACCCAGCGCCCCGGCATCAGGGTGCCGAAGAAAGCTCCCAGCAGACCGAGATAGGCACCAACCATCCATTGGCGGTGCTGGCGTGCCTTGCGCCTCAGTATGCTGATCAGGCCCACGGTAACGGATACCAGCACCCAGACCGAAAGCAGATGCACCGGACCGAAGTGACCAACCAGAGGTAGCAGGCTACTCCCCAGCCAGAAAGAACTGAGCGCCGAAAGCACCATGCTGCTAACCCAGATAGCCCCCAGGGTCCTGTGTACCAGGCTTCCCTTGCGCAGCATCAATACCAGTCCGCCAAGCGCCAATGCCAGAAACGAAGCATAAAGGTGCAGCGTGAACGCCATGAGATGCCCTCTCGAAATCCATGCAACTTGTTGCATAACACTAGCCGGGCACGACTTAATATGCAACTATATGCATAATAAAGGCAGAGGGTCAGGAAGCTTCATGTCATTACGCGCGGTTGTCCTCATTACACTACAGCAGGAGCCCGGCACGGGTTATGACATCCTGCAGCGCTTCAGAACAGGGCTGGCCCATGTCTGGCAGGCCAGTCATCAGCAGATCTACCGCGAGCTGGACCGCATGCGTCGCGACGCGCTGCTCGAATGCCGGTCGGTGGCGCAATCAGAGCGCCCGGACCGCAAGGTCTACCAGCTTACCGCCACAGGTCGGCAGGCGCTGGAGGCCTGGCTGGCCGAGCCGTTAAGCGCCGGGCCGGTACGCGAGCCCTTGTTCGCCAAGTTCTTTGCCTGGCGGGACTGGCCGACCGAAGCACGGCAGCACGAGCTGAAAGTGCTAAAACAACAGCTGGAGCAACGACTGGCCACCTATGCCGAGATCGAACAGACATGGTTCAGCGCTCCCGAGACACTGGCACCTGAGCAGCGCGCTCCCTGGCACACGCTGCGTCTCGGCCAGCGGCTGACGCAGACTTGGCTGGAATGGATCGAGGAAGTGATGGCGGACGACGCCTGAGATGTCCGGGCCGGCGGCACAGGGGCAGTGAAGTCCTCACCGTGTGCCGGAAGTCGAATGCTTGCATACCCAACAGCATCGCGCCCCCCCCTAACAGGAACGCCCCCGCAGGGGCGTTGGTATCTTCGGATTAATGCGGGCACTCGATAGCGAGCCTTTGCCTAAAAACCGATATCCTTGTAGTGGCGAGAGACCTTCTCGATGGCCAGGGCGTAGGCGGCCATGCGGTAATCGTTGATCTTCGGGTTCTCATTGCGCAGGCGGATGATCGACTGCAGAGCCAGACGCATGGAGTCGTCCAGACCGGAGCGCACCAGGTCGAACTCATCGGCCCCGCGCCCGATCCTCTCGCGCAGATGCTCGGGCACTTCGACGCCGGTGGCGTGCTCGATGGCATCGATGATCTGCTCGCCACGCGCCTCGTGGAAGCGACGCTCCAGGCGACCGAAGCGCACATGGTTGAGGTTGCGAATCCACTCGAAGTAGGAGACCACCACGCCGCCAGCGTTGCAGTAGGCATCGGGGAGGATCTCGACACCACGCTCCTGGAGAATCTTGTCGGCCAGGAAGGTCACCGGGCCGTTGGCCGCCTCGGCGATCAACGACGCCTGGATGCGCTCGGCATTGTCGACGGTGATCACGCCTTCCAGGGCGGCCGGAATCAGGATGTCGCACTCCATCTCCAGCACTGCCATGCCATCTTCGCGGTACTCGCCTCCGGCATAGCCCTTGACCCCGCCGTGCGCGGCGACATGCTCTCGAACCGCGCTCACATCCAGCCCATCGGGGTTCACGACCGCTCCATCGCGCTCGATGATGGCGGTGATCAGGCTGTCATCCTCGGTCTGCAGGAAATGTGCGGCATGGTAGCCCACATTACCCAGGCCCTGAACGATGACGCGCTTGCCGGCGAGCGAGCCGGACAATCCGCAACGCTCGAGCTCTTCCGGGTGGCGGAACAGCTCGCGCAGCGCATACTGCACACCGCGGCCGGTGGCCTCGTTGCGGCCGCGCACCCCGCCATGCTCCACCGGCTTGCCGGTCAGCGCGCCCATGTAGTTGATGTCATTGGGAAACATCTGCCGGTAGGTATCCACCATCCAGCCCATCTCGCGAGGACCGGTCCCCATGTCCGGCGCCGGGACATTCTGGGCCGGGCTGAGATACCCCTTGTTGATCAACTCCCGAGCAAAACGCCGGGTAATGGCCTCCAGTTGATGCGGCTCGTATTGGCGCGGATCGATCACCAGGCCGCCCTTGGAGCCGCCGAACGGCACATCCACGATGGCGCACTTGTAGGTCATCAGCGCCGCCAGGGCTTCCACTTCATCCTGGTCGACGATCGGCGCGAAGCGAATCCCGCCCTTGGAGGGCAAGCGGTGATCGCTGTGGGTGGCCCGCCAGCCGGTGAAGATCTCCGCCTTGCCGTTGACCTCCACCGGGAAGGAAACCTGTACCACGCTCTGACAGATCTTCAGGGCATTGCCGATGCCCTCGTCCAGTTCCATGATCTCGATGGCATGATCCACCATGTGTTCCACGCTCTCGCGGAATGACATGCCTTGCTGCGCGTACTTGCTATCACTCATCTTATGCCTCCATGGCTATTGTTCTCTTCACATCACGACACGCGGCAGGCTTGCCAGCGCACTCCCTCATCACTCTAGCAACTCCAGCGTCGGCTAGACGTTGAACCAACGCCATGGGCGAGCCATTTCTTCCATTGTTCACACTGCCAGGTCCCGTGCGTTTTCCGTTGCCGAATCCACCGACGGGCCATATCGTTCGAGTGGACAACGCCTCACACTTGTTCTTCAAGGCGTTGGAAAGGAGACAGAGATGGCGCAAGCCCCGACGAATTCGACACGCAACCTGCTGATCACGGGCTGTTCAAGTGGCATTGGCCATGCCGCCGCACATGCCATGTCGGCGCGCGGCTGGCGAGTCTTCGCCACCGCGCGGGCCGAGGCGGACGTCGCACGTCTCGAGGAGGAAGGCCTGGAGGCTCTGCCACTGGACCTCGCCGACAGCGCCTCGATCGAGGCCACGGTAGCGGAGGTGCGGAAACGCACCGGCGGTGAACTGACGGGACTGTTCAACAACGGCGCCTACGGCCAGCCCGGTGCCGTCGAGGACCTGACCCGGGACGTACTGCGCGAACAGCTCGAAACGAATTTGCTGGGCACCCATGAGCTCACTAGCCGCGTGCTGCCGTTGATGCGCGCCCAAGGCCATGGCCGCATCGTGCAGAACAGCTCGGTACTCGGTTTCGCCGCCCTGCCCTACCGAGGCGCCTACGTGTGTTCCAAGTTCGCCCTCGAGGGCCTCACCGACACCCTGCGCCAGGAGCTCAACGGCAGCGGCATCCATGTCAGCCTGATCCAGCCCGGCCCCATCGCCAGCCGCTTTCGCGAGAACGCCCACGCCGCCTTCAAGGCCAATATCGACACGGTCAACAGCGCCCACGCCAGGACCTACGAAAAGGTCGAGGCACGGCTCGCCAACCCCGACGGCAAGACACCCTTCGCGCTGGAGGCCGACGCGGTGGTCGCCAAGTTGATCCATGCCCTGGAACATCCGCGGCCCAGGCCACGCTACGCGGTTACCCTCCCCACCCACCTGTTCGCCGCGCTCAAACGAGTGCTGAGCACACGCGGCATGGACCGGGTGCTGTTGCGGGCGACCAAGGATGAGCGGTAGTGAGTGCCGATCAGCAAACCGGCTCTCACAAAGGCATCAGCATGACTCGCCGACGTTCTTCGCCGCGACGCTTTGAGACTCGTTGCGCACATCCGGCATCGTGCGCTGGCTAAGGGCGTCAAGCTGTACACGAACAGCTTCACGTCGCCTGGCGGCCTTTTGAGCATCTGACTGATTAGCGCTGGTAGTGTTGAAGTGATGCTCCACATAGACAGTGACGTCCATACGGCTTTCGATCGCTTGATAATGGCGTACATTATTTTAATTTCAGCTCGAAATTAAAATAAGGGCAGACGTTACTTTAATGTCGATGCCATCGACATGTTTCTGGGACGTGTCGAAAAAATCGCGTTTCGTGTGCATTTCCCGGCGACATGTCGATGTCGTGAACATGCAGTTGGCTCCCCGTAGCACGCCATTGAGGGGCTTGAACCGCCTAGCGATGAAACAGCATGGCGATCCTCGCCACGACGAGTTTGCCGATCAGCTTGAACGGGTAGGCCGAGTAACTCGGTGCGTCGTCGGGGATCGTACTGCCTTCAGGCTTGAAGCGAGTTTGAATGCGTACCTGCACAGGCCAGTCATACTCGACGAACTGCGCCCTATTCATGGAAAGCCAATGGCCTCTCTGGAAGTCGAGGTACATGAAGGTATTACAGCAGCTTGCCACGATGCGGCTGGTGGGTGATGTGCTCTTGAGCTTGACATCGCGCAGATGCTCGTCCCCTTTGGGGCATCTGACGCGATCCTTGCGGTAGAGCAGATAGGCGGTTCCGCCTGCCTCGTCGAGGATGGGCGGTGCATCGTCCAGCCGCTCGATCTGTTCCGAGCCCGCCTGGCAATCATCGCAATGACAGGCCGCACCCAAGATGGGGCTGCCGGTCACTTCGAGTTCGACGTCTCCGCATGCGCAACGCGATATGGCAGTTGATCGGGTCACAAGCCCCCGTCCGTTCAGTGTTCAACATGCAACCTACCGGGGCTTTAAGCACAGCGCTAGACCCGACCGCGCAACCACCCTGGTGAAGGCTTTGCCCAGGAAATGTCTCCCCGACAGCTATTGCCCTCATCATGCCATACCCCCTTGATGCACAAAGCCCGGCGCACTGGCCGGGCTGCTGTATCAGGCGAAGCGCGAGCAGCGCTGCCGCTATCAGGCCTTGCGATCGTGGCCGTTGTCGAGGAAGGGGTAGTCGGTATAGCCCGGCGCATCGCCACCGTAGAAAGTATCCGGGTTCGGCTCATTGAGCGCGGCGCCCAGGCGGAAGCGCTCGGGAAGATCCGGATTGGCGATGAACGGGCGACCGAAGGCCACGGCGTCGGCGGTCTTTTCCTCGAAACGTTGCCGGGCGCGCTCGGCGTCGTAGTGACCGCAATAGATCAGGCCGCCTCTGAAGCGCTCACGAATCTGCTCGCGGAAACCATCGGGGAAGGTGATGTCGCCGCCGGCCCAGTTAGGCTCGTTGAAGTGGAGGTAGGCCAGGCCACGCTGGTTCAATTGATCGGCCAGATAGAAGGCCATCGCTTCGGGTTCATCGTCGGTGAGACCGAAGATCTCGATGAAGGGCGTGAGACGGATCCCCACACGATCGGCCCCGAACACCTCGGCCACGGCATCGACCACTTCCAGCGGGAAACGCGCGCGATTCTCGATGGAGCCACCATAGCGATCGGTACGCTGATTGGGACCGGTAGCAAGAAACTGATTGAGCAGATAGGCATTGGCGGCATGTATTTCCACCATGTCGAAGCCGGCTCGCCTGGCCCGCACGGCGGCCTGACGATAGTCCTCGACAATGCCCGGAATCTCGTCGGTCTCCAGCGCGCGAGGCGTACTGGTGGGATGCCGTCCGGCGGACCCATCCTCGAACTCGACGAAGCACTGGGCGCCCTCGCCTTTCAATGCGCTGGGTGCCACGGGCTGTCGGCCATCGGGCTGCACCATTTCATGGGAGACGCGCCCGACGTGCCAGAGCTGCAGGGCAATGCGTCCGCCCTTGGCATGCACCGCATCGACCACTTGCTGCCAGCCGGCTTCCTGCTCGTCCGTCCAGATCCCCGGGGTGTAGACATAGCCCCGGGCGGTCGGCGAAATGTTGGTGGCCTCGCTGATGATGAGACCGGCGCCGGCACGCTGGCCGTAATAGGCCTGCTGCAGCTTGCCGGGAACGCTGTCAGGGGTGCGTGCCCGAGTCAGTGGCGCCATGATCACACGGTTGGGGAGGCTCAGGCTGCCAAGCTGAAGCGGAGTGAATAGTGAGGTATCGGCCATTGCGTCGCCTCCTGTGGCGAAAATCTTGCAGATGATAAAGTGAGGCACACAATAAGCGTGTTAATTATTTCACGCAAAACCCGCAAGCCGATCGACACGATAGACGGGGCCTATAGCCTGTGGAGCCGCGCCAGCTTCGGTCAGCCTCGTCCGCATGCTAATCTCCCCCCGAACTCTTGAGCCTGGAGCCGTCATGACCGCCGCCGAAATACTACAGCGCTTGGTGGGCTTTGCCACCGTGTCGCGAGATTCCAACCTGGCCCTGATCGAATGGATCGAAGCCTGGCTCGACGATCATGGTGTCGAGCATTGGCGCATCGAGAGCGACGATGGCCGCAAGGCCAACCTGTTGGCGCGTATCGGGCCGGCGGTGGAAGGTGGCGTGGTACTTTCCGGGCATACCGATGTGGTGCCGGTGGACGGTCAACCGTGGTCGAGCGACCCCTTCGTGCTGCGCGACGGCGACGATGGCCGCCTCTACGGGCGCGGCACCTGCGACATGAAAGGCTTCATCGCCTGCGCCCTGGCGGAGGTGCCCAGGTGGGTGACGATGACGCTGGAAAAGCCATTGTGGCTGGCCTTCTCCTACGACGAGGAGATCGGCTGCGTCGGGGCACCGCGCATGATCGAGCGGCTGATGGCCGACCACCCTCGCCCCTCGACGGTGATCGTCGGCGAGCCGACACTGATGCAGCCCGTGGTGGCACAGAAGGGAGCGACCAATCTGCGCACCACGGTCACCGGCCGCGAGGCTCATTCGAGCCAGGTCTATCAAGGCGTTTCGGCCATTCATGTGGCGGCCCGGCTGGTGACGAAGATCGAAGACGTCATGCGCGAGCTCAAGGCCGAGGGGCGCATCGACGAGGCCTTCAACGTGGCCCATTCCAGCCTGCATGTGGGGCGGATCGAGGGCGGCACGGCGATCAATATCATGGCGCGCCAATGTACCTTCGAGTGGGAAGTTCGCCATCTGCCGAGCGATGATTTCGAGGCACTGCGCGGCCGCATCGATGCCTATGCCGCGGAGCTGGAAGCCGAGATGCAACGAACCGCACCGGAAACCGGCATTGCCACCGAGGCACTGAACGTCACGGTGCCCGCGCTGGCCGACCGCGACAACGACGAGGTGCTGGCCCTCTGCCGTTCTTTGCTGGGCAGCGATATCGAAGCGTCGGCGGTGGCCTATGCCACCGAGGCAGGCCAATTCCAGCGCCAGGGACTCTCCACCATCATCTGTGGCCCCGGCAGCATCAGCCAGGCTCATCAGCCGGATGAGTACATCGATCTCGAGCAACTGGCGGCGGGAGAGCACTTCATGACGGCCCTGGGCGAGCGACTGTCGGCATCGGCAAGGTGACACCTTGATCGCAGGTGCCGCCTTGCCGACCAGGTAAGGTCGCACACCGACGTTTAAGCGCTATTCCTTGTCGCCTGCTGCATGGACTTGCTGTTGCATGGCCTGTTCCTGCAGGAGTCGCTCGTCGGGTGCACCGGCAGCGGCCTTGCGGCGTTGGCGATAGAGATCGCGGAGCCCACTGACCAGCATGGCAGCGACGATCATGCCGCCGCCCACGAAGGCCAGTGGCGGCGGCACCTCATCCAGCCACCACCACACCAGCAGGGCGCCGACCAGGGTTTCCAGCAGCATCACCAGACTGACCTCGGCACCAGGCAAGTAACGTGGGCCGGTCTGGATCAGGAAATAGGCGGCCGGCAGGAACAGTGCCAGCAGCGCCAGGCGCTGTACGTCCTCGGGCGGCGGTAGTTGCATCCCGCCCAGCAATACCGCCGGTACCAGCATCGCCAGGCACCCCAGCGGCAGCACGACCGTGGTGTCCACGCCACGCTGTCGGTCGCCACGCTGAACACTGGCCACCGTGGTATTGACCGCAATGGAGATCGGCACGAACAGGGCAATCGCCAGCCCCAGGGGGCTGCCCTGGCCGATCTCGCCCGCCGCCATCAAGCAGGCCCCTGTCACGCACACGGCAATCACCACCCAGGTCTGGCGGCGCAATCGTTGACCGAAGACCACCATGCCGATCAGACCCGCTACCAGCGGCGCCAGGTTCATCATCACCAGGACGTTGCCGGCGGCAGTCAGGCGCGCGGCACAGACAAACGCCCAGGCGCTGCCGGCGAATGCCAGCGGACACCACCAGGCGGCAGCACCACAGGCACGAATGGCCTCTGGCAGCCGCGTGCGATACCGCAAGGCAGCGATCGCTGCCAGCACAGCCCCCAGCAGCAAGCCGCGCCAGAACATGAAGATCGCCACCTCGGCCTGGGTATCCTTGATCAACAGGGCATCCGGCGACAGCAGGAGCACCCCGGTCATGGTGATCAGATAGCCCCGCAGGCGGAACGGCAGTCGCTTCCACATGGCTGATACCTCACCGGTTCTTGCCAGACATCATCAAAGGATGCTTATAAAAGCAAGCAGGCCGGGGGATTTCCCCGGCCTGCCTCGATACCCATCGACAACCGCCTATCGGGCGGTGCCGTGATCAGGCCCGTTCGCGACGGCCCGCCTCATCCTCGCGCTGACGACGCGGTGCGCGGTCCTCGCTGATTTCCAGCGGGCGACCACCGACCCGGGCTCGCGACATCTTGGCCAGGATGCTGGACGGCAAGCCACTCGGCAACTCGACGACGGAAAAGGCATTGCGAATGTCGATCCGCCCGATCCGGTTGCCCTCGATACCGCCTTCATTGGCCAGTGCCCCGACCAGTTGGCCAGGCTTGATGCCGTCCTTGTGGCCCACGGCAACGCGATAACGCGTCATGCCTTCGCTGGGCCCCCGGTTGTCGCGATCACCGCGACGCGGTGCCTTGCCTTCGCGAGGTGCACGCTCCTTGCGCGGCGCTTGCAAGCGACCGATCGGGGTTTCATCGGCACGCGCCAGGGCGGCGAAGGCGCAGGCCAGCTCGGCCGCATCATAGCCTTCCGCCATCAGGCGCTCGACCAGACTACGCTGGGTATCGGCATCCTTGGTCAGCGAGCCGATCACGCGCTGATGGAAGACCTCGTCGCGATGGGCGCGAATGGCCGCCTCGTCGGGCAACTCCATGTCTTCCATCTTGCGACCGGTGGCACGCTCGAGCCAGCCGACCTTGCGACCTTCGCGGTTGCCGGCGAAGGTAATGGCGACGCCAGGGCGACCGGCACGACCTGTCCGTCCGATGCGGTGAGTATAAGCCTCGGCATCTTGCGGCAGGTCATAGTTGATGACGTGCGTGATACGCGGTACGTCCAGGCCGCGAGCGGCCACGTCGGTGGCGATCAGCACATCGATCTTGCTGCGCTTGAGACGCGTGATGGTGCGCTCACGCAGACTCTGGTCCAGATCACCGGACAGACTCGCCACACTCAGGCCACGCGCCGAAAGCTGTTCCATCAGGGTGGTGCATGCCGCCCGGGTGCGGACGAAGACGATCGCCGCGTCGACGGGCTCCACTTCGAGAATGCGTGACAGGGCCTCGAGCTTGGCACCACCATCGATGCGCACCCGGCGCTGTTCGATGTTATCGCCGCTGGAAGCACGCGATTCGATGGCCACCTTGACCGGATCCACCAGGTACTGGTTGACGATGCGCTCGATCTCGGTGGGCAGAGTCGCGGAGAAGAACACGCGCTGGGCATCCTGCGGGGTATCAGCAACCACACGCTTGACGTCGTCAATGAAGCCCATGCGCAGCATCTCATCAGCCTCGTCCAGCACCAGGGCGGAGAGTCCGCCGAGCTTGAGGCTGCCGCGATCCAGGTGATCGATGACCCGACCGGGCGTGCCGACCACGACCTGTGCACCACGGCGCAGTGCCTGCAGTTGGTCCCGGTATTCCATGCCGCCGCACAGGGTCGCCACTTCCAGGCCCTTGAGGTTCTGGCCATACTTGGAGAAGGACGCGGCGACCTGTTGCGCCAGTTCACGCGTCGGTGCCAGCACCAGCACCTGAGGCTCACGACGCCCGAGTTCGAGACGCGAGAGAATCGGCAAGGCAAAGGCGGCGGTCTTGCCGGTACCGGTCTGGGCCTGGCCCAGCATGTCGCGGCCTTCCAGCAGGGCTGGAATGGTCTGTGCCTGGATCGGTGACGGCGTTTCGTAACCGAGCGTCTCGATAGCGGAGAGAACGGAGGGCAGCAGGGCCAGATCGCCGAAACTCGGCGAGGCGACGGAAGTCGAGGTCATGAATCACACCTTGGTAGGCCGGGATCACCGGCAAAAAACGTCAGTCAAGGCGTCCCTTACACCTGGCATACAGTCAAGGTCCCGCATACGGCGGGAGTCTTAAGCGGAGTCGGGGACGCCGGTCGCACCTAGCATCCGATGCTTGCCCGCCGGTTCGGCGAGCACATCGTCGTGGCGACCGTCTGCGCCGAATTCGCCCTGGTGGCGAACTCTCGTCGGCGCTCCATCTACACAGTTCGAACGCTTGGGGCCTCGGCCCGGCGTTGTCGACCACCGCGTTCACGTCGGTGAACGGGTCGCGTCGTCATGATGGTGGGGTCAACACATGCGAGGAGCGCGCATGCTACCATCGTCGCGCCGCCCTGACCAGTCCTTTCAAGGAGCCCTATTATGCCCAGCTTGTGGGTCGATGCCGATGCCTGCCCTCGAATCGCCCGTGACATCATCGTGCGCGCCGCCGAGCGCACCGCCACACCGACCACTTTCGTGGCCAACCATCAGGTGCCATTACCGCCCTCGAAATGGGTCAAGGGGCTGTCGGTGAGCCACGGCTTCGACGCCGCCGACGACGAGATCGTCACCCGCCTGCAAGACGGCGACCTGGTCATCACCTCCGACCTGCCGCTGGCCATGACAGCCATCGAGCGCGGCGCCAAGGTCATGACCAGCCGTGGCGAAGCATTGAACGAGAGCAATATCCGCGCCAGGGTCCAGATGCGGGACTTCATGGAAACCTTGAGGGCCAGCGGAGAACATACCGGTGGCCCCAAGGGCTATTCCGACGTGGACCGACGGGAATTCGCCAATGCCCTGGACCGGTGGTTGGCGAAGAACGCGAAATAAGCGGCGAGCGGCGAGCGGCGAGCGGCGAGCGGCGAGCGGCGAGCGGCGAGCAGTATGTTGGCACCGCGCAGCTCGTATCTCGTAGCCCGGCATCAGCCGCGTTCGCGTATCCCCTGCCCCGGCAGCCGTTCGCGGTCGTGGGGCCGTTCAAGGTCGAGTCGCGGTCCCGCCGGGACGATGCGCGTCGGGTTGATATTGCCGTGGCTGACATAATAGTGGCGCTTGATATGGTCGAGATCCACGGTCTCGGCGATGCCCGGCCACTGATAGAGTTCGCGCAGGTAGTGGGAAAGGTTCGGGTAATCCTCCAGACGACGCATATTGCACTTGAAGTGCCCGTGGTAGACGGCATCGAAGCGCACCAGAGTAGTGAACAGTCGAATATCCGCCTCGGTCAGCCATTCACCGGCCAGGTAGCGTTGTTCATCGAGACGCGCTTCGAGACGATCCAGTGACTGGAAAAGCGCGACGACGTGCTTCTCGTAGACCGATTGTTCGGTGGCGAACCCTGCCTTGTAGACACCGTTGTTGACATGGTCATAGACCTCGGCGTTGACCGCATCGATGGTCTCGCGCAAGTCCGAGGGGTAGAGATCCAGGCGATTGCCTGTCAGGCCATCGAAAGCGCCATTGAACATGCGCACCAGTTCCGCCGACTCATTATTGACGATCCGTCCCTCGTGTTTGTCCCACAGCGCCGGCACGGTAACGCGCCCGGTGTAATGCGGATCGGTCAGGGTATAGAGCTGATGATGAAATTCGACATCATTGAGCGGATCGCCACTCGAGCCCTCGTCGCGATGATAGCTCCAGCCCTGATCCAGCATCAGCGGACTCGTCACGGACACGTCGATCAGCGACGTCAGCCCCTTCAGGCGCCTCATGATCAGGGTGCGATGCGCCCAGGGACACGCCAGCGATACATAAAGGTGGTAACGCCCCGCTTCGGGGGGCAAGCCGGGCTGCCCGTCCGGTCCCGGGCCGCCATCAGCGGTCACCCAGTCGCGCAGCTTGGCGGACTCTCGGACGAACTCTCCGCCATGTCGCTTGGTGTCGTACCACTGGTCGTGCCAGCGTCCCTCGATCAGAAGGCCCATGTCGCCGCTCCTTTTTCATCACCGATTTAAGGAAACACTGCTTAAATGCCTGCGCATGCAAATCGCTTCGCTATAGCCGCCATCCATGGCGGCTACCCTGCGGGCCCGTCTAAAGACGGTTCAAATTCGCTCCCGGCGAATTTGTGCGCGGTGCTCGAAAGCTCGCCTAACCACCCGTTATGTCTCGCTTTCTGCGCTCCGTCCGCCTCGCGTGACCCACATGGATGTGGGAAATGCGATGGCCCGTCGGGAACGGGCCTAGCCTTCACTATGCTCGGCGATTTATTCAGCATTTCCTTTATGCCAGCTTAATCCGAAAAACTTGGCGCTCAAGCGCAGTTTTTGGCGACATTCATTCGATTTTATCGATGATCAAGGCAGCATGAATCAGAGTTTCCTTCTTGCATCGGGGCAAACCGCCACTTCATCACGCAAATGCTGCGCCATGGCATGGGTCGCCGGGCCGGCTCGATCACGATCTCGATGAATCAACTGCATCGGCGCTTCGCGCACGCCGCCAGCCGACAGCGGCAATGGCTTGAGGCGACCATTCGCCAGTGCGGATTCGATCAGCGTCTCCGGCACCCAGGCGAACCCCAGGTTACGCTCCAGCATGTCGATGGACGTGCTGAGGTGGCTGACCGTCCAGCGCTGTTCGGCCTTCAGCCATCCCGCATCCAGTGACTGGCGCTGTGCGGAGTCCCTCACCACCAGTTGACGATGTTGCTCCAGGTCACGCAGGTCCAGCACACGCTCCAGTTTGTGCAGAGGATGTTCGGGATGCGCCACGGCGATGAAACGCACCGAGACCAGCGGCTCGCCCAGGAACCCCTGAGCGGCAAGCCCCGAGATGACCAGATCGGCCGAGCCGTCGTACAGCATCTCGACGCCACCGTTGAGCACCGATTCATGAAGCTGCACTCGCACATGAGGGTAGTCACGCGAAAAGGCTTCCATGGCGCGCGACAGGACATCGGGGGGGAAGATCTGATCGACGCTGAGCACGATCTCGGCCTCCAGCCCTTCACCGAGTCGTTCGGCAACATCCTCCAGGGCCTCGGCGCCTTCCAGCAACTGGCGAGCTCGACGCAACAACAGCTCGCCGGCCTCGGTCAGGCGTACCTGGCGCCCTACCGGCTCGAGCACCTCGACACCCAATTGCTCCTCGAGCTTGTGTACCGCATGGTTGAGCGTGGAGGGACTCTTGTGGATGGCCTCGGCCGCACGGGCAAAGCCCCCGTGATCGACCACGGCAGCGAGCATCTGCCATTGCGCCAACGTGACACGTGACATTTTCGATTTCCTCGAACACAAAGACCAAAACTATGCGCTTAATTTTCGAAAAAATCGGACTAGAATGCCAGTCATACCCTCCCTCATCGAGGAGATTCTTCCATGAACACCCCGACTCCACGACACGTGACACGCCGCCAGCGCAGCCAGCCCAGCCGTGATGGCGATGGTGTCGATATCCTGCGTCTGCACGATTTCGGCGGTGGCCTCGACCCCTTCCTGATGCTCGACGAGCTGATCGCCGCACCGGGTGACGATGCCATCGGTGGCTTCCCGCCCCATCCGCACCGAGGTATCCAGACGCTCACCTACGTGATTCATGGCGGCCTGCGTCACGAAGACCATCTCGGCCACCACAGCAGCATCGGTGCCGGCGGCGCCCAGTGGATGCATACCGGACACGGCATCATCCACGGCGAAACGCCCTTTACCGATGTCGACGGCCTCCATGCGTTCCAGCTATGGATCAACCTGCCAGCGCGCGACAAGCTGAGCGAGCCAACCTACCGCGACGTGAACGCCGAGCAGATGCCTCGTTTCAAGGCCCCGGGAGCAGAGCTGATCGCTCTGGGTGGCCACTGGCAAACCACGGGGGGCGACACCCTTCAGGGCCCCCTCGATGCCCTGGCCGGCCAGAGCGCGGTGGCACACCTTCGTCTCGATGCCGGTGCTTCCCTGTCACTGATGAACCAGGCTACCCGGCTGCTGGTATTCGTCTTCGATGGCAACCTGACGGCAAACGGCGACGACCTGACGCACGGCGAACTGGCCAGCTTCGGCCCTGGCGATACCCTGGTTCTGCAGGGCTCCCGTGACGCTCAGGTACTATTGCTTGCCGGGGAGCCTCATCATGAGCCGATCGCTCACCACGGCCCCTTCGTCATGAATCACCAACATGAACTGGAACAGGCCATGCGAGACTATCGCGACGGGACGCTGGCCGCAGCGCCGACCGGCTAGGGTTTGCCGAACCTTGCCGAACAAGGGGGTTGCCAAAGGCCACTTAGGCATGGCAACGTCGTCTTTAGCAAACAGCGTTCGATTTCGCATCCTGAGCTCGCCCCGCATGACGATGGGGCGAGTTGGCCACTTACTGTATAAACGTATAGACTAGGCACCCTCCGTATCATGCGTTATGGTCTTTGTGCCTTTTTATATGTCATTTACGTTTACTCATTCAGTCACGACGGCCCAAATTCATGATGCGAATCCTCCATTCGCTGCCCCGCACGCACAAGTTGCTGTTGTTACCCGTTGCCACCATGGTTACCGTGCTGGGCGCTCACAAGATCGTCTCCACTCTGGAAGACACCCGATACGAGCATGACACGACACAGACCGATACTCTGCTCGTCCCTCTCGAATCCGACACCAGTCCCGGCGTTCCTTCTCTGACCCTGGATCGCTCCCCTGTCTCACAGGCCATCGACGTCGCTTCCCGTGCCGTGGACGCCACCCGCGAACACGTGCCGCTCTCGCAATTGCCCGCCGGCGAAGTCGTGAATATCGACTTCATCGACGCCGCCCAGGCCGGTCGCGACGATCTTGCTTCGAAGACCGATACGCCGGCAGTCGAGTCAACACCGCATATTGACGAGGCCGCTCGTCACATTGCCGTCGTGCTCGGCACGGTGGCCAGTGGCATGCTGGCATCCGACAAGCGATTGATGGCCGATGCCACTTCCTATGAAGATGCCACTTCCTATGAAGAGGTCAGCGAAGACGAGCTCGAACTGTTCGATGAAGGCCCGATCATTCTCGAGGAAGAGATTGCCGCCAACGAGCCTTTCGTGCCTGAATGGCGCACTTATACGGTCCAGCCAGGCGATACGTTCACGGTCCTGGCACAGAACCGTTTCAACATGGGTTACAGCGATGTCATGGCCCTGTTGGATGAAATGCCCGAACCTGAGCTGCTGACTCGCTGGAACGTCGGAAGTCGCTTCGAGTATCAACTCGATGCCGAAGGCGAGCTATCTGCACTACGCATCATGAGCAGCCCGCGCGACGGCTATCTGGTCAAGCGCAGCGACGACGGCACTGACGTCTCGACCATCGAACGCGCCGGGGAGTCGACCCAACGCATGTACGCCGGCACCGTGAGCGGCAGTTTCGCCCGCTCGGCACAGGCCACCGGTCTGACCAGCGCCGAGGTGGCCGAACTCTCCCATGTGCTGGAAAAGAAACTCGACTTTCGCCGCGACACTCGTCGCGGCGACCGTTTCGAGGTGCTGGTGGAATCCGACACCATCGATGGCCAGAGCCTCGACCCACGTATCCTGGCAGTCAAGTATGACGGGTCTCGCATGGACCTGACGCTGCTCCGCAACCCCCAGGACAACCAGTTCTACACACCGGATGGCATCAGCCTGAACCCCTCGTTCAACCGTTACCCATTCGATGGCCAGTATCGGATCAGCTCCCCCTTCAATCCTCAGCGCCATCATCCGGTCACCGGCCGCATCAGTCCTCACAAGGGCACCGATTTCGCCATGCCGACCGGCACGTCGGTTCAAGCACCGGCCAATGGGCGCGTCGAGAAGGTCGGCAACCACCCGGCGGCTGGGCGCTACATCGTCATCCGCCACGACAATGGCTACAAGACACGCTATCTGCACCTTTCACGGCCGCTGGTCAGTCGCGGCGACCGCGTCACCATGGGGGAGCGTATTGCCTTGTCCGGCAATACCGGACGCAGCACGGGCCCCCACCTGCACTATGAAGTGCTGGTCAACAACAACCAGGTCAACGCCATGAAGGTCCAGCTGCCCGAGGGCGGCAGCCTCAGCGGTGAAGCCCTGGCAAGTTTCAAGCATCAGACTCAGCCGGCACTTGCTGCCCTCGAAAGTGGCCAGACCGGCACAGTGGTCGCAAGCACGCAAGCGACCGACGACGACGATGACGACGAGGATGACGAAGGCTGACGACACGCCATCCCCGACGTCATGACCGCGACGCCCTATCCTTCAGGATGGGGCGTCGTCGTAGGCGAGGCCATGATGTCGTCGCCCAACTCCGTCAGTCGCCGTTCGAGGAAGGCTCGTTCCGGTAACTGTTCGCTGAGATGCAGTGCCTGCCGATAGGCAATCCGTGCACGCTCGTCGTCGCCGAGCCGGTAGCACAGGTCGGCACGAGCGGCATGAGCCAACCGGTAATCGGCCAGTTCTCCGCTGGCCAACAGGGCGTCAATCAGCACCAGTCCCGCCTCGGGCCCATCACGCATGGCGACGGCCACGGCCCGGTTTAGTTCGATAATGGGCGATGGCGACGCCTGACGCAGCACATCATAGAGCCCGACGATACGCGACCAGTCGGTCTGCTCGGCACTGGCCGCGCCTGCATGCTCGGCGACGATGGCCGCCTGAAGGGTATAGGGCCCCACCTCCCCGGTGGCGAAGGCTCGCTCGATCAGTGTCTGCCCCTCGGCGATCATGGCTCGGTCCCAGAGACATCGATCCTGATCGGCCAGCAACACTGGCTCACCGGCCACGCTGGTGCGCGACACGCGTCGCGCTTCGTGCAGCAGCATCAGCGCCAGCAACCCCATGACCTCGGAATCCGGCAGCAAGTCCAGCAACAGTCGCCCCAGCCGTATGCTCTCTTCGGCAAGCTCGCCGCGCGTCATCCTGTCTCCCATCGACGCGGTATAGCCTTCATTGAACACCAGGTAGATCACGCTCAGCACGCTTTCCAGGCGCGCCGAAAGCTCGGAGACCTCGGGGACTTGATAGGGAATGCCGGCATCCCGGATCTTGGCCTTGGCCCGCACGATACGCTGCGCCACGGTGGAGGGCCGAGTCAGAAAGGCGTGGGCGATCTGCTCGGTGGTCAAGCCACAGACCTCCCGAAGGGTAAGTGCTACCCGAGCGGACGCCGTCAAGGCGGGATGACAGCAGGTAAAGATCAGCCGTAACCGGTCGTCCTCCACGGCATCGACATCGGCGGGATCTCCCCCGCCGGGGGACGCTTCGTCGAGCCGCTCCGCCAGTGTCTCCAGCGACGCATCGAAGCGGGCCCGTCGACGCAAGCGGTCGATGGCCTTGAAACGCCCGGCGGTGACCAGCCAGGCACGCGGATTGTCAGGAATGCCCTCCCGTGGCCACTGATCCACCGCCGCCATGAAGGCATCGTGCAGGGCCTCCTCGGCGAGGTCGAAATCTCCCAGCCGCCGGATCAGGGTCGCCAGCACACGACGCGATTCATGCCGGTAGGTACGCTCGACCAGTGCATGCACCCGGGCACTCATGTCCATCTCCGGCGTCATTGCCGTATCCCATCGCATCAACCACGCTCGCCGGCGGCTGCCGACCTTGCCGGCACATCCAGCTCACGCACCGGACGCACTTCGATGCTGCCCACCCGAGCCGCCGGAATGCCGGCCGCGATGTTCAACGCCTCGTTCAGGTCCCGAGCTTCCACCATGTAGAATCCCGCCAGCTGCTCCTTGGTCTCGGCGAAGGGACCATCGGTGATGGTCGTCTTGCCAGTGCGCACGCGCACGGTCGTCGCGGTCTGCACCGGTGCCAGCGCCTCACCGGCGATCAAGCGTCCGCTTTCCTGGACGCTCTCGGCATAGGCCAGGCACTCCTCGTCCCTGGGACTCTCCGGCAGGCTGTGCAGGAGCTCTTCGTCACTGTAGACCAGACACAGATATTTCATGATGTCCTCTCCTTTCTTGTGGTCGTTCAGCCTTGAGTCGTCTGGCGGGCCCCGGATTCGACAGATGTCACGACGAGCGTCGAGCTTCGAGCTTCGAGCTTCGAGCTTCGAGCTTCGAGTTTCGAGTTTCGAGCAGCATGGTATCTCGCATCTCGCATCTCGCATCTCGTGGCTCGTGGCTCGTGGCTCGAGACGACTAGCGCATACCCCGGAACGTATCAACCACATGCCCAGCCAGCACATCCGTGGCCTCGCCGGCCCGACCGGAACGCAGCAACAGAATGCGATAGTCCCCCAGCAGCGGCAGGCCTGACTCGTCACCGAGAATACTCAGCGGCGCACGAACCAGGCTACGCGGCAGGGGGGCCACGGCCAGATCCGCCAGCAACGCCGCCTCCTGTCCGGCACAGTTCTCGCTGATATAGGCAATGCGGTATGTCAGGCCGGCATCGTCCAGCACCGACAGGGCCACGCGTCGCCAGGCGCAGCCGTGGTTGGCCATCGCCAGCGGTAGCGGCGAGCGATCTATCGCCACGCCGCCATCGCGTCCCGCCCAGACCAGGGGCTCGGTGTGCACGACCTCGCCGCGGTCGGCGGGGAGCCCCTCGCTTCCTGCCGTGGCCAGCACCAGGTCGAGCTCGCCCTTGTCCAGGCGTTCCAGCAGATCGACGCTGCGACCGACCACGACGTCCACTTGCACGGCGGGATGCGAACGCGCGAACTGCGACAGTACTCGGGGCAGGATGCGCGATCCCACGTCGTCAGGGGTACCGAAGCACACGGTGCCTTCCAGAGAAGGCGTCAGGAACTGTGTCACGGCCTCTTCGTTGAGCCGCAACAGGCGGCGACTGTATCCCAGCAACATCTCCCCTTCTGGCGTCAGCCGCACATGACGTGCTTCTCGGACGAACAGGGCCTGGCCCAGCGTTCCCTCGAGGCGCTTGATCTGCATGCTGAGCGCGGACGGCGTACGGAAGACATGATTGGCCGCCCGCGTGAAGCTGCCGCTCTCGGCTATGGCGACGAAGGAACGCAGGACATCGCTATCGAGCAGCGGCAAGGCCGTGGGATGCGAAGTAGCGGGTGCGGTGTCCATGGCATATCACCTTTCAGAATTTCTGAATCGTGAATGTAGACCTTTTCGTTGGATTGAACAAACTCTTCATACCATCCTGAGCACCGAGGTCGCGACCCCTGGAATCTTTCCATCGGCCCATGCCCCGTAAAGGGGCACACATGAGAGGTGCTGTCATGAACGCTTTTCACACACTGCATCCAACACCGCAATGCCGCGACACACGTCATGCGTCCGGCAGCGAAGTTCCACCGCATGGCGAAGGCGGCGACGAACGGCCGCGCAACCGGTTGCCGACGTTCTACATGCCGGCCATGCCGCCGCTGGGGCTGATCGACGCGCTGGAAGGCTGGATCGTCGGCCGCGTGCGCCAGTGGCAACGCCGTCGACATTTCCGTCGCCAGATCGCCAACCTGCTGGTCCATGATGACCGGATACTGGCCGATATTGGCCTTGATCGGAGAGAGCTCGAGCGGGCCTCGCGCCTGCCGCTCAGGAAGCACTGAACAAATCGACGAGCGGAGCGAAGCACAAGGCGCACGGAGCACAGGAACCGAAGCCTATGGGGGTATAGGTGAGGATTCCGAGCACCGCGCAACGCTGTGCTTTGCCCGCGCAGGCATTTGTACAGTGTTTCCCTCAAGGAAGATGCCGGCCGTGCTCTGCCCGAACGTCAGCCATGCCACCATGCCGACTCGGCATGAAGACGGGTGATCACGCGGGACCGGCACCTTCCGTCGGTCCCGCGGCGACGTGTTTCCCCGGGTCAGTTGACCGGCCCCGTACTCTCACGCACCACCAGTTCGAAGGGCATGATGCGATGCTTGTCCGCGGCGTCATCCCGATCATCGATGATATCAAGCAACAGGGATACGGCTTCGCGGCCGAATTCCTCGGCGGGCTGGGCAATGGTCGTCAGGGAAGGATCACAGAAGGAAGCGAAGGCGATATCGTCGAATCCCGCCACCGAGATATCGTCGGGCACCCGTAATCCTGACTCCCTGATGCGCCGCATCGCGCCCATGGCCATTTCATCGTTCTCGCAGAAGATCGCCGTGGGTGGGTCCGCTCGCGACAGCAGATCGCCGGCCGCCCGATGGCCCGAAGGTGGCGTGAAGTCGCCGGGACACCACAGGCTTTCGTCCGGCGTCAGGCCAGCGGCCGCCAGGGCATCCTGAAAGCCCAGTAGACGATCCCGGGTCAAGGGGCTATTGCGTGGCCCCTTGATCATGCCGATACGGCGATGCCCCAGTGCCAGCAGATGCTCGGTCACCGCCCGGGCGGCGGCTCGGTTGTCGAGCTTGACGGTGGGACACGGTGCCGCGTCGAGCACTTCACAGGCATTGACCATCGGCGGCCGCGTCTTGCCGTTCGATGCCGTGAAGGGGTCGTAGGCGCGCAACTGGATGAGGCCGTCGGCCTGACGGGTCGACACCATACCAGCATAGGCTCGCTCGGCACGTTCGTCGCCGAGAGTGTTGCACAGCAGGATCCCGTATCCCCGCCGCTGCGCCATTTCCTGGATGCCACCGATTACCCGGGCAAAGAAGGTATTGGCGATGGTCGGCACCAGTACCACCAGATTACGGGTCCGTTGCGACCGGAACTGCACCGCCATGAGATTCGGCCGGTAACCGGCCTGCTCGACGGCGGCCAGCACCCTGTCGCGGGTTCCCGGCGACACGATGTCGGGCGTCTTCAAGGTACGCGACACCGTCGCCACCGAAACACCGGCCAGTTCGGCCACCTTGCGTATATTGGTCATGCCTGGCTGTGAACCTCCTCGCTCTCATCGGACAACTCGGCGTCGCCATGCGACCAGTCTACTGTATCGTTGCACCGGGCTCACCGTTGCACCCGCTCTTGCCCATGCGACCGAGGGCCTTTACGAAACGAGTCCGCACTCGCCAATGTTTCGTACAAGACCTAAGTCTCATTGAACCCACACGGCTCACGGGCTAGTTTTCAGCAAAATGTAACCGGTTACATTCATGCATCAAACCGGCTCGACACGAGTTCGGCCGCATCCCTGTGGAGGACGAATGGCAATGACGAAACGACGCGTGCGAATGGGCATGATCGGTGGCGGCGAAGGCGCCTTCATCGGCCGAGTGCATCGCCTGGCCGCCGCTCTGGATGGCGAGCTGGAACTGGTCTGCGCCAGCTTCAGCCGCGACCCCGACAACAATGCCCGCACCGGCGAGGCCTGCGGCCTGTCGGCACAGCGCCTCTACCCCGACTGGCAGTCACTGATCGACGGCGAACGCCGGCTCCCCGATGACCAGCGCATGGACGTGCTGGTCGTGGTCACGCCCAACCATCTGCACGTGCCCATCAGCCAGGCCGCGCTCGAGTCGGGCTTCCATGTCTTCTGCGAGAAGCCGGCAGCGACCACCCTATCGGAAGCACGCCAGCTCGCCACCACGCTCGATGCGAGTACGAGCCTCTACGGCCTCGCCCACACCTATCTCGGCTACCCCATGGTCTGGCAGGCACGCCGCCTGGTGCGCGATGGCGAGCTCGGCCGCCTGCGCAAGATTCACGTCGAATATCCCCAGGGCTGGCTCGGCACCAACCTCGAGGGCACCGGCAACAAGCAGGCGGGATGGCGCACCGATCCCGACATTGCCGGTGCCAGCGGTTGCATGGCCGACATCGGCACGCACGCCTTCGGTCTCGCCGAGTTCATCTCGGGGCACCACGTCACCGAGCTCTGCGCCGCCCTCGGCACCCACGGCGAGCAACGGCGCCTGGACGATGACGGCGACGCCTTGTTCCGCACCGCCGAAGGCGCCAGCGGCACCCTGATGGCCAGCCAGGTCTGCACCGGCGAGGAGAACGCCTTGAAGATTCGCCTGTATGGCGATCGCGGCGCGCTGGAATGGCAACAGATGGAGCCCAATAGCCTGGTCCACCGGCGCCTCGACGAGCCCATGCGCGTCCTGCGGGCGGGGATCGACCAGCCCGGCCTGGCACCAGAAGCCCTGGAGCGCCTGCGCCTGCCCGGTGGCCATCCCGAGGGCTATCTGGAAGCCCTGGCCAACCTCTATCGCGACTTCGCCGACGCCGTCCGGCGTGGCGAGCACGGTGCCGCCGCGGGCGTCCCCGGCATGGCCGAGGGAATACGTGGCATGGCTTTCATCGAGGCCCTGCTGAAAAGTCAGGCCAGTACCGCCAAGTGGACACCCCTCGATGACACTCCCCAACGAAATGACGCGGAGGCCACGACATGACGAGCCCTCACAGCGAAGGCATCCAGGGGCCGGGGCTCTTCCTCGCCCAGTTCCTCGACGATCAGCCGCCTTTCGATGACCTCGACACGATCACTCGTTGGGCCGCCTCACTCGGCTATCGCGGCGTACAGATGCCGACGATCGACCCACGTCTGATCGACCTCGAGCTCGCCGCCGACAGCCAGGATTACTGCGACGAGCTGACCGGGCGCTGCGCCGAGGCCGGTGTGGCGATCAGCGAGCTTTCCACCCACCTCCAGGGACAGCTGGTGGCCGTGCACCCCGCCTTCGATGAGCTCTTCGACGGCTTCGCACCCGCGCACCTGCATGGGCGGCCCGACGCTCGCCGGCACTGGGCCGAGGCGCAACTCAAGCTTGCCGCCCGCGCCAGCCGGCGCCTGGGGCTGAACGCACACGGCACCTTCTCAGGTGCCTTGCTGTGGCCCTACTTCTATCCCTGGCCACAACGGCCGTCGGGGCTGATCGAGGACGGTTTCGCCGAACTGGCCCGTCGTTGGCGGCCGATCCTCGATGTCTTCGACGAGCAAGGCGTCGACCTGTGCTTCGAGATTCACCCGGGCGAAGACCTTCACGACGGTGCCACCTTCGAGCGATTCCTCGATGCCGTGGATGGTCACTCCCGGGCGAAGATCCTCTTCGACCCCAGCCACATGGTGCTGCAGCAACTCGACTATCTGGGCTTCATCGATCGCTACCACGAGCGGATCGGCATGTTCCACGTCAAGGATGCGGAGTTCACGCCCAGCGCCCGCAGCGGGGTCTATGGCGGATATCAAGGATGGGTCGACCGCCCCGGCCGTTTCCGTTCACTGGGCGATGGCCAGGTCGACTTCAAGGGCATCTTCTCCCGGCTCACCCAGTACGGCTACGACGGCTGGGCGGTACTCGAGTGGGAATGCTGTCTCAAGGACGCCGCCCAGGGGGCCGCCGAGGGCGCGCCCTTCATCGCTCGCCACCTGATCCAGCGCGCCGACAAGGCCTTCGACGACTTCGCCGACACTGGCTCGGACCCGGGGCGCAACCGACGCCTGCTGGGGCTCGACGAGACGAACTGACACCCACCACACAATAACGAGGGTTCGCCATGCTACGCACACGGCTCGGCATCATGATGTTTCTGCAGTTCTTCATCTGGGGCGGCTGGTTCGTCACCCTGGGCACCTTTCTTTCCCAGAACCTGGGGGCCAGCGGAGGCCAGATCGGCATGGCCTTCTCCACCCAGTCATGGGGCGCGATCATCGCGCCCTTCATCATCGGCCTGATCGCCGACCGCTACTTCAACGCCGAGCGCATCCTCGGCGTGCTGCACCTGGCCGGTGCCGCCCTGATGTTCGGCCTGTACCGCTCTCAGGACTTCGCGTCCTTCTACCCGCTGGTCCTGGTCTACATGATCCTCTACATGCCCACCCTGGCGTTGGTGAACTCGGTCTCCTTCCGCCAGATGCGCGACCCCTCACAGGAATTTGCCAGGATTCGAGTCTGGGGCACCATCGGCTGGATTCTCGCCGGACTGGCGATCAGCTACCTGTTCTCCTGGGACGGCGCCGAGGCCATCGCCGGCGGCGCCCTGCGCAATACCTTCCTGATGTGCGCCATCGCCTCGCTGGCTCTGGGCATCTACTGCTTTACCCTGCCGGCCACACCACCCCGGGCGGACACCCGCAAGGGTGGCCTGAAGGAAATCCTCGGACTCGATGCCCTTCAATTGCTCAATGACCGCAACTACGCGATCTTCTTTATCGCCTCGGTGCTGATCTGCATTCCGCTGGCCTTCTACTACCAGAACGCCAACCCCTTCCTGGCAGAGATCGGCGTGGCCAACCCCACCGGCAAGATGACCCTGGGACAGGTCTCGGAAGTCCTGTTCATGCTGCTGCTGCCGATCTTCATCCACCGATTCGGCATCAAGATCACGCTGATCGTCGGTATGCTGGCCTGGGCGGCACGCTACGCCCTCTTCGCCGTCGGCGATGCCGGTGAAGGCGTCTACCTGCTGCTGATCGGCATCGCCCTGCACGGCGTCTGCTACGACTTCTTCTTCGTCTCGGGACAGATCTACACCGATGCCCGCGCCGGCGAACGCTTCCAGAGTGCCGCCCAGGGCATGATCACACTGGCCACCTACGGGGTCGGCATGCTGATCGGTTTCTGGGTCGCCGGCCTGGTCACCGACCACTTCGCCACCCCCGGCGGTCATGACTGGCAAGGCATCTGGCTGTTCCCCGCGCTCTTCGCCCTCGCCGTCCTGCTGCTCTTCCTGGTGGCCTTCAAGGACAAGGATCGCGCCAAGGAGGCTGCCGAGGCGAAACGTACCTGAGAGAGTCCCGATCAGTTCGCCGGCGCCATGCCGGCGGACTCGACCGGTGCTTCACGAATCGGCCAGTGCAGCACCACTGCCACCACACCAAGTACCACGCCGGTCCACCAGAGGCCGGCGTAGCTACCGGTGGCCTCGAACAGCCACCCCCCTAGCCACACCCCCCAGAAACTGCCGAACTGATGGCCGAGAAATACCACGCCATACAGTGTGGCCATGTAACGCGTGCCGAACATCGCCGCTACCAGTCCCGTCGTCGGCGGCACGGTGGCCAACCAGAGAAAGCCCATCACGCAACTGAAAATCAACACGGACGGCAGGCTCAGCGGCACCAGCATGAACAGGGTGATGGCGATGACCCGCCCGGCGTAGATACCGATCAGAACGCCGCGCATGGCCATTCGCCCGGACAGCACACCGGCCAGGAAGGCACCTATCACGTTACACAGGCCAATCAAGCTGATCGACCAGGCGGCAACCTCGGAAGCAAATCCCGCATCGGCCAGGAAGGCCGGCATGTGCACCGTGATGAAGGCAACATGAAAACCACAGACGAAAAAGCCCAGGATCAGCAACCAGTAGGAACCATGACCGCGAGCCATCTTCAGTATTTCGCCCAGCCTGGGCTCATTGCCGGAGTACTTCGGGGGAACGCTCGTTCGCGCCAGCGGCATGGCCAACAGCGCCATGAAGAGCGCCGTTACGGCCATCACGTTCAAGGCGCCGACCCAACCGAAGGCCTCGATCAGTTGCTGGATCACTGGCACCAGGACGAACTGGCCCATCGAGCCTGCCGCCGTACCGATCCCCAGCACCGTCTGCCGTCGTGACGGCGATACCGCACGCGCCATAGCCGGCAAGACCAGGCCGAAAGCGGTCCCCGCGATACCGGCCCCCACCAGGAAACCGGCACTGGTATGCAGCACCCAGACCCGATCGACACCGCCGACAAGCCAGATCCCCAGCGCGTAGAACACGGCACCGGCAACGATGACCTTGACGGTGCCAAAGCGATCGGCCAAACCGCCCGCCAGCACGGCGACCAAGCCCCAGGCCAGATTCTGGATGGCCAGCGCCAGACCAATGACATCACGCCCCCAGCCATTGAGTTCATCGAGTGGCTCGACGAATAGTCCGAAACTCGAGCGCAAGCCGAAGGAAAACATCAGCAAGACGCAGCCACTGACGATCAAGAAGAGACTGGCAGCAGGTGGGCGTTGCGCGAAACGCGATGACGACATCTGGAAGCTCCTCGGTTGAAACGCTATGAATAGCGCCATCATCATGAATCAGAGAGGCTATCGACAAACCCGTTATTCCACCCATTTGAATGAGAGTTCCTCTTTCATGAGCCAGCCACCTCTCAGGGCCATGCAGTGTTTCTGCCTGGCCGCCCATCACCTCAGCCTCAAGCGAGCCGCCCATGAGCTGGCGGTGACACCTGGCGCAGTCAGTCAGCAGGTCAAGCTGCTCGAACACTGGCTGGGTTTCACTCTGTTCCATCGGCAAGCCCGTTCCATCACGCTGACCGAGGCCGGCAATTCCTACTTCCGGCGCATCGCGCCCCTGATGGACGAGCTGGTGAATATCAGTCATTCGGTGAAGCAGACCGATCGTACTCGGGTCGTGCGCTTGAGCCTGCCACCGAGCTTCGCCATGCAGTGCATGAGTCGGTACCTGCCTGCGCTGCGACGCGACCATCCCGATATCGAGCTACGCCTGCACGCCTCGGCGATGCCGCTGGCAGTAGAAGAATCCGGGGAGGATATCGCACTGCGCTACCTGGCCTGCGCCGATTCGGCGCTGGACTGCACACGCCTCCTCCACTTCGAGGTCTTTCCCGTATGCAGCCCGGCTTATCTCGACGCACACCCGTCGCTCGCTGCAGGAAAACTGGACGGCACCACGCTGATCCACGACATCCTGCACCAGGACTGGCATCGCCTGCTTCAAGCCCAGGGCCTCTCCACCAGGGATACCAGGAGCCTGCATTGCGATCAGGCGATGCTGGCCCTGCAGGCGGCGGAAAGTGGCCTTGGCATCGCCCTCGCCGATCCCTTCCTCAGCCGCGAAGCCCTGCATGAGCAACGACTCATCATCCCCTTCGAGGCCAGACTGGAAGCCCGGCGCCATTTGTTCCTGGTACATCGCCGTCATCCACCGATTCGTCCCGCTGCCGCTCAGGTCAAGGACTGGCTCGTCTCGGCTCTGGTGCAGGGCATCGATAGAAGGCAGTAAGCACCCTCAAAGCGCCACGGAACGATCCAGCGCGGCGATCAGTGCATCGTCGCGGTCATAGATATCCGGCCGGAAGGCCAGTTCGCCATCCGGTTCAGGCTGCACGGTCCAGTAGTGCAATACCACCGGCACATGGCGCTTCAACAACACATTGCGGGTCTTGCCATCGGCGATCAGGCGTCGCGCATCGGCCTGGGTCCCTGTGTCTTCGAACAACAGCTGTGCCAGTTCCAGCACGCCCTCCACGCGGATGCAGCCGGAGCTGAGTGCTCGTTGCGAGCGGTTGAACAGGCCCCTCGACGGCGTGTCATGCAGGTAGACCATGTGGTCGTTGGGAAAGCGCACCACCAGCTGTCCAAGCGGGTTGTTCGGTCCGGCCTGCTGACGCAGCATCACCCCGCCGGGGTTCGACCAGTCGACGTTCTCCGGATCCAGCCCCTCCCCGGAAGGACTCAATACCGAGAGATTCTTGCGTTTCAGATAATCGAGATCGCGCCGTACCTCGGGCAGCACGTCCTCGCGCATGATGGTCGGGGGCACCGTCCAGGTCGGGTTGATGGTCAGGTGGGTGATCTCGGAACGCAGCGATGGGGTCCGACGATAGGGTTGTCCGACCACGATCCTCGATCGCCAGGTATCGCCGTTGGGGCGAAAGTAGCGCAGGTCATAGCCGGCGATGTCGACCAGCACGAAGGACTCCGGCAGCCCATGCAACAACCAACGGGCCCGCTCCATGTTGGCACGGATCTGATCGATGCGCCGATCGACGCTCATGTTCAGGGCCTCGAGCGTACGTGGCCCCACCACCCCGTCGTCGGCCAGGAGATGGTGACGCTGAAAACGTCGCACGGCATCGACCAGGGCCTCGTCATAGACCCGAGGCTCGGGCGCACGCAGCTCGACGGCCGGGTAATACCCCTCGTCGGCAGCCACCACCTGGGTATTGCCGATCGCCGCCAGTCGCTCGCGCAGTGCAGTCACGCCTTCGCTCGTATCACCGGGACGCAGCGGCTCCTCGAGGCTCATCAATGCCGGCCAGCCACCCTGGCGCTCGATATCCCGGTAGCGGGCCAGCCCCTCGCGCAACTGGTCATAGGGCTCGTAGGGCGGACGCGCCAGATCGATCGCCGTGGACACCTTGCCCGCATCCAGCGCTCGCGAGATGGCGGCCAAATCGAGCGAGGGCGGCTCGATGGACAGATCCCATTCGTCATCGATGCGATACGGGTCGACCTTGCCACGCTGCAAATGCGTCAGGGCCGTCAGCAGAGTGCGGCTGGCCCGTATCTCGAAGCGGGCCCTTGCGTCCCTGCTGGCATTCTCCATGAGCGCCGACCGGGAGGCCGCCTGAAGGTCGTCGGGGCGATAATCGCTCGGCGAGAGGCCATCGGCATCCAGCTCCTTCAGCGACGCGATCAGGGCATCCACGGTATCACCGTCGCGCCAGATCGGGCGGTCGTCACGCACCGCATAAAGATTGCGCAATTGGGAGGAAGCCTCGGCCAGACGTTCGCTCAATGGCTGACCGCTTTGCGGCGACGCGGACACCTCTGCCTGGGCCATGGCGGGTCCGGCCAGTGCAAGCCAAACCCCCAGAACCCAAGCACCGCGCTGGAACCTTGTATACCGAATCTCGGTGGCGAACATGACGTGACCTCCCTGCGAATCGTCGACAAAATTGGCCATCCAGGCCAGTATCGTCATAATAATGCCAGATGGCGCACGATAGGAAAGCGCCACAGGAAATACGAACCGGACTCCGAACGATCACAAGGGATCGATACCGGTCCTGAATATCATCGACGGGAACTCGCAGGATGCCACATTGCAAGCTCCGCCGATCGGTCGGCTCCTTTCTGACCGGCGCCTTGATGTTACTCGCGTCTCCGCTCCAGGCGGGGGATTTCATGGTCCGGGCCTTCACGCCCCAGCAACTCGACCAGCCTCCCCTGGCACAACAATTGACCCGCATGGCGCCTCGCGCCAATCCCGGCGTCCTTCATCTGGCGGCCCGGGCCCTGAGCTGTGCCGACCCAGGCGCCGACCGGCTGGCGGTGATCGACTTCTCGTTACCCTCCACCGAGCCCAGACTCTGGGTCTTCGACCTGCGCCGCGACCGCCTGATGTTCCGCGAACTGGTCTCGCACGGCCAGGGATCCGGCGACAACATGGCCACATCCTTCTCCAACATTCCCGATAGCCATCAATCCAGTATCGGGCTCTTCCGCACCCTCAACAGCTACGAAGGCAGCAATGGTTATTCGTTGCGCCTCAAGGGACTGGAGCCGGGCGTCAACGACCTCGCCTATCAACGTGCCATCGTGATGCACGGCGCGGATTATGTCAGTGAAGAATTCATTGAAAAGGCCGGCCGACTCGGTCGCAGCTACGGCTGTCCCGCCGTGCGCGAGGAAGTCGCCGTGCCGCTGATCAACAGCCTCAAGGACCATCAGTATCTCTTCACCTACTATCCCGATCAGGAGTGGCTGAGCCAATCCACCTACCTTCGATGCCCCGGCAACGACGCCCGCCTCGCCATGCAGTGACTCGATCGCCCCGCCCGTTGGCACCAAGGCGGGGCGCCCGCGTCTCTTCTCGCACCCCCATGCATCGCCAGATGCTCGCCAACGCCGCCTCCTTGAGCCCCTCTAAACCTTCAAGTGCATGAAAAAAAAGGCCATAAAAAATATTGGCAAACCATGTGCTTAATCCATACCAAAGAAAAGGTGGACGTGGACCAGGCCCCTCGCGGTACGAGTGCGTCGAACCCGACCTTCAACGATGAAGGCCCGGCTCGTGTTATTCGACCATCACCCGACGAGGCACTCCATGGAAATCCGCAACAAGGCCAACAGGATTCGCCTGTTCACCCTCAAGACACCGCAGATGCGCGCCTTCCACTTCTCGTGGTTCGCCTTTCACATCTGCTTCTTTGGCTGGTTCGGCATCGCCCCTCTGATGGCAGTGGTCCGCGATGACCTCGGCCTGACCAAGACCCAGATCGGCAACACCATCATCGCCTCGGTGGCCATCACCGTGATCGTGCGGCTGGCCATCGGCGTGCTCTGCGACCGCATCGGTCCGCGTCGTGCCTATACCTGGTTGTTGTGCCTGGGCTCGTTGCCGGTGATGAGCATCGCCCTGGCCGACAGTTTCGAAGCCTTCTTCCTGGCTCGGCTGGCCATCGGCGCCATCGGTGCCTCCTTCGTGATCACCCAGTATCACACCTCGATCATGTTTGCCCCCAATGTGGTCGGCACCGCCAATGCCACCTCGGCGGGCTGGGGCAACCTGGGCGGTGGCACCACCCAGATCCTGATGCCGCTGATCTTCTCCGGCCTGCTGATGCTCGGCGTCAACGAGGCGCTCGGCTGGCGCCTGGCCATGGTGGTGCCCGGCGTCGTGCTGTTCCTCTGCGGTATCGCGTATTACATGTTCACCCAGGACGCCCCCGACGGCAATTTCGCCGAGTTGCGCGAACGTGGCGAACTGCCACCGGCCAGCGGGGATCACGGCATGGGCCGGAGCTTCGCCACCGCCGCCAAGGACATCCGCGTCTGGGCATTGTTCGTGGTCTACGCTGCCTGCTTCGGTGTCGAGCTGACCATCAACAACATCGCCGCCATCTATTACTTCGACAACTTCGATCTGACCCTGGCCACCGCCGGCCTGATCGCCGGTCTGTTCGGCCTGATGAATCTCTTCGCCCGCACCCTGGGCGGCATCTTCTCCGATCTGTTCGCCCGCAACGGCGGCCTGAAAGGCCGGGTTCGCTGGCTGTTCATCGCCATGCTCTGCGAAGGCGTGGCCTTGATGTTCTTCTCACAGATGCAGGTCCTGGCGTTGGCCATCGCGATCATGCTGGTATTCAGTCTCTTCGTGCAGATGGCCGAGGGCGCCACCTTCGGGATCGTCCCCTTCATCAACAAGAAGGCGCTAGGCGCCGTGGCCGGTATCGTCGGCGCAGGTGGCAACGCCGGCGCCGTGGCAGCCGGCTTCCTGTTCCGCTCCGAATCTCTCAGCTACCAGCAAGGACTCTTCTATCTCGGCGTTGCCGTGGTGATCGCCGCCCTCTGCGCCCTGGTGGTGCGCTTTTCCCCCGACGTCGAGGCCGAAGAGACCGCCGCTTACCACGACGCCGCTGGCAACAACGGCTCCGGCGCCCTCTCGCTGCGCTGATAGCGCCCTCCCCGGAAACGCCCTCGCTGCGGCAACGCACCGGGGGCGTTTTATGCTCTCCAGGCAACATATCGCTCGGGGCTGATCCGTCGAGATCCCGGTCCCCCGTACGTTGCAGAGCCCCTCATATATGCCCATGCTGGAACCTGCACAGTGCGACGGCGTCTCGCCGTCTCTATCCCATGTGAAAGGAGCTTGAAATGACGATCGCCATCGGTGACCGCATCCCCGACATCACCCTCAAGACCAACGGCAACCAGGGACCGGAGGACATCGCCACCGGCGAGCTGTTCGCCGGCAAGCGCGTGGTGCTGTTCGCGGTGCCGGGCGCCTTTACCCCCGGCTGTTCCAACACCCATATGCCAGGCTTCGTGGTCAACGCCGACAAGCTGCTCGATAAGGTCGATGTCGTGGCCTGCATGGCCGTCAACGATGCCTTCGTGATGGATGCCTGGCAGAAAGACCAGAATGCCGAGCGCATCACCATGCTGGCCGACGGCAACGCCGAGTTTGCCCGCGCCCTGGGGCTGGACATGGACGCCAGCGCCGGCGGCATGGGAACGCGCAGCAAGCGCTTTGCCCTGATCGCCAATGACGGCGTAGTGGAATACCTCGGCGTCGACGCCAAGGGCGTGGAGCAGAGCAGTGCCGAAACGGTCCTGGCGCAACTCTGATCCCCGGGGTCCGACCTGCCGATCCGGTGGTTCGCTCATGAGCGAACCTGGTGAAACCACCTGGCCGACTCTCGGCCACCAAGGAGATGACCATGAACGATGCCATGACCCTGCGCGGCAGCTGTCTGTGCGGCGCCGTGACGCTCTCCGTCGAGGCCGAGCGTCAGAATGTCGGTGCCTGCCATTGCCAGATGTGTCGAACCTGGGGCGGCGGCCCCCTGCTGGCCATGGAGTCGGTGCGCCGCGTGACCCTTGAGGGTGAGGCACAAGTCAGTATCTATGCCTCCTCGGACTGGGCGGAACGTGGCTTCTGCCGGCACTGCGGCACCCACCTGTTCTACCGCCTCAAGACCGGCGAGCACTATGCCGTACCGGTAGGCCTGGTCGACAATGGCGAGGCCTGGACCTTCGACTCGCAGATCTTCATCGACGAGAAGCCGGGCTGGTACCACTTCGGCAACGCCACCGAGGACCTCACCGGCCAGCAAGTCTTCGAGGCTTTCCAGGCCGGCGAAGAATAAGGGTTTCGCCATGCGAGCGGGGAGAACATCCCCGCTCCCCTGCCCCTCGATGCAGACCCGACACCCGCCCGCCATGATCGCCACGCCCAGGCATGCGAGACTGTGAGCATTCGATACCATCGACGACTCGACAACCACGATCATGACACCGAGAAAGTACACCGAAGATGACGAACCCCGGGTCGCGGCCCTCTGGCGGGCCAGCTTTCCCGATTACAATGGCTACAATGCGCCCGAGGCCGTACTGCGCGCCAAGCGGCTGGTCGATGATCACATCTATGTGATCGAGGATGGCGGCGAGATCATCGCTACCTGCATGGCCGGGTATGACGGTCATCGAGGCTGGCTATACTCGGTCGCCGTGGCGAATTCGAGGCAGGGAGAAGGCCTCGGCAGGCGCATGGTCGAGTTCGCCGTCGAGCGCCTGAGAGAGCTCGGTTGCGTCAAGGTCAATCTACAGATACGGGGTGGCAACGAAGCCGTGGTGGACTTCTATCACGCGCTCGGCTTCGACACCGAGGATCGCGTCAGCATGGGGTTACGCCTGACCTGAACCGGCACCATGCCGACAAGCGGGGAGGAGGTATCGCCAAGCATCCTGACCATCAGGCCGCTTGGCGATACCCCCGCCCCTTGCGGGAGTAGCTTCCCTTGCCTTTCTTGGGTTTCTGTTGCTGAAGACGGAACTGCGGGGTGCGCAGTCGGGCCTTCAGGGCGTTGTCACGTATGCCGGTCGTTTTCTTGGCCATGGGTATCTCTCCTGTTGTTGGCTTCGCTGTCGAGCGACCGGTGAGTCTAGCTCATTTTCCCAGGACAATAGCAAGCCCCCCGGCATCGTTTTCCTTCGCGCCCGCGGCCTGCGCCGCGTGGGTCTCGGCGAGGCGTACCACGCTGCCGACGATGATCAGGCAGGGTGACGGCAGTGGATTAGCGGCAAGCCGCTCGGGCATGTCGGCCAAAGTACCGACGAGCGCCTCCTGCTCCGGCAGGCTGGCGTTGGCGACCAGCATGATCGGCCAATCGTCGGGCAGCCCGGCACCGCGCAATCCATCGCAGATGGTCTCGACGCGAGACAGTCCCATGTAGAACACCAGGGTCTCGTCGCGACGCGCCAGGGCGGGCCAGTCCGGCTCGCCGCCCTCGCGACACTGCTGAGCGGTAATCAGGCGTAATTGCTGGGCATGACCACGGTCGGTCAGGGAAATGCCCATGCTCGCGCAGGCCGCCGAAGCGGCCGTGATACCGGGGACGATCTCACGATCGATTCCTCCAGCATCCAGCGCGGCCAGTTCCTCGCCCATGCGCCCGAAGACACCGGGGTCACCGCCCTTCAATCTGACGACTCGCTTGCCCTCGCCGGCCAGGCGCACCAGCAGCGCACCGATCTCGGCCTGGGCGACACTGTGGTGCCCACGCGACTTGCCCACGTAGTACCGCTCGCGTCCGGCGGGAATCAGGGCCAGGATCTCGTCGCCCACCAGACGATCGTAGACCACGGCGTCGGCCTCCCTCAGCAGCCGGGCGGCCTTGAGGGTCAACAGCTCGACATCGCCGCTGCCGGCACCGACCAGAAACACCCGCCCGTCCCGGTCGCCGTGCCGGCTCGCGGCGGCCGGCTCATCGCTCGGTGGACGCTGCGACGCCCACCAGGAGAAGGCGAGGCGCGCCAGCGAATGCAAGGGACGCTCACGCCATGGGCGCAGGGCACCCTCAAGCCGGCTCGACATCAGGGACGGGATGAGACGCATCGGCCATCTCCTCTTCGATGAGTGATTTCAATTCGGGGATACAACTGCCGCACTGGGTGCCGCAGGCCAACCGGGCGCCCAGCGCCTCGACACTGGTATCACCCTCGCGGATGGCCGACGAGATGGCGCCCCGTCCGACCTGGTGACAACTGCACACCAGGGGGCCGTCGTCGGCGGCCCCATCCTCGCAGGCAGCCAGTATCCGACGCCGCTGTTCCGCCTCCAGGCGGATGCCTTCGGCCGCCTCGGCGAACCGTTCGTCGAGCCAGGCCAGTCCGGGCAACTCGGCCGGCGGACCGACCATCAGCCACCAGCGCAGTCGGCCCGCCTCGATCCCCGCGGCACGCAGCCGACCATCGGCCGGATCGTCGCACCACAGCGAGGCCGACACCGGCAGGACATCGGCCAGCCAGGCCAACCAGTCACGCCCGGCGGCGGCGGGATCGCCCGCCAGTTGCCAGCGTTCGGCATGGGCCATGGGAATTCGCGCCCAATAAGCGGTCGCCTGGCGCACCCGCTCCCCCACGGTTAAGTCGTCGGCGACCACCAGGGTGGCTTCCCAGGCAACGGGCAGACCTGCCAGGGCCACGGCGCCATGCTTGGACTCGGGCTGGCCGGACAAGGGGTCGACATGCGATGCCAGCAGCGCGCCGGCCAGTGCCGAGGCACTGAAGCGATCACTCCAGTGGATGGGCACGAACAGTTCGCCGCGCCGCTGCGCCGGCGAGATCCGCACACGTCCCCGATAGTCGCCCCCCTCGCTCTCGAGCCGTGCCAGCCCTTGATCGGTCAGGTCCAATGCCCGGGCATCCTCGGGGTGCACCTCGATGAAGGGCTCGGTGCGGTGGTTCATCAGCCTGGACGCCCGGGCGGTACGCGTCATGGTGTGCCACTGGTCACGGACCCGGCCAGTATTGAGGCGGAAGCGTCGATGTCCGCCGAGAGCCTGGACCGGGCCTCGCGGCCTCACCGGCAAGAGCCTGGCCCGGCCATCGGGGGTGGCGAAGCGCCCATCCTCGAACAACCGGGGCGTGCCCCGTGTCGCCTGGCGCGTCACCGGCCACTGGATCGGTGCCAGGGCGTCATAGCTCGAACGGTCCAGCTCGGCCAGCGCGGAGATATCGAAACAGCGCCGCCCTTCTCCCTCGTTCTCGAAACCGGACAGGCGTGCATGCTCGACGAAGATGTCGGCCGGATGGGCATAGTCGAAGGCCTCGCCGAACCCCAGGCGCCGCGCCACCTCGCTGATGATCCACCAATCGTGGCGAGCCTCGCCCGGCGGCGTCATCAGGCCGCGCTGCCGCGAGATGCGACGCTCGGAATTGGTCACAGTGCCATCCTTTTCGGACCAGCCGGAGGCCGGCAGCACGATATCGGCAACCTCCAGAAGATCGGTATCGGCCATGCACTCCGAGACGATCACCAGCGGACACCTGGCCAGCGCCGCACGCACCCGGTGGGTATCGGGCAGGCTCACGGCAGGATTGGTGGCCATGATCCACAGGGCCCGAACCTCGCCGCGCTCGATGGCCTCGAACAGTTCCACCGCCTTGTGGCCCGGCGCGGTCGGGAGACAGGGAACGAGCGACTCGGTAGACCAGAAACGTGCCACCCGCTCCAGGGCTCCCGGACTGTCGTAGTCCATGTGGGCGGCCAGCTGATTGGCCAGGCCGCCCACCTCACGCCCGCCCATGGCGTTGGGCTGGCCGGTGATGGAAAAGGGACCGGCACCGGGCAGGCCGATCTTGCCGCCGGCCAGGTGGCAATTGATGATCGCCTGGCACTTGTCGGTACCGCTGCTCGACTGATTGATGCCCTGGGAGTAGAGCGTCACCACGTGGAGCTGGCTGGCGAACCAGTAGAAGAAGGTTTCCAGGCGCTCGGGATCGACATCGCAATCGGCGGCGATGGCCTCGATCGAGACCTCGTCCTGTCGTGCCGCTTCCAGGGCCTCCTCCAGCCCTCGGGTGTGACGCGCCAGATAGACACGGTCGAGCTTGCCCCGCTCGGCCATCCAGGCCAGCAGTCCCGTGAACAGGCGAGCATCACTGCCGGGGCGGACGCCCAGGTAAAGGTCGGCCAGCTCACAGGTATCGGTGACGCGCGGATCGATCACCACCACGCGCAGCAGGGGATTGCGCGTCTTGGCGACACGCAGGCGCTGAAACAGCACCGGGTGATTCCAGGCCAGGTTCGAGCCCGTCAGCACGACCAGCTCGGCATCCTCCAGGTCCTCATAGTTGCAGGGTACGGCGTCGGCTCCCAGCGAGCGCTTGTAGGCGGCCACCGCCGAGGCCATGCAGAGTCGCGAATTGGTATCCAGATGCGGCGTGCCGAGAAAGCCCTTGAACAACTTGTTGGCGACGTAGTAGTCCTCGGTAAGCAGTTGCCCGGAGAGATAGCCGGCCAAGGCCTCGGGGCCATGCTCGCGCCTCGTCTCGGCCAGGCGGTCGGCCACGGCGTCCAGGGCGGTGTTCCAGTCGACCTCGGCGCCGTCCAGCCGAGGACGCATGAGCCGCCCCCGATCACCGAGCGTCTCGTGCAGGGCCGACCCCTTGACGCACAGACGACCGTAATTGGCCGGATGCTCGGTGTCGCCCTCGACGGCAACGATCCGCCCCTCCTGCATCTCGGCGCGCACGCCGCAACCGACGCCGCAATAAGGGCATGTGGTGCGTGCGTCTTGCGTTGGGGCCCTGGACATGACGCTTTCCTCCCGTCGTGGACGACTGCCGAAACGACGACGCCCACCGCCTCACGGCAGCCGAGGCTGCGGAGAAGCGGTGGGCGTCTTTGCCGATGAATGAACCACCCTTGGTTCATCCTGGTCACCCATTTGGATAGCAAGTGCCATGCCAAGTACGTCGAACCCCGGCGTGGCGCATTCCGTACCGACATCGGTGCTGACGGACGCGATGTTGCTGCACATGTCGAGCGCACCCTGCCACCCGGTGCGCACCGCTTCGGTGCAGCAATGCCTCGTTGCGCCGCCTTCCCGGGTCACCCAGAAGGCGCTCCAGAAGCGCATCGCTGTCGTTCACGGGCTGACCCGGCAACTGGAACACATCTTGCAGAAGGTACCGCCAAGCCCCAACGCAATGAGCCACACCACCATGCCTCAGCCCTTGAAAGTCCTTCTGGTCGACGACGAGATCGTGCGGGCCGCCATGGTCGAGGAAGCCCTCGCCAATGAGGGCCACGAGGTCATCTGTCGCCTGCAGGCCCCGACGAGCCTCAACGAGATGGTCGCTCGTCATCAGCCCGATGTGGTGATCATCGACATGGAATCCCCCGACCGCGACACCCTCGACAGCATGTCGCTGCTCAACCGCGAGAACCCGCGCCCGGTGGTGTTCTTCGCCGACCAACATGACCCCGACACCATGCAGGCCGCGCTCAAGTCCGGCGTCAGCGCCTATGTGGTGGATGGCCTGGTACCGGGCCGGGTAAAGGCGGTCATGGAAGTCGCCATCGCCCGTTTCGAATCCTTCCAGTCGATGCGCCGTGAACTGGACCAGGCCCGAACTCAACTGGCCGAACGCAAGCGCATCGAACGCGCCAAGGGCCTGTTGATGAAGCATCAGGACTGCGACGAGCCCCAGGCCTACCGCATGTTGCGCAAGCTGGCCATGGACCGTGGCCAGCGTATCGGCGACGTGGCGAACAACGTGATCGACATCCTCGAACAACTGGAGAAGGGACGATGAGCGCACCGCGCCCCCCCGAAATCGAACGCCTGACGCTGGGTTTCATCCCCCTGCTCGATGCCGCCCTGCCGATCATCGCCAGGGAGGCGGGCTTCTTCACCGACGAAGGCCTCGAGGTGGCGCTCTCGAGGGAAAACGCCTGGTCGACGCTGCGTGACAAGGTGGCCTCCGGCCTGCTCGACGGCGCCCACATGCTGTCCCCCATGCCATTGGCCATGAGCCTCGGGCTGTCGCGCGCGCCCTGCGAGACCCTGGCGCCGTTCATCCTCGGCCGTGGCGGCAACACCATCGTGCTGTCGAAACGCTGGTCCGAGGGGATGGACGACATCGGCGCAGATCGCGACCCCCGCGACAATGCCCGGCGCTTCGCCGCTCGCCTCCACGACCATCGCGGCAGCCCCCCTCGGCTGGCGATGGTCTATCCCTACTCCTGCCAGCACTACCAACTGCGTGAATGGCTGGCCAGTGCCGACATCGACATTGAGCATCAGGTGGTGCTGGGGGCCCTGCCCCCGCCCCGCATGGTCGAGGCGCTGGAAAACGACGAGATCGATGGCTTCTGCGTCGGCGAGCCCTGGGGCAGTCTCGCCCGATATCGCGATGTCGGGCGCGTCGCCGCCAGCGGTGCCCAGCTGTGGCCCGCGCACCCCGAGAAAGTCCTCGGCGTAACGGCCTCCTGGGCCCTGCGCTATCCCGCCACCCTGGCGGCCCTGATCCGAGCCCTCCACAAGGCCGTGCAATGGCTCGACGCATCACCGGACCATGCGCGACGCGCACTGGGCTGGCTGGCCCTGCCGCCTTACCTGGATCGCAGCGTCGAGCACCTCGAGACCCTGGCACCCGATGTCCCGCCGGCCTGGCAGTGCCTGGTCGGCGATCCCCGCCCGACCGCCGAGATCATGTCTCATGTCGCCGAGCACCTCGACCAGCACATGCGCGAAAGCGGTCGTGTGCTGGACATGCGCACCCTGTCGACCTGCTACAGCCCTGCGCATTTCGATGCCGCCACGCACCAATGACGTGCACACGACAGGACATGGCACAGTGACAAATTCCCGCAATTAAACGATAACCAGCTGATTTTACAAATCACATCATAAAAATGGCGTAGAAATTGAAACCCTCGTCATGAATCACGCCGGTACGCGGGTCCCGCCCCGCACCGGCCCCGGCGGTCAACGGCGACCGCCCCATGCTTTCGGACAAAGACGTCTCAGCGCCCCCGATGCCGGGGAGCGCGGGGACGTCTTTTTGCGTTTTCAGGAGGTTGCGATATGCGACCCGATGCCACGACACGCCCCGACGACCGGGCCCCCATCGATCACCTGGTGATCGTCGGCAACGGCATGGCCGCCCACCGCCTGGTCGCGACACTATGCAGCAAGCCTCGGCCACCTCGCCGGATCACTGTCATCGGCGAGGAAGTCAGCGCCGCCTACAACCGTATTCTGCTGTCGCCCTGGCTGGCCGGCGAGATGGAGCGCGGTGCACTGCGACTGCCCGAGCACACTCCAACAACAGGAAACCGCACACGTATCGAGACCCGGCTCGGCGAACGCATCATCGACATCGACCGCGATACACGCCGGATCACCACCGCCCGGGGCGCGACCCTCGACTACGATCGTCTGGTGTTGGCCACCGGTTCGCGTTCCGCGATGCCGCCGGTTCCCGGGGTGGCCCTGGGTGGCGTACATGGCTTTCGCGATCTGGGCGACGCCGAGATCCTGGCCGAGGCCGCTCGACATGGCGGTCGTGCCGTCGTCATCGGCGGTGGCCTGCTCGGCCTGGAAGCCGCCGAAGGACTGCGCAAACGCGGCATGCGGGTCCGGGTGATCCAGCGCAGCGCTCACCTGATGAACCGCCAGCTCGACGCCACCGCCGCGGGGCTGTTGCGCGGTGAACTCGAGGCGAGGGGCCTGGAAATCATCACCGACGCCCACTTGAGCGAGCTGGAAGACAACGGTCGGGGCCGGGTGCGCGCGGTGCATCTCGCCGACGGCACCCGGTTGGCTGCCGATCATGTGGTGATCGCCACCGGCATTGCGCCCAACGTCGAACCGGGTCGCACGGCCGGCCTAGAGTGTGATCGGGCCATCCGCGTCGACGAGCAGATGACCACCTCGGACCCCGCCATCCATGCCCTGGGCGAATGCTGTCAGTTCGGCTCGAGCACCTTCGGGCTGGTAGAACCGATATGGCAGCAGGCCGAGGTCCTCGCCGCCCGGCTGGCCGGCGAGGACACCCCCGGCTACCGGGACCGACCGACCGCCACCAAGCTCAAGATCAGCGGTGTGGCGCTGTACGCCTTCGGTCCCATCGAGGCGACACCGGACCACGACGTCCTCACCTACCACGATCCCGAACAGGGCGAATATCGCCGCCTGCTGCTGCGTGACGGCCGTGTCGACGGTGCCGTGCTCTATGGCGATACCGCCATGGGGCCCTGGCTGTTCGCCCGATCACAGGATGGCACGCACTTCGGCGCCGCTCGTCGTGCACTGCTGCTCGGCCAGGCCGACACCGAAACCTTGCTCGACGACGCCTCAGCCGATGCCCCGGCCACTACCTCAGCCACCGACACTATCGACCAGGAGGCCGCATGAAGGCACCCAACTCCGCTCCCCAGGACCTGATCATTGTCGGCAACGGCATGGTCGGCCATCACCTCGTCGAACAACTCGTCGAACGCGATGCCCATCGGCACTACCGCATCCGCGTGTTCGGTGAAGAACGTCACCTGGCCTACGACCGGGTGCATCTCTCCGAGTACTTCAGTGGTCGCGACGCCGATGACCTCGCGCTTTCGACCGCCGACTACTACGAGGCACACGGGATCGAACTGCGTCTGAACGAGGCGGTCACTACCATCGACCGCGACGCCCGCGAGCTGATCACGCCCCGGGGGCGTTATGCCTTCGATCGACTGGTCCTGGCCACCGGCTCCTACCCCTTCGTGCCGCCGATCCCCGGCGGTGACCGGGACGGTTGCCTGGTCTACCGCACCCTGGACGATCTCGACGCCATCCGTGAGGCAGCCCGCTCGGCCACCACCGGGGTGGTAGTCGGCGGCGGCCTGCTGGGCCTGGAAGCGGCCAACGCCCTGCGCGGGCTCGAGCTGGACACCGCCGTGGTGGAGTTCGCCCCGCGTCTGATGCCCATGCAGGTCGATACCGAAGGCGGCGAGCTGCTGCGCGAGAAGATCGAGGCCCTGGGCGTGCAGGTCCTGACCGACCGGGCGACCCAGTACATCGAGGACGGCGACACCGGCCGCCACCGCATGGTCTTCCAGGACGACAAGCGGCTGGAGACCGACCTGATCGTCTTCTCGGCGGGCATCCGTCCGAGGGACGAGCTGGCCCGCGATGCCGGCCTGGAGATGGGCGAACGGGGCGGCGTGGTCATCGACGACCGCTGCCTGACCAGTGATCCGGCGATTCTCGCCGTCGGCGAGGTCGCGCTCTGGCAAGGCAGCATCTTCGGTCTGGTGGCGCCGGGCTACCAGATGGCCAAGGCCGCCGCCGACACCCTGTGCGGCGGCAGACTGACCTTCGAAGGCGCCGACATGAGCACCAAGCTGAAGCTGCTCGGCGTCGACGTCGGTGCCATCGGCGACGCCCATGGCGACCGCTCGCCGGGCGCCCGCCAGTTCCGGTACTTCGACCAGCTCAAGCAGGAATACCGCAAGATGGTCGTCTCCAGCGATGGCAAGAAGCTGCTCGGCGCTATGCTGGTGGGCGACAACGCCACCTACGACACCCTGATGCAGTACTACGCCAACGGCCTGGAACTGCCGGAGGATCCGGCCTCGCTGATCCTTCCCAGCGTCGAAGGCGCCCCGACCCTGGGACCCGATGCCCTGCCCGCGACGGCCTCGATCTGTTCCTGCCATAACGTCACCAAGGGCGCGATCTGCGAGGCCATCGACGCCGGATGCGACGATCTCGGCGCGGTCAAGGGCGCCACCAGGGCGAGTACCGGGTGCGGCGGCTGTGCGGCGCTGCTCAAGAGCGTGGTCGACAGCGAGCTGGAGGCACGCGGCGTCGAGGTCGACCAATCGATCTGCGAACACTTCGCCCATACTCGCCAGGCGCTGTATTCGATCGTGCGAGTCGAGGGCATCAAGACCTTCGGCGAGCTGATCGAAAAGCACGGCCATGGCTCTGCGCAATCGACAGGCCTGGGCTGCGATATCTGCAAGCCGGCCGTGGCCTCGATCCTGGCCTCCTGCTTCAACGAGCCGATCACCGACGCCGCTCATGTGCCTTTGCAGGACACCAATGACACCTTCATGGCCAACATGCAGAAGAACGGCACCTATTCGGTGGTGCCGCGCATTCCCGGCGGCGAGATCACCCCGACCCGACTCCGCGTGCTGGGCGAGGTCGGCGAGAAATATGGTCTCTATACCAAGATCACCGGCGGCCAGCGTGTCGACCTCTTCGGCGCCCGTCTCGAACAGTTGCCCGACATCTGGGCCGAGCTGATCGAGGCCGGCTTCGAAACCGGCCATGCCTACGGCAAGGCCACCCGCACGGTGAAATCCTGCGTCGGCAGCACCTGGTGCCGCTACGGCGTGCAGGACAGCGTGGGCATGGCGATCCGCCTCGAGAATCGCTACAAGGGGCTGCGCTCCCCGCATAAGCTCAAGTTCGCCGTCTCCGGCTGCACCCGGGAGTGCGCCGAGGCGCAGAGCAAGGATGTCGGCGTGATCGCCACCGAACACGGCTGGAACCTCTACGTCTGCGGCAACGGCGGCATGCGTCCACGCCATGCCGAGCTGTTCGCCACCGATCTCGATGACGACACCCTGATCCGTTATATCGACCGCTTCCTGATGTTCTACGTGCGCACCGCCGACCGGCTGCAGCGCACCTCGGTATGGCGCGAGAACCTCGAAGGCGGGCTCGACTATCTCAAGGAAGTCGTGATCGACGACAGCCTGGGACTCGGCGACGAGCTCGAGCGCCAGATGCAGACGGTGATCGACAACTACGAATGCGAGTGGGCCGGCGCCCTTTCCGACCCCGAGAAACTCAAGCGCTTCCGCAGCTTCGTCAACGACGAGCGGCCGGACCCGGATATCATCGTGACGGAAGAGCGTGGCCAACTCAGGCCCGCCTGAACAGCGCTTTCGCTATGGTTGGTTCCCGTACCAACGAGGGGCGCCGGGGACAGGTCAAAGAGGAGGTCCTACGCCAGGAAAGGCGTAGGTAGCGCCCAAGGATGGGTTCACAGCGCCTCCTCGAAGACCTGTCGACGGATCAGCCCCGAGTGAGACGACCGGAAGCCTACACCGCTGCGCCGCGCGCCTAGCGCTTCATCTCGCTCGCCAATTTCTCGACATCATCGCGAGGACTACCAATCTATGACCATCGCAACTGCAGAAGCCATGACCATGACCCAGACCTGGCAGCCCCTGTGCACCCGGGAGGACCTGGTCGCCCACTCCGGCATCGCCGCCCGGCTCGAGACCGACGATGGTCCCGTCCAGATAGCGATCTTCTACCTGCCCGGCCACGAACCGGCACTCTACGCCATCGACCACCATGACCCCTTCTCCGGTGCCAATGTCATCGCCCGGGGCATCGTCGGCGACGTGGCGGGCGAACCGGTCGTGGCCTCGCCGCTCTACAAGCAGCATTTCAGGTTGAGCGATGGACAATGCGTGGAAGACGAGCAGGTCAAGCTGCGTACCTGGCGGATCATCCTGCACGACGGTCGCGTCATGGTTCAGGGCTGACACCACGGGGCCCGCCGGCAGGCGGGTCCGTTTCGTTGACATGGCCGTGAGACTCGTCTACTTGAAGACTTGACGATATGGTCCATGCTGAGAAAGCACCGCCGACAATCGCACCCTCGGCATCATTCAATGTCCAACCCGACAGGAGGAAACGCCACACCATCAGGGAGACACGTCGCGCCCCTGTCACAGACCTGACATTTCGCGCTGACAGTGTCGACATCGAGGCGTCATGTTGGTGACGCCGATCCGGTGACAATCAGGAGAGCTGCGCCGATGGTACGCATCGACAAGAAAGCCACCCGGCTTTACGTGCTGGACACCAATGTCCTGATTCACGACCCCGCCGCCCTCTACCAGTTCGATGAGCACGAAGTGGTGATCCCGATGACCGTGCTCGAAGAACTCGACAAGCACAAGAACGGCATCCGCGAGATCGCTCGCACCGCCCGGCAAGTCAGCCGGACCCTGTCCGACCTCACCGCCAACGTCGATATCGGCCAGATTCGCGATGGCATTCCCATCTCCCGCCCCACCGGCACCGAAGGCCGCCTGCGGCTGCTCTGCTACAACGACCTCAAGCCCCTCGACCCGCTCGAAGACAGCCCCGACAATCGCTTGCTCACCGAGACCTGCCGGCTACGTGACGAACGCCCCGATGCCTCGGTCGTGCTGGTAACCAAGGACATCAACCTGAGGGTCAAGGCGGCGGCACTCGGCGTGCCCGTGGAGGATTACCTCACCGATCGCGCCTTCGACGACAGCGACGCCATGATCGGCGGCGCCCGCATCTATCCCGACGCCGGTCACGACGGCAGCGGCCTGTGGGAAGGCCTGCGTGCCGACGTCAAGGTCGACCGCGAGGACGACCGAGTGGTCTATCGCCTCAACGGCGAGATCCCGGAAGACTGGCACCTGGGCATGCTGGTGTCGGACAACGACAACGGCGCCAGCTTCGAAGCCGTGGTGCGCGAGGTGAGCCCTCGACACGCCCAGCTCGAGCTGCTCACCGACTATCGTCACGGCGCCAGCGTCTGGGGCGTCCACGCCCACGACAGTCGCCAGAACTTCACGCTCAACCTGCTGATGGACGACGATATCGACCTGGTCACCATCGCCGGCAGCGCCGGCACCGGCAAGACCTTCATGACCCTCGCCGCCGCCTTCCAGCAGACGCTGGACACCAAGCGCTTCGAGCGGGTGGTCTTCACCCGGGCTCCGATCTCGATGAGCGAGGACATCGGTTACCTGCCCGGTACCGAGGAAGAGAAGATGTCGCCCTGGATGGGCGCCTTTCACGACAACATGGACAACCTGCTGCGCGATGAGCACGACGGCAGCACCACCTGGAACCAGGAAGCCACCCGCCAGCTGCTCGGCTCTCGGGTACAGATCCGCGCCCCGGGGTTCATGCGTGGCCGCACCCTCAACGACACCTTCCTGATCATCGACGAGGCCCAGAACTTCACGCCCAAACAGCTCAAGTCACTGATCACCCGCGCCGGACGCAACACCAAGATCGTCTGCCTCGGCAATGTGGGGCAGATCGATACCCCCTACCTCACCGCCAACACCTGCGGCATGGCCGCCGTAGTGCAACACTTCCGCGACTGGGCCCACGCCGGCCACGTGACCCTGATGAGCGTCGAACGCTCGCGCCTGGCACTCGCCGGCGAGGAACTGCTCTAAGCGCGATACGGCCATCGAGCTGAAACTAAAAGGCCTGAGCCCTGTAACGTACAGGACTCAGGCCTTGAGCGCCGGCTGAATGAACCGTCCAACTATAGGGGGGCAGTTCGATGTCGCCGGTCCTTCATTATCTTCAAGGAAGACCCGAGAAGCCCTCAGGCTCCGCGGTTCACCGCCTTCTCGATCAACGCCTCGCTGTCGCTGCCCGGCCCCTGTTTCAATACCTTGCAGGCCTCGTGATAGAGGCAGACGAAACGCTGACAGGACGCACAATGCACCTTGTCATCAGGATTTTTGGTGCTGGGGGCTCGCATCAGATGGCTACCGCAATTCGGGCAGGCCACGGGTAACCGTAAATCTTCCGATAACGCCATGGGCGTCTCCTCTTCACCGGTTTCACCAATTGCCAGCTCACGCTGACCCTGCGTGCCAACCCTGGCGTGCAGCGACCACTGCCCTTCCCAGACCATACCGGGCCGCGAGGCGATCGCCAACAACGCGGCCTTTCTTACCCACCGAGCCGAGCGGACAGCCAACGGCCGATATCGGCGACCTGCTGGGGGCAGACAGCATGGGCCATGGGGTATTGCCGGTACGCGATCGGGTAGCCCATGTTCTGCAGGCGGTCGTGGGCAGCACGCCCCAGCGACTCGGGTACCACGGGGTCGACGTTGCCGTGATGTACCTCGATGGGCAGATCACGGTTGGCCTCGGCGTACTCGAGGCTATCGGCGGTAGCGAGATAGGTCGACATGGCCAGCAACCCGCCCAGGCGTCGAGGGAAGCTCAAGGCGGCTTCATAGGCCACGGCGCCCCCCTGGGAGAAACCGGCGATGATGATACGCTCGGGCGCGATGCCGTGGTCGATCTGTTCCTGGATCAAGCCCTGGAGGCGTTCGGCCGAGGCCTTGAGCTGCGCCTCATCGACCTTGCGGTCCAGGCTCATCTCGGTGATGTCATACCAGGCGGGCATCACCATGCCACCATTGACGGTCACCGGCAGACGCGGCGCATGGGGCAGAATGAAGCGCACGCCGGCATCGGCAGGCAGTGCCAGGGCCGGCACCAGGGGTTCGAAGTCGTGGCCGTCGGCGCCCAGGCCATGCAGGATGAACACGCAGGCATCGGCGACCTTGCCGTTGGCCGGCTCGATGATCAATTCGTCGGGTGCGCTCATGGCGACATCTTCTCCACAGACAAAAGCCACACCCTAGCGCAACGGCGGCGCCGAAGAAATCGCGGCCTAGTGTCCTGTATCAGAGGTTGACTGTAGAATTCTGGCGGCCCCTTGAGCCGCCATGCCGTGTTGCCACTCCTCGCCATAGCGCTGCTATGCCTCGTCGCGGCGCCTTGCCTGACGACCCAATGCGCTCGCCACCTCTTCAACGAACCTCCGAAACAGGACACTATCGGGCAACATTTCTTCCCGTACAACGCAAGCGGGGCCCGCTTTCGCGGGCCCCGCCAATCGACCACCCGGTCGGTGGTCTATCCTGCATCAGGACAATCGACGATCAGTCGACGACCTTGATGTTGGACGCCTGCAGGCCTTTCTTGCCCTGAGTGACGTCGAAGGAGACCTTCTGGCCGTCCTGCAGAGACTTGAAGCCTTCGGCTTGAATCTCGGAGAAGTGAGCGAACAGGTCGTCACCGTTGTCGTCCGGAGAGATGAAGCCAAAGCCTTTCGTGTCGTTGAACCACTTGACAGTACCGGTAGCCATTTTTCGAATTCCTCGAATAGCATTGATTTGCCGGGAAATACCCGAGTAGCAGTGGGTAAAACAAGAAACGTTTCACCGGGAAATCGATGCCTGAGCGTTTCGATGACCACTTGCGATGTTCGACTTGCCAACCTACTGCGAGCTAGCATGCGCCAGCGAGAGGCGCAGGTCAAACACTATTTGTCATATATGACGAGATCATGACGTTTCGGCCAGCATCCAGCCGGCCGCCTTCTCGGCGATCATCAGGGTCGGTGAATTGGTGTTGCCGCTGGTGATGGTCGGCATCACGCTGGCATCCACCACCCTCAGCCCCGAGACACCACGCACCCTGAGGCGAGAATCGACCACCGCCGAAGGATCGTCGGCGCGCCCCATGGCGGCGGTGCCCACGGGGTGAAAGATGGTCGTGCCGATATCGCCGGCCAGGCGTACCAGTTCCTCGTCGGTCTGGTAGCGCGCGCCCGGCTTGATCTCTTGCGGACGATACTCGGCCAGGGCCGGTTGGGCGAGGATGCGTCGGGTGACCCGCAGCGAGTCGGCCGCGACCCGTCGGTCCTCCTCGGTATCCAGGTAATTGGGCGAGATGAGCGGCGCCAGAGACGGATCCCGACCGGCAATCCGCACCCTGCCCCGGCTGGTCGGATTAAGGTTGCACACGCTGGCAGTGATCGCCGGGAAGTCGTGCAACGGTTGCCCGAACGCCTCCAGGCTCAACGGCTGCACATGATATTCGAGATTGGCATGAGGCTGGTCCGGGTCGCTGCGCGTGAAGGCACCGAGCTGGGAGGGCGCCATGCTCATGGGGCCGGAACGCCGCAACAGATACTCCAGGCCGATGCGTGTCTTGCCGAACCAGGAGCCAGCGCGGGTATTCAGGGTATCGGCACCGTCGACCCGATATATCGAGCGTAGTTGCAGGTGATCCTGGAGGTTGTCGCCCACGCCCGGCAGGTCGGCGACCAGAGGAATATCGTGCTCGGCGAGCAGGTCGGCCGGGCCGATGCCGGACAACTGAAGCAACTGCGGCGAGCCGATGGCGCCGGCACACAACACGACCTCCCGGGCGGCCTGCTCCTCGACGACTTCACCGCCTCGCTTCACCCGCACGCCGGCGCAGCGGGGCCGTCCCGACTCCTCCTCGTCGAAGCCCAGCCCCTGAACCTGACTCGAGTGCCACAGGGTGAAGTTGTTGCGCTTCTCGATACCACGCAGGAAGGCCTTGGCGGTGTTCCACCGCCAACCGCCACGCTGGTTGACCTCGAAATAGTCCACTCCCTCGTTGTCGCCGCGATTGAAGTCATCGACCCGGGGGATACCCGCCTGCTCGGCGGCCAGGGCGAAATCCTCGAGTACCTCCCAGCGAAGCCGCTGACGCTCCACCCGCCATTCGCCGCCATGACCGTGAAAGTCACGATGCGCGGCATCGACACCGGCCTCGTCATCGAGACGGTGGTGATCCTCGTGGCGCATGAAATCGGGCAGACAGTTCGCCCAGCGCCAAGCATCATCGCCGGTCACATCCGCCCAATGGTCGTAATCCCGTGCCTGGCCACGCATATAGATCATGCCATTGATGCTGGAGCAGCCACCGAGCGTCTTGCCACGCGGATAGACGAGCCGCCGCCCGTTGAGCCCGGGTGACGGCTCGGTGCGAAATCGCCAGTCGGTGCGGGGATTGTCGATGCAGTAAAGATAGCCGACGGGGATATGAATCCAGGGGTGTGTATCGCGTCCCCCCGCCTCGATCAACAGCACGCGTCTCTCGCTATCTTCCGTCAGGCGCTTGGCGAGCAAGCAGCCGGCAGTACCGGCGCCGACGATGATGGTGTCGAAACGGTAGCGCTGCGTCATGACCTGCCTCCAGCACATCTGACAAGACGATGCCTGACACGCTAGCGCCCGGCGGCACGAATTGACAGTCGACCTTCCGCGACATGCAATGGCCGGACCCTCATCGCAAGAAGAGCCTGCCCATGTACCGCCTACCGAGCCGCTACGGCGCCTATGCCATCAGCCTTGCCGGCCTCATCGCCTGCCTGCTGGGCGTGGCCCTTGTTCCCGCCTGGCCCTGGATCCTGGGCGTTGTGGTCTTCGGCCTGCTGGTCGCCCTGGGCACCCACGATCTGCTACAGCACCACCATACCGTCAGCCGCAATTACCCCATCCTGGCCCATCTGCGTTACCTGCTGGAATCCATCGGCCCCGAGATCCGCCAGTACTTCATTCAGTCAGACACCGAGGAACGGCCCTTTTCCCGGGAACAACGCCGCCTGGTCTACTGCCGCGCCAAGAACACCATCGACAAGCAACCCTTCGGCTCTCAGCGCGACATGCAGGCCCCCGGCTACGAATGGATGAATCATTCCCTGGCGCCGAAACGCATCGAGAATCATGATTTCCGGGTCGTCATCGGTGCCGGTCGACCTCGCCCCTACTCGGCCAGTGTTTTCAACATCTCGGCGATGAGCTTCGGCGCCCTGTCGGCCAACGCCATCCGCGCCTTGAATGAAGGGGCCAGGGAAGGTGGCTTCTACCACGACACCGGCGAGGGCGGCCTCTCGTCCTATCATCGCCAGGGCGGCGACCTCGTCTGGGAGCTCGGCTCCGGCTACTTCGGGTGCCGCGACGCCGAGGGCTGCTTCGACCCCGAGCAGTTCGCCGAGACCGCCGGGCTCGAGGCGGTGAAGATGATCGAGATCAAACTCTCCCAAGGCGCCAAGCCCGGTCACGGCGGTGTGCTGCCTGGTCCCAAAGTGACCCCCGAGATCGCGGCAGCGCGTGGCGTGCCGGAAGGCCAGGACGTGATATCGCCGGCGGCCCACAGTGCGTTCACCACGCCACGCGAGATGATCGCTTTCATCCAGCAGTTGCGCGACCTGTCCGGCGGCAAGCCGGTCGGCATCAAGCTGGCCATCGGCCACCCCTGGGAGTGGTTTGCCATGGTCAAGGCCATGCGTGAGGAAGGCGACCATCCAGATTTCGTGGTGGTGGATGGCGGCCAGGGCGGCACCGGCGCGGCACCGCTGGAATTCGTCAACCGCCTCGGCATGCCGCTCACCGAGGCGCTGCTGCTGGTCCACAACACCCTGGTCGGAGCCGGCTTGCGCGACGTGATTCGCGTGGGGGCCGCCGGCAAGGTCATCAGCGCCTTCGACATCGCCCGGACCGTGGCGCTCGGCGCCGACTGGTGCAACGCCGCGCGAGGCTACATGTTCGCCCTGGGATGCATTCAGGCCCAGAGCTGCCACACCGACCGCTGCCCGAGCGGCGTGGCAACCCAGAACCCCCAGCGCGGCAGCCGACTGGACGTGCCCCTCAAGGCCGAGCGGGTGCATCGTTTCCACGCCAACACCCTGAAGGCGCTGGCCGAGATGCTGGCGGCCGCCGGTCTCCGCCATCCAGGAGAACTCGGCCCCGAACACGTGATTCGACGCATTTCCCGCCACGAGGTACGCAGCCTCGCCACTCTGTTCGACTTCGTGCCACCGAACGCCTTGCTCACGGGCGGTGCATCGCACCACCCGGTCTTTCGCGATTACTGGGACCAGGCCGACCCCGACAGCTTCGCCCCGCCGCTTGCCGAGTGGCAGCTTCGTCAGAGCAAACTGGTATAGCAGGACGACGGGGCATCGCACGGCATAACGGCAGGCTGAAAGCCTGCCGTCGAGAGCGAGAGGCAAGCAGAGGGTCAGTCGCGCTCCACCGCGACGACGCCGTCCTGTCCCAGGCGCGTGGTGATCTCGAGTTCGCGACCGTTCTGCCCGCGCCCCTCGATCTCGATGTGGCCTGCCTCATCCACCTGCAGGCTCTCGAACTCCGTCATGCCCTCGCCACTCGCGGACGAGAAGGCCTGACGCACATCATCGGCGGTCATCCCCCAGGCACCGGTGACCAGCCGCTTACGCTCTTCGCGCAGCGTCTCGTCACTGTCCAGGGACAACCGGACGTCGGCGTACCACTCGTCGTCCAGCCACCCCTCGATTTCGACGACATCGCGCCCCTTGGCCTCGATCTCCTCGATGTGGGTGAAGCCGAAGGTCTGGGCCCGCTCGAGCACCGCCTCGGCACGCTCGAGGGCGAGGCGGTCGTCGGCCTGGGCGCTGCCGGCGACCAGCGCCAGGGTGGTAGCCGAAGCGATCATCAGTGTCTTGAATGACATGGTCATGTCCTCTCTGTCGGTGTATTCATCGAGACTGCAGGGACGTTGTAGCATCGCCCACCTTGCCGAGACCTGACAGGGCCGTTCATGCTGCGTTCATGTCATGACTGGCAACCTCGAAGCATGATGATCACGCGCGCACCTCCTCCTGTTCCGCGGCACCGCCTCTGCTGCACGGCATGCGTTGCCCTGCTGTTCGCCGCCCTCTCGACGCCGGGGCTGGGCGACAAGCACTGGCGAGACCTGCACAACGACGTGCGTCGCGGCAAGCTGGTCGAGCTGCCGGTGATTCTCGACTGGCTGCAGGCGCACTACGCCGGCGAGGTACTGGAAGTCGAACTCGAGCGTGACGACGGTCCGCCGCTCTACGAGATCGAGATGCTGGGCCCCCAGGGCCAGGTAGTGGAATTCGAATTCGATGCCGGAAATGGAGAACTGGTCGGTATGGAAGGCGTGAACATCAATGCCATGAGGAAGGCACCATGAAGGTCTTGCTGGTGGAAGACGACGGCCCGCTCGCCGAAGCGCTGGGAGCGGCCCTGACAGATGCCGGCATGCTGATCGAGCCTACCGCCAGCGGCGCCGAAGCCGATTTTCTGGTACAGACCGAGCGCTACGACGCCGTCATCCTCGACCTGGGGCTCCCCGATGGCGACGGCACCCGCTGGCTGGCCCAGTGGCGAGAGGCAGGCATCGACCTGCCCGTGCTGGTGCTGACCGCAAGGGAACGCTGGGCGGACAAGGCCGCCGGTTTCTCCGCCGGCGCCGACGACTATGTCACCAAGCCCTTCGAGACGGCCGAAGTGCTGTTTCGACTGCGCGCCCTGATGCGTCGCAGTCACGGCCATGCCCATCCGATACTGCGGGTCGGTGACCTGGCCTTTGACACCCACACCGGCAGCGTGACACTCGCCGGTCGCCCGATCGGACTGACCGCCCAGGAATCCCGACTCCTGGCCTACCTGGTACATGCCGCTCCCCGGGTCGTCAGCCGCGCCGAACTCGCCGAGCATGTCTATGATCGCGATCATGAGCCGGACTCCAACGTCATCGACGTGCAGATCAGCCGACTGCGTCGCAAGCTCGGCAGCCAGCGTATCGAGACGCTGCGTGGTCAGGGCTACCGACTGATCGATCTCGACGAGGCATCATGAGCCGGCAATGGCGCGATACTCTGGCCCGAGCCTCGGTCGCCACCCGTCTGCTGCTGGCCGCGCTGCTGCTCATCGGCCTACTGCTGCCACTGGCCGGCCTGGGGCTGGCCCATCACTTCCGCGACTCGGTCACCACCGTCTTCGATGAGCGCCTGGACGGGCTGCTCAACATGGTGATTGCCGACGTCCACTACGACGAGGCCGAGCAGCAACTGGTTCATGACCGCGCCCTCGGCGACCCCCGCTTCCGCCAGGTCTTCTCGGGCTGGTACTGGCAGGTCAGCGACGGCGACACACGGGTCCTGACCTCGCGTTCGCTGTGGGATCAGCGCCTGCCGCTCGACAACGCCTCTCCTCGAGAACTCATCGGCCCCCGGAAAATGCCGCTGCGCATCGTGTCCCGCGAGATCCGGGTAGCGCCTCTCGATACACCGCTGCGCGTCAGCGTCGCCGCGCCAAGCCGCGTCATCGACCTCGAAGCCTCCCGCTTCAATCGTCTGCTGAGCCTTTCGCTGGCCGCACTCGGCCTGCTGATACTGACCGGCCTGGCGGTACAGATCCGCTGGGGCCTGGCTCCCCTGCGGCGGTTGCGTGACGACCTCGAGAACGTGGAAAACGGTGATGCCGAACGCCTCGGCACACGCCTGCCCGCCGAACTGGCAAGGCTGGCCGGTGCCATGAATGCGGTGCTCGAGCGGGACCGGCGCCGCCTCGAGCGCGCCCGCCATGCCGCCGGCAACCTCGCCCATGCACTGAAGACGCCGGTCAGCGTCCTGGCCACCCTGGCCGAGGGATTTCCCGAAGAAGCACGACAGCGACTCAAGGGCGAACTGACCCGCATCGACGAGGCCACCCGTCACCACCTGGCCCGTGCCTCGGCAGCCGGTGACGGCACCCTGAACCGGCCTGTTCACTGCCTCGAGACGCTACGCCCGGTGCTGGACGGCCTGACGCGTCTTGCCGAGCGGCGCGGTCATTCGCTGGAACACGACCTGCCCGAATCCCTGACCGTTCGCCTGGACCCTCAGGACCTGCAGGAAGTGGTCGGCAACCTGCTGGACAACGCCCTCCGCTGGGCCGAACATCGCGTGCGGCTGAGCGGCGACACCGCCCCCCGGGGCACCTGGCTGCGGGTCGAGGACGATGGTCCCGGCATGAGCGAAGCCGATTGTCAGGCCGCCCTGGCACGCGGCACCAGACTCGACGAACAGCGTTCCGGCAGCGGGCTCGGGCTAGCCATCGTCAACGACCTGGTCACCCTGCACGAAGGCACCCTGACACTCGAGCGCAGCAACCTGGGCGGCCTGGCAGCCAGGGTCTGGTTACCCGATCGTCCCTGGTGAACGCTCGGAGCACAGAAAGCGAGACACAACGAGTCATGACGCCTCACGTCGAGCGGGGCCCTCGCGATACCTTGCCGGAGTGGTATGCTTGCCATGTCGGCCGTCCAGGCCGTTGGCGAACGCGCCGTGCTCACGACCGAGCGGCGCCCATGGCAAGAAGGGAATCGACATGACCACAACGGGAGACGCCTCCCATCCCCTGCCTTCCGTACTGGCCGGCCCCCTGCTGAGACGCCTGTCGAGCGAGCGGCTGCTGTTCTGGCTGGTCGGCAGCCGCCCCCTCGAGCTGCAGTTGATCCTGCAGCCCGAGGGCCAGCCACCGCGTCGCCTCGCCCTCAACGACAAGCGGGTGCGCTGTCTGCCACTGGGGCGTCACGCCTACCTGCATCTGATCGACGTCTCACTGGGCACCCCGCTGCCACAGGACGTGCGTATCGATTACGACCTGCGTCTCCCCGACGAAGGCGGCATCGCCGACTGGGCGCCCCACCTGCTCCACGAAGGCGCCAGGCGCCCCGGCTTCATGCTCGCCTCCACCCAGCGACGGCTGCTCCATGGCTCCTGTCGCCGCCCGCATCACGATGGGCCGGACGGTCTGGCCCGCGCCGATGCCTGGCTCGCCGAACGGCGTGACGATACCCGGCAATGGCCCGCCTGGTTGCTGATGACCGGCGATCAAGTCTACGCCGACGATGTAGCCGGCCCGATGCTGGTGGCGATTCACCAGTTGATACAGCACCTGGGGTTGTTCGACGAACCCCTCGATGGCGCCACCATCACCGATAGCCGGGCCCTCTATACCAGTGACACGGCCTACTACCGTCGCGACTCCCTGCTACCGGATGTCTCCGAAAGCAATGACCTCCGCAAGGGCTTCTTCGGTGGCGCCAGAAAGCCGATCTTCACCTCGGCCAATGCCTCCAACCACCTGATCAGCTTCGGCGAGATCATCGCCATGTACCTGCTGGTCTGGTCGCCGACACCCTGGAAACTGGTGAATATCGTCCGCCCCGATCTCGACGAGGCCAACGCCGGGACGTTCGAGACGGAACGCGCCATCATCGAACGCTTCGTCGACGAATTGCCCGCCGCATCGCGCCTGATGGCCCACCTGCCGACCCTGATGATCTTCGATGATCATGACGTCACCGACGACTGGAACCTGACCGCCGCCTGGGAGGAAACCGCCTACGGCCACCCCTTCTCGCGGCGCATCATCGGCAATGCTCTCCTGGGCTACCTGCTCTGCCAGGGATGGGGTAACGACCCCGACCGCCTGGCCGAGCCCATGGAAGAGGTTTCAACACTGCTCGAGACCGCCGCACGCGAGGATGGCTGGCTACCCGCCGACCCCCATGACGCCTTCCTGCGCGACCTGCAGCGCTTCGAGGGCTGGGAATATCAGGTTCCGGGCACTCCCAGGCTGGTGGTGCTGGATACCCGCACCCGCCGCTGGCGCAGCGAGCGCAAGCTTGGACGGCCTTCCGGACTCATGGACTGGGAGGCGCTCTCCGATCTGCAGCAACAGATTCTCGACGCCCCCTCGGTGGTGATCGTCTCGCCGACACCGATGTTCGGCGTCAAGCTCATCGAGGTCGTCCAGAAGCTCTTCACGCTGGCCGGCAAGCCACTGCTGGTGGACGCCGAGAACTGGATGGCCCATCGCGGCGCCGCCAGCGTGATGCTCAATATCTTCCGCCACTCACGCACGCCCGGCCACTACGTGGTCCTCTCCGGCGATGTGCACTACTCCTTCGCCTACGACATCAAGATCCGCCATCGCCGGCAGGGCTCGAGGATCTGGCAGATCACGTCCAGCGGCGTGAAGAACGCCTTCCCCGATACCCTGCTGGATGCCTTCGACCGGGCCAACCGCTGGCTCTACTCACCACGCTCGCCGCTCAACTGGTTCACCAAGCGACGCCCGATGCGCATTCGTCCCCGCGACCCGGATCGCGCCGAGGCCGGCGAACGCCTGTGGAACGGCAGCGGCATCGGCCTGGTCGTGCTGGACGAGCAAGGACGTCCCGAGGAAATCCGACAGCTCGATGCCCGGGGCTTCGATGTCCTTTTCCCGCCGCCCCGTCGAGACAATGGCTGAACACCCTCCACACCGTCATGGTGAGAACCGGCGTCGCCACAGCATGAGACCACCGAATACCAGCAACCAGGCGTAACAAGCTGCCACCAGGTCATCGAGCACGATGCCAACGCCACCGGAAACGCTCTCCAGCCCGGCCGCCGGTGGTGGCTTGGCGATATCGAGCGCCCGGTAGGCAACGAAGGTCCCGGCCATGACCAACGGCTGTCGTGCCGACACCTGCCCGAGCACTGACACCGGGAAGGCGGCAATTTCATCCAGCACGATACGCCCGTCATCCTTGCCCCCCAGGGTATCCGACGCTAGATGGCAAAGAGGCATCGCGGTAATCAACAGCGCAACCGTCAGGCCGAGTTGCACACGGCGTGACCGTCCCGACAGCCACCAGGCCAGGGGGACCGCCAGCAAGGAGCCGAAGGTGCCTGATGCCCAGGGCACCCATCCCAGACCAAAGCCAGTGGCTGGCCACATCCAGAAAGCATCCATCTCAACGGCTCCTCACAACACCGGCATGCCCATCGTCACCCGCAATGTGCATGACAGCACCGTGGCAAGACAAACCGGTCAGGCACGCAGCACATGCTCGAGGATTTTCACCACCTGGTCCGTCGAGCGGGCCCAGGCCATGGCCTCGGCGTCGACTTCCTTGAGCGGGTGAACGATCTCTTCGCTGTGCAGGGTCACATAAGGTTTGCCCAGTGCCGCGCAGTAGCCGGCATCGAAGGCCGCGTTCCATTGCTTGTACTTGTCACCGAAGCGCACCACGACCAGGTCGCTGGCGGCGATCAGCGTGCGGGTACGAATGGCATTGACCTTGGAAGACCGGTGATCGCGCCAGAACCCCTCGCGCTCCTCGCCGAGATGGTCGCCGGCGGCATCACTGGCATCATGGTCGGTCACCGGCGAGGTCAGCACTACATCCAGCCCGGCCGCCTCGACACCGCGACGAATCTCGTCGCGCCAGTCGGTATGAATCTCACCGGACAAGTAAACCTGAAAGCTCATCGTCTCTCCCCCATTGTCGTGATTGTCATGTCCTGGTCGGCACCATCACCGACACCCACGTCATTCTACGCCTTTCTTTTTTGTATACAATAAAACCAATTTATTGAATACCTTATGCTTCTCTTTCGACAAGTGCTCATGAACATCGCATGATGGGGGCCCATCGTGTCCAACATGTTGGGCACGCTTCTCCGGCATCTACGCGACACTCGACATGGCTCTCGACACCACCCAGCAGAACCGACGCATGACCCACTTCAACGATCACGACGCCATCTGGCTGTTCGGCTACGGCTCGCTGATCTGGAAGGCCGGCTTCGACTATCTGGAACGTCGTCCGGCCCATATTCGGGGCTGGACGCGGCGCTTCTGGCAAGGCTCCCACGACCATCGTGGCACACCGGCGGCACCGGGTCGGGTCGCGACCCTGCTGCCCACCGACGGCGCCATCTGTCATGGCATGGCCTACCGCATCACGCCGGACATCCTCGGTCCTCTCGATGTCCGCGAGAAGAACGGCTATCTGCGCGAGGTCGTCACCCTGCGCTTCGCGGATGGCGGCACGACCCAGGGGCTGGTCTACATCGCCACCGAGGACAACGCGGCCTATCTCGGCGATGCGCCGGTGGAGACGATCGCCCGCCAGATCGCCGAAGCGCACGGCCCCAGCGGCCCCAATCGCGATTACCTGCTGAACCTGGACGAGGCCCTGCGCGCGCTCGACGTGGAAGACGCGCATGTCGCCGAGCTGGCCCGCCATGTGCGCCACCTCGACGGCGAGGCCCCCGATGCCCGCTGAAAGGATGCCGAATGCCCCCGACACCCTGACCGACTTTCTGGAGAACACCCCACATGACCGTCAATCTGGATGACGTCCAACGCGCCGCCGAGCGCACCCGGGAACACCTCGTACGCACTCCTTGCCTGCACTCGGCCACACTCTCGAAGCTGACCGGCTGCGAGCTCTACATCAAGTTCGAGAATCACCAGTTCACCGCCGCCTTCAAGGAACGCGGCGCCCTGAACCGCCTGCTGCTGCTCTCCGAGGACGAGCGTCGCCGGGGCGTCATTGCGATGTCGGCGGGTAACCATGCCCAGGCGGTGGCCTACCACGCCGCTCGACTGGGCATCCACGCCACCATCGTCATGCCGCGCCACACGCCCAACCTCAAGGTCCGCAATACCCGCAACTTCGGTGCCGAGGTCCACCTGGAAGGCAATGGCGTCGACGACGCCGGCGCTTATGCGCAACGCCTGGCTACAGAACGCGACCTGGTCTTCGTCCACCCCTACGATGACGAACACATCATCGCCGGCCAGGGCACCATCGCCCTGGAAATGCTCGACGACGTGCCCGATCTGGACAGCCTGGTGGTCCCGATCGGGGGCGGCGGTTTGATCGGCGGCAATGCCGTAGCCGCCAAGGCACTGCGCCCCGACATCGAGATAGTCGGGGTTCAGACCCAGCGCTTTCCCGCCATGAAGCAAGCCCTGGCCGGCGAGCCGGTGCATTGCGGCCTGGCGACCCTGGCCGAGGGCATCGCCGTCAAACAACCGGGCGAGCTGACCAGGGGGCTGGTACGCGAGCTGGTCAGTGACATCACCCTGGTGGACGAACCGGAGATCGAGCGTGCCATCCTGATGCTGCTGGAAATCGAGAAGACCGTCGCCGAAGGCGCCGGTGCCGCGGGTCTCGCCGCCCTGCTCACCGAGCCGGAGCGCTACCGGGGGCGCAAGGTGGGACTGGTGCTGTGCGGCGGCAATATCGACATGCAGGCCCTGTCGTCGGTGATCCAGCGAGGCCTGGTACGCACCGGCCGCATCGTGCGAGTCCGGGTCGGCATCTCCGATGTCCCCGGCGCCCTGTCCGAGCTCACCAACCTGCTCGCCGAGCAACGCGCCAATGTCATTACCATCGCCCACCAGCGCACCTTCACCGACCTCTCGTTGCGCGCCACCGAGGTCGAGGCCACCCTGGAGACCCTCGGCCGCGAGCACACCCGGGATGTCATCGACGCGTTACGCGCCGAGGGTTACGATCCCGTATTGCCGGCCAATGAAGTGCATCCCGATGAGCGTTGGGCCGACGACCCCGAGGGCCATGGATAGTATAATGGCCTCTTGTCAACCCATCGCAATGCGAGACGCGCAATGAGCAGAAAGATCAACGTGGCCTCCCCGCTTGTCATCCTGCATGGCGACGAGATGGCCCAGGTGGCCTTCGAACGCATCCTCGAGACCTTCGTGACCGCACCGCTGGACATCGATCTTGTCGAAATCGACCTGACCGCGGAAAACCGTCTCGCCACCAACGGCCAGGCGGTAATCGATGCCATCGAGGCCCTCAATCACCATGGTGTGGGCGTCAAGAACGCCGGCATGACGGTCAACCGCGAACAGCTCGATGCGCTGCTGGCCGAGCGTCCTGAACTGGATCGCGCCAGCCTCCATCCGCTGGCCACCAAGTCGCCCAACGGCGCCATTCGCAAGGGCATCGGCGGCAACATCACCCGCGAGGACATCGAGTTCCGCAACCTCAGACTCGAACGCCCCGACTGGGTCGGCCGGGATATCGACGTCGACACCATGGACGACGGCGGTATCAAGGACAGCCACAATGCGCTCGCCGATGGTTCCGGCATGGTCAAGTTGCTGTTCGTCGGCGCCAGCGGCGACCCGGTCGAGCTGCACCGCCGCGAAGTCAGCAAGGGCGATCCCTGGCTGCTGGCCACCAACGACCTGGAAGCCGTCAAGGCCTGGGCGCACCGCTTCTTCCAGCGCGCCATCGACGAGAAGCGTCACATCTATCTGGGCCTCAAGGACACGGTCATTTCCGGCTATGACGGCGTGATGCGCGCCGCCATCGAGGATATCTACCAGGCCGACTACAAGGCCAGGGTGGAAGAGCTGGGGCTCGAATATCACTACGAACTGATCGACGCCCAGGCCGCGCGGCTGGTCGCCAACCCGCCGGAGCGCGCTCTTTGGGGCGTACCGGACAACACATCCGGCCGCAAGCTCTACAAGCTCGTCGAGCAGCTCAAGCGCCACGGCATTCCGGATCGCAAGGCCCAAGTCTCGATCTCGCGCATGAGTGCCGGCGGCGGCGACCAGTACGGCAGCTACAACGCTCCAGCCGAAGAAGACGGGATCCTCAAGGTGGTGGTCGACGGCGAGGAGAAACATGCCCGCCACGTCCGCAAGGGCGACCCCATCCTGCTGATGTCCAACGACCGCGAGGCGATCAAGGACTGGGTGCTGCAGGTGTTCCGCGATGCCTCGCGCAAGGACAAAGAGGTCTACTTCGGCCTCAAGCGCGAGTACATGGATTACGACGAAGTGTTCAGCGACGTCATCACCGAGGCGCGCCGCGAGCTGGCCAAGGCCGACACCCCACCGCCGTCGTTCATGATCATGCGGCCCTCGCGTCAACTGGTCAAAATGATCACCGACCCGCCCAGAAACGCCCTCTACCCGGCCCAGAATCTGGACGGCGACATCTTCTCGGACATCTCCGCCGCGCTTGGCGGCAGCCTGGCCACCGCCAGCTCGATCATCGAGAGCAAGAACGGCACCATGCTGTTCGAGGCCCCCCACGGCACCGCCCACGACCTCTACCTCAAGTACCTCGAGAGTGACGGCAAGGAGGCACACTTCAACTCCTCCGCGCTGATCTACGCCGTGGGTAACGCCCTGGAGACGCTGGCGGAACGCGAGAGCAACGCCGAACTCGGCGATTACGCCACCCGCCTCAAGGCGGCGCTGATCGACACCATCGGCGACGGTATCGTCACCGGCGACCTCAAGGGCAAGACCACCGAGCCGGAGAAAGAAACCGTGGCCGACATGCAGGGCTTCCTCGACGCCGTGGCAGCACGCCTGGCAGCAGATTAATCCCCAATCAGTAACCCATGTGTTCTCTGACGTAATGAAACGGCGCGGCTTTCGAGCCGCACCGTTCCATAGTAACGGGTCCACATTCCAGGCGTATCAGTCCCAGAACCCGTGGTGAGAAGCAGCCGCTTCAGACTCCAGCATAGGCCCATGAACCTTCACCTGACGCTGGCCTCGCACAAAGACCTCACGACACGGCAGCGAAAAGGTCGGGTTTTCTTCATGACCGCCAGTCAACTCGAGCAAGCTATGCTCCGCCAAGGCATAGACTACCCGACCGATGTTGCACCAATAGACAGCGCCGGCGCACATGCAGCATGGCTCGGCACTGGAATAGAGCGTGCATTCGGCCAGATGCTCAGAAGGCAGCAGCTTGGCGGCTTTGGCAGCGGCGACTAACTCGGCATGCTGGGTCGGATCGCCTTCGGGAGGCATAGAGTTATTGCCAGCGGTGGCGACGATTCGACCATCGCGATCGGCAACCAGCGCCGCGAAGGGGTGTCGGCCTGCCTGCCGGGAAGACTCAGACAGTCGAATGGTCTCGCGCAACAGCTCAAGATCGTTTTGATTTACGCCTTGCGGCAGTTCTGCAGTCAAAGTACTCATGGGCTTCTCCTTGGGGACGAATGTGTGTTCAGGACGATTTGGCAGGCTGTCGCGCCGCTTCGGGCTCGGCCTTCCGGGGATTGAGAACCAGGTTAAGTACCACTGCGGTGATGGCGCCGAGGAAAATGCCGCTGTCGAGGACCAGGCGCAGTGGGCCGTCCAACTGGCCAAAGAGCGCTGGAGAGGACATCGGCAAAACCCCCACGCTGATCGACACAGCCACTAGAATGGCGTTGTTGGTCCCTTCAAAGCGCACGCGAGCCAGTTCCTGGATGCCCGCCATAGTGGTCATGCCGAACATCACGATGGCGGTTCCTCCCAGTACCGGGGCGGGTACGCAGGCGATCAGGGCACCGAACTTAGGAAACAGCCCCATCAGGATCATGATGACGCCAGCGGTAGCTACCACGTAGCGGCTCTTGACGCGAGTCAGGGCAATCAAGCCGGTATTCTGAGTAAAAGCGTTATACGGAAAGCTGTTGAAGATGCCGCCCAGCAGGGTTGTCAGGCCATCGGCGCGGAAGGTATTGCCCAGAGTCTGCTGAGTGGTCTCCCGGCCCACCAACTTGCCGATAGCCAGACAGTTGCCAGTGGTCTCGGCCATAATCACGATCATTGCCAGCATCATGATCAGTATTGGCGTCGGCGCGAATGATGGTAGACCGAAGGCGAAGGGCGTACTGATGTCGAACCAGCCAGCCTCGGCCACCGCAGCAAAGTCGGTAAGGCCCATCGCCATGGCAATCACGGTACCGGCAACCAAGCCGAGGAGCACGCTCATATTACCGAGCAGCCCCTTGAAGCGGGCATAGATTCCCACGGTGATCACGACCGTGACCAGTCCCAGCAACAGATTGGCAGGAGCACCGAAGTCCTCGGCATCGGGGTTGCCACCACCAAGCCAGATGGCGGCCGCTGGCATCAGCGAGACGCCAATGATGGTGATCAACGAGCCGATCACGACCGGCGGGAAGAAACGCAGCAACCGGCTGCACAGCGGCGCCAGCAGCATGACGCAAAACCCTGAAGCAATGACCGCGCCGAACACATGAGTAATGCCATACTGCTGGCCAATCATCACCATGGGAGCCAGGGCAATAAATGAGCAGCCTTGAATAAAGGGCAAGCGAGCCCCGAACTTCCAGAAACCCAGCGTCTGAACCAGGGTGGCTGCCCCTGAAGTCAATAGGTTGGCATTGATAAGCAATACGACCTGAGCAGACGACAACCCCAGCGCATTGCCAAGAATCAGCGGTACCGCCACGGCACCGGCATACATCACCAACACGTGTTGCAAGCCGAATGAAGCCAGCTCCCTTACGGGAAGTATCTCGTCCACTGGATGGACGGCATGGGCATCTCGCATTTTCCTGCTCCTCGTCATTGTACTTGTAACGTCTGAGGATCCCGATCATGGAGGCACACCGGGAATCGAGGTCATCCTCTCGTCGTTTTATTGATGAAAAAAGTTAGTTATCATCAAATTTATTGATAACAAAAAGCTCAAGAGCCGACCATGACCTTTTCCCTGGATCAGTTGCGCATGTTCAATGAGGTTGCCCAGCATGGTTCTTTCTCTGCCGCCGCCCGCCGACTCGGCAAGACGCAATCAGCGGTGAGCATGGCCATCGCCAATCTGGAGATCGACCTTGATGTGGTACTGTTCGACAGAACGAGCCGAGCGCCACGCCTGACCCAGGCAGGAGAAAAGCTATTGCTCAACGCGGAGTTGATCCTGTCGCGTTGCCGCGATTTCGAGGCTCATGCCAACAGCCTCAGTGACCATCATCCTCCGAGGCTCACCCTGACGGTGGAGATACCCTACACCGGCATCATTCAGGTGCTTCAGAACTTCGAGGCCGCCTTTCCCCATGTCGACCTGGAGATCCGCAATCCCATCCACGGTGATGCCTCCGAGCAGGTAGCCAGCGGTGACATCGACTTTGGCCTCGCCTTCTCCCAACCCAGCTATCCAGAGACGCTGGCCTTCACCCAACTCGGCAAACTGGTCATGGCCCATGTGTGCCACCATGACCATCCTCTGGCCCACTTCGATCCAGTCAGTTTCACGGAGCTACGCAGCCACCGACACCTGGTGTTCTCTTCCCACGACAACACACTGCCTAGCTCGGAATACCTTAGAGCCACCAAGACTTGGAAGGCGGAGAGTTACTTCGCGCTAATCGAGATGACCAAGCACGGCCTGGGCTGGGCAACGTTGCCCCGTCAATTGGTGAGGAGAGAACTCGAGGAAGGTGTCTTGGTGGAGTTGCCGCTGGCGGCCTACCCTCATACCGACTGGCTGGTCGGCGTCGATTTACTATGGAACAAGCAGAAACCGAGCGGCGAAGTGGAGACCTGGCTGCGGAAGCGGCTTACCGAAACCGCGATCTTCGAATATGATAGCCGCGGCAATAAGACTGCCTTCTAGTGTCCAGTATCGGGCATAGACGGTAGAATTTTCCGGCACATTGTCTCGGCATGCCCCATGACCACACTCGCACTCTACCTCGCCGCCGCCCTGGCCGAGATCGCCGGTTGTTTCAGCGTCTGGGCTTGGTGGCGGCTCGACAAGTCCATCCTCTGGTTGCTGCCCGGCGTGGCCAGCCTGATCCTGTTCGCCTGGCTGCTCAGCCTGAGCGACGCCGACTATGCCGGCCGCGCCTACGCGGCTTACGGCGGCATCTACATCGTCGCCTCACTGGGCTGGCTATGGCTGGTCGAGCAGCGCCTTCCCGATCGTTGGGACCTGTTCGGCGCGGCGCTCTGCCTGGCCGGCGCCGGGGTCATCCTGCTCGCCCCACGAGGCGGCTGAGACGGCCTGGCATCACTCGGCACACTCTGCTATTGCTCCCCTTGACCCTGACACTAGTGTCAATGCGTCAGCCTTGTCCGGGTAAAGGAGGGAGTCATCCATGCAGACCCATGAAGCCGCTGAACATCTGGGCATCAGTGCCCGCCGCCTTCGTCATTACGAGAAGACGGGGCTTCTGGAAATCGCCCGCGACGCCAACGGCTATCGCCGCTTTTCGGCGTCGGACCTGCGCCGGGCCGGCCGCATCCGCGACCTGATCGCCACGGGGTTCTCCACCCGGGAGATCCACGCCATGGCCCCCTGTCTCAGCGACGAAGGAGCGGGGCCCTGCGAGGCGGGTCTGGCCGATCTCACCCACAAGCTGGAACAGATCGATCGTCTGCTGGAGGAGCTTCAACAACGCCGCGCCTCCACCCTGGCGCGCATTCAGAGCTTCCAGGACTCCCTTTTGCATTCCCCCGAAACGGAGTCTTCCGGACATGAGAGCGCAAACGATCCTGCTGTTTCTGATCGCTTTTCTGGTCGGCAGTGACGAGTTCCTGCTCGGCCCCATCCTGACACCGATCGGCTCGGACCTCGGCGTCGCCCCGGAACGTATTTCACTCTTCGTCAGCGCCTATGCCGTGCCCCTGGCACTGCTGGCCCCGCTCTTCGGTGCCCTGTCGGACCGCCATGGCCGACGTGCGGTACTGCTGCCGGCATCGCTCGTCTTCGCCCTCGGTTCGCTCGCCACGGCACTGGCACCGACCTACTCGCTGGCCTTGGCCTCGCGTATCGTGACCGGCGCCGGCGCGGCAGGCATGTTGCCCGTCGCCTTCTCGCTGGCTGCCGATAGCGGTGACGAAGGTGCCGACAGGGACATCGCCGCCGTGCAGGCCGGGCTGACCCTGGGCATCATCGCCAGCCCGGCGTTCGGCGCTTGGGTAACCGAGGCATTCGGCTGGCAGGCAGCCTTCGCCACACTGGGTACCCTGGCCCTGCTGACACTGGCCGGAACGCTTCGACTTGGACAAGGTATGCCCTCAACCACGAGGCACCCGGAAACCAGGGAACAATCCTGGCCGCCCGGCTCACCGAGCGCCATCCTGGGCATGGGGCTCGGCCTGGGGGGAGCCGTCGGCATCTACGTCCTGGTCGGCGAGCGACTCCGCGACCTTCATCAACCCGGTACCGATTCCCTCGGCCTCATCTATGCGGGCTTCGGCCTGGTCACCCTTGCCGGCAACCTGGCCATGCCTCGCCTCATGGCACGGTTCGGCGATGGTCGACGCTTGATGCGCCTGTGCCTGATCGGCGTACTGGCGGCCATCATGGTCCTGTTCGCCATCCCCCTCGGCATGATGGCGGCCTGCCTCATGCTCGGCGCGTGGGCACTGCTGGGGGGCATCGGTGCCCCTGCACTGCAGGCTCATCTGGCAGGCCTCTCCGATGCCCGGCGCGGCACCCTGATGGCACTCGGTGCCAGCGCCATGAACCTGGGCGTCGCGACATGGTCGGCAACGGCCTCCACCCTGTTCCCGCACAGTGCGATTCTCGTCGCTCTGCTGGCACTGGCAATCATCGGCACAGCCATCTGCCTGCTCGGGCCGATACGCTCAGAGCTTCTGACGACCTGAAGGCAACAGGCCGGCGCAGATAGTGCCGGCCCACGCATGGCCTGGGATAATCAGCACTTCACTGACCAGGCCCCATCTATACGCGCCGATCACTCGGGGCCCAGAGTATTCGCCTCGGCAAGCTCGATCAGGCGTCGCACTGCAGGTAGCCCGGAGTCACGTCGCCACACCAACATCAGTGGCAGCACCATGTCCAGATCCTCGATGCGATGACTCACGACCCCCTCGGGGGAGCCTGCCATGGTCATTGCGGGCAGGATGCTGCACCCCATTCCGGCGGCCACCAAGCACAGCATGGTGGCGTTGTCGGCACCCTCTTGTACGACATGTGGCGTGAAGCCGGCTCGCTGGAACGCATGGATCAGCTTGTCGTGATAAGTGGGCGTGGCGCTGCGGTCGAACCAGATGAAGTCCTCGCCGTTCAGCTCGGCAAGCCGGCGCGGCGGATGCCGAGCAAGGGGCGAGGAAGCACTGGTGACCAACACCAGATGGTCCTCATAAAGACAGTGATGGCAGAGACTGTCGTCCTCTTCCGGGGGGAAGTACAGCATCCCTGCGTCGAGCTTTTCCTGGCGCAGAGCCTCGACCTGTGGGCCGGAGAGCAGCGACAGTACCTGCAGTGTGACCTCGGGATAGCGTTCACGGAAACTGTTGAGCAAGCGCGTGATCTGTGGAACCCAGAGGTGCATGACAGTCACCCCAAGGCGCAACCTCCCGAGGCGACCATCCGCGATGCGTCGAGCGTTCTGCTTGGCCTGATCGAAGTCAGCGAGCAGGCGACGGGTCTCCCGATAGAAAGCCTCGCCGGCAGCCGTCAACCGAATGCCATGCCGGGACCGGCTCAGCAGGACCGTGCCCACATCTTCTTCCAACAGTTGCAATTGCCGCGTCAAAGCGGGCTGAGCCAAAGGAATCCGCCGAGCTGCCGACGAGATAGCCCCTTCTTCCACCACCATCGTGAAATACCGCAACTGCTTGAAATCCATGTTCTCCCCCGAAGGGCATCATTTCATCTAATAATAGTATGGTAATGCCATAAAAATACTATTTTCTATATGATTAGCACGGGACCAAGATGAGGCCTGTCGCCCACAACAATCCAGGCCGCCATGACACGCCATATCGACCCAAGTTACTTCGACACGATTCATGCCGAGCTGACGAATCTGCGTCATGACCTTCATCGCCAGCCGGAACTGGGCTTCCAGGAACATGCCACAGCTCGGCGCATCGCTGCCGAACTCGAACGTCTGGAGCTACCCTTCGAGTCGGGCATCGGCCAGACCGGCATCGTGGCCACCATACACGGCCGAAACACGGATAATGGCCGTCGCATCGGCCTGCGTGCCGACATGGACGCCCTGCCGATCCAGGAACTGAGCGATCACGATCATGCCTCACAGGCACCGGGACGCATGCATGCCTGTGGCCACGACGGCCACACCACCATGTTGCTCGGCGTAGCCCGTTACCTCGCCGAACACCGCGACTTCGCCGGTATTCTTTACCTGATTTTCCAGCCCGCCGAAGAAGGACTGGGTGGTGGCAAAGCGATGGTCGAGGACGGACTCTTTACACGCTACCCCATGGACGAGGTCTACGCCCTGCACAACTGGCCGGCGATGCCCGCCGGCCAGGTCGCGGTACGACCAGGACCGATCATGGCAGCTACCGATCGTCTGGACATCACCGTACGCGGCAAGGGCGGCCACGGCGGCGTCAACCCGCATCTGTCGACGGACCCGGTGCGCATTGCCGGCACCCTGATCCAGACACTGCATACCGTGGTATCACGGGATATCGACCCGCTCTCACCTGCTGCCCTGAGCCTCTGCGGCTTGCAGGGCGGTGACCTCGACGGCTTTGCAATCATTCCCGATCAAGTACGAATCAGCGGCACAGCACGCACCCTCGACGATGACAGCCGAGACCGCATGGAACAGGCCGTGCGTCGTGTCTGCGATGGCATCGCCGCTACCCATGGCGGCGAGATCGAGCTCGCCTACCAGCGCATCTTCCCCGCCACGGTCAATGCCGAAGCACCGACCCGCCACGTCGAGGCAACGGTGGTCGAGACCCTGGGCGAAGCGGCTCTGGTGCGCGACGTGTCCCCTAGCCTGGGCGGCGAGGATTTCGCTTTCATGCTCGAGCAGTGCCCCGGGGCCTACTGCTTCCTGGGGACCGCCGAGGGCGAGAACACCCCGCCGTTGCACAATGCACGCTTCGACTTCAACGACGCCATCATCCCCACCGGTTGTCGACTCTTGCTGGCGCTCGGCCTCCGGGCGCTGGCGACCACCCCGGCGCCTGCCTCATGACGTCCTGAGGCGAGCCGCCGACACGCTCCATACCCCAACAACAAAAGAGGTATGTCATGAACGCCCCACGCAAGCTTCCCTCCACCGGGATGCTCATCTACTTCGCGGTCTGTGCCCTGGCCATGATCTGGCCCGGTGCCCTGGTGGCCAATCGCATCGAACCTCTGGTGATGGGCCTACCCTTCTTTGTCTTCTGGTATGTCGCCTGGGTCTTCGCCTTGTTCGTCGGCCTGGTGATCGCCTACCGCTGCGAACCGATGGAGGAGGCCGATGATGACTGACTCGCTGCTGATCACCGGCATCACTCTCGGCTATCTGTTGATCGTGCTGGCCGTCGGCTTGCGCGCCAGGCGCGGCCAGGGCTCGTCGCTGGAAGGCTATGTCGCCGGGGGCCGGCACATGGGCCTTCTGGTGCTGTTCTTCATCCTCGGCGCCGAAATCTTCTCCGCCTTCGCCTTCCTCGGCGCCCCCGGCTGGGCCTACAGCAAAGGTGCCCCGGCGCTCTACATCATCGCCTATCTGGCCCTGGCGGTGATCGTCTGGTGGCTGATCGCCCCCTACATCTCGCGACTGGGTCGTCGGCATGGCTTTCTCACCCAGGCCGAGTTCCTCACGGCTTGCTACCCGACTCGTGGCAACCTGCTGGGACTGTTCATCGGCATCGTCAGCGTGCTGGCCATGATCCCCTACCTGACCATCCAGATCGCCGGCGCCGGCATGCTGTTCGAAGCAGCCACCTCGGGAACCATTCCCTTCTGGCTCGGCAGCCTGCTGGCCTGCGGCGTGGTCGCAGCCTATGTCTACGCCAGCGGTCTGCAGGGCATCGGCTGGACCAACCTGGTGCAAGGCGTGATGATGGTCGTCGTGGCCTGGTTCCTAGGGCTCGCCACTGCCGACCAGTTTTTCGGCGGGGTTGGTGAGATGTTCCGCGAAATCCAGCGTGAGGCCCCGGAATACCTGACCATGCCAGGGGCCAACGGCATGGGCTGGGGCGCCTTTTCCACGGCGATACTGGTCAGCGCCCTGGGCTGTGTGATGTGGCCGCACATTTTCATGAAGTTCTACAGTGCCCGCAGCGAGCGGACACTCAAGCGCGTCTTCGTGCTCTATCCGCTGTACAGCTATCTGCTGATCCCGCTGTTGATCATCGGTTTCGCCGGCGTCGTCCTGCTCAAGGATCGGCCTCTCGACTCTCCCGACCAGGTGCTGCTGACACTAGTGGTGGAAATGGCTAACTTCCCGGCCTGGCTGATCGGCCTGGCCTTATCCGGTGCCCTGGCAGCGGCGATGTCCACGGCGGCCAACCTGGCACACACCTCCGCCACCATCCTGGTCCGCGACATCGGCCAGCACTTGCCATCACTGCGCGGCATGGGCGATGACAAGGCGCTCAGGCTGACCCGCTACGGCGTGGTGGCAATCTCGCTTGCCGCCTATCTGCTGGCCCTGGCCAACCCCGGTTCGCTGGTTGCCTTGCTGCTAGGCGCCTATGGCATCGTGGTACAACTATTGCCGATGCTGCTTGGCGCACTGTTCTGGCGACGCGCTTCGCGTACCGGTGCCTTCGCCGGTCTGGCCATCGGTGCCGCCTTGACCCTGTACTTCCAACTCGGTGGCAACCCTCCCTTCGACTGGCATGCCGGCTTCTGCGGCCTGGTGGCCAATGCCATCGTGTTCGTGGGTGTGAGCCTGGCGGCAAGCCCCATGACACAACACACACCAGCCGAAGCTCTCAGCCCCCGCTCCTGACCCATCAGGAAATGCTGAATAAATAGCCGAACATAGCGAAGGTTAGGCCCGCCCCCGGCGGGCCATCGTAGGCATTCAAGCAGTTTTTGCTTAATGACGACACTGAGCCCAATACTTGCTAAGGCCCAATCCCATAGCGCCTGACACGCCGCATCAGCCACGACTGGGAAACACCGAGTGCCCGAGCGGTACGACGTGTACTGCCCTCTTGTTCCAGCGTCTCGATCACAAGGCGTCGCTCCAGCTCAGCCAGCCGTTCGGGCAAGGTCCCGCCATCGGGCAGCCCCTTGTCCGGCACGAGTGACGACGACTGCTCGTTCGATTCCTCGAGGTCCAGATCGTCGGCAGTAATCAGCGTTGCATCACACACCACCGTCATGCGCTCCAACAGGTTCTCCAACTCACGCACGTTGCCTGGCCAGGAATGCTTCAACAGGGCTCGCAAAGCACTGCGATCCAGTTGCATCGGGCGCTGCTGACGCTCCCCGACACGCACGAGAAGATGGCGCGCCAGCGCCAGGATATCCTCGCGCCGTTCGCGCAACGGTGGTACTCGCACAGGAATGATATTGAGCCGATAGTAGAGATCAGAGCGAAAGCTGCCCTCCTGAACTTTCTCGGCCAGGTCAGCGTTGGTGGCGGCCACGATACGAACATCGGCCTGGGTGGGCTTGCCCCCCAGGGGGTGGTAGACACGTTCCTGCAGCAACTGCAGAAGCTTGGGCTGCAGGGTGGCGGGGAGGTCACCGATCTCGTCAAGGAACAGGGTACCTCCCTCGGCAAGCGCCACGTAGCCCTCGCGTCCCTCGCGGCTTGCCCCGGTGAAAGCCCCCTTCACGTGCCCGAAGAGTTCGGCCTCGAGCAACGTTTCGGGAATGGCCGCGCAGTTGACGTGGATCAATGGATGTTCGTGCCGCGCACTCAACTGATGCAGACGACTGACCAGCCAGCTCTTGCCCACCCCGGTCTCACCAGTCAACAGCACTGTGGTATCGGTCGCGGCAGCTCGTTCGATTAGATCGAGACAACGCCGATAGGCAGGACTGCGGCTGAGCCTGGCGTCCTTGTCGAGTGGCCGAACCTGTTCCTGACGAACTTTCCGCAACTGTCGCAGCGCATAATCCAGCAGGGCCTGAGTCTCGTCCGGCGCTCGCGTGGCGAGCACGTCCTCTCCAAGATTGCGGGTCTGCACCAGCACGGCGTCCGGCTCTTCCCCATAGAGCGAGAAAAGCCGGCCGTTGACCAGGTAATCCTTGCCACGATAGCGATGCACGACACTCACCGGCCGACACTCGTCGATGACAAAGCGAGTCACGGAAGGCGAGAAGACGCCCTCCTCTTCCAGGCGATAGATATCACTCGCGAAAAGATGCTGCTCGCTGCATTCCAGTTGATCGAGACTGGCCCGGTTCACCCACAGCGGCCGCCCCCTGAGGTCGGTGATGAAGATCCCGTCCTCCAGAGCATTGAGAATCGACAGTAACTGATCCTGCATGGGAAATCGCTCGGCGGACATCGTGGCGTTCCGGGACGGAAGATGGGCGTGACGCCCATCTTCCGTCGGCCTTCGCGCCCTGTCCAGCGCTCTCAGAGCCCCAACTTGACGAACAGATAGCCCCACAGGGAAAGCGCAATCAGCACGAACAACAGCATGATGCCCCATACCCTCCGATACTCGCGCACCAATTGTCGTGCACCACCTTCACGGGCCAGGAAGTCACGCATGGTGGAGTCGGAGAGACGCTGGGCGCACAAGGCATCGAAACTTGCGACCTCGTGCTCGGAGGGACGACACCACAGGCCGACAACGATCAGTGCAAGGGTACCGAGGACGATGGCGATCATCAGATTGTCGATATGCGCGGGCAGGCTGATCCAGCCATGACGCTGCAGCTCACCGACGACGATGAAACTGATGGATCCGACCAGCATGCAGGCCAACGCCGCCTGGGCGCTCATTCGACGCCACTTCAGGGCCGCGACGATGGTCGGCAACCAGGCAACGGCAAAGATCGCCCCGGCATAGATGGAGATCCAGTAGATGCCCGCCGGGCGCGAAATCGCCACCACGCAGACGACGATTGCGACCAGCGCCTGGGAGATCCTCCCCAGCATGACACCTCGGCGTTCGCTCACCTGGCGATCGAACAGCTTCTCGTACAGATCCCGCGCCAGAGCGAATCCAGTCAACACGAACAGCGTCGAGGCCGTCGACATGATGGAGGCCATCAGTCCCGCCAGCCCGACGCCCGCCAGAGCCGGGTTGGTATGCTCCATGAAGCCGACCACCATGGCGCGATCCGCCGGTTCGATCCCCGGATCCAGCACCTGCATGGCCCCGGCCGCGAGGAAAACCAGTAATTGCATGGCCGGTGCAAAGAAGACTCCGATGACCGCAACCTTGAGGATCACGAAGTCGTTCTTGGCAGGAAATACGCGCGATACCAGCGCCGGCGTACAAGCAAAGAAAAGAATCCACACCAGGAACTGGGAGATCGACCAGCCCAGAGGGCGGTCGTTCGCCCCTCCCAGCGTCCAGAAACCGGGTAACTTCTCGCTGAGACCGCGCATGGCCTCGAAGCCGGCATCATCGATCAGCATGGGGGCGATCAGAAAGGCAATCGCCAGCATGGTGAAGAACATCATGGTATCGGTGTAGACGACGCCATACATCCCCGAAAGGCTGCAGAACACCAGCAGTGCCAGGGTGAAGGCGACGATGATCACCGGAAAGGGAATATCGATGATCTCGGCGAGCACCAAACCGGCGCCGATCAGCTGGATGATGCCGTAGCCCAGCAAACCAATGACCATCAGTACTAGGGCCACCACGCTGACCCATTTGTTGTCGAAGCGATTGTCGAAGAAATCCATCATCGTGCGACAGCCCATGGCCTTGAGCTTGCGGCCGATGAACACCACCGCGATCAAGGTACCGACCCAGGCGCCGAACGACCCCAGAGCGCCGATCACCAGCGGCCCTTCGCTGTAGGAGATGCCGGCAATGCCCATCAGGGTCACGGCACTCAGGAAAGTGGCCGCCAAGGTCCCGACGATCAAAAGGGTCGAGCCCTGTTGACCCATGACGTAGAAGTCGTCCTTGTTCTTGATGAAACGTGCCAGGGATGCCGCCACTACCACGTAGGCAGTCAGCACCAGGCAGAAGATCCACAGTGTCATAGCGATGTATCCTGATTGTTGGCAGTCGTGGTCATTCGCGATGCGGCACGGGGTCGGCACCCCGATCGTGCTGCAGTGGTTCCCGCGGAACCTCGTTTTCCCGGGTCAACCGCTTGATCGTCGGCCGGTATTCGCGGATCAGAATCCAGGCCACGATGGCGACTGACAGCGCCGTGGTCAGAAAGGCATTGCCGAACAGCAGCAGCAAATGAGGATTGAAATTCACGCTTTCACCTTTTGTCGTTTGTCTTCACGGAAGTCGTGTCGGGGGTATCGTGTTAAATAGGCATGTCGTCCAGGCGTGCCAATGACGTCAGTCATCTTGCTCGCACCAGCTCAGCACGGTCAGAGCGATGATTTCGGCGACATCGAAGACATCGTCCAGTCGTATGTGCTCATTGGGAAAATGCGCAAGGCGAGTGATACCAGGACCGAACACCAATGCCGGTATGCCGTACTGCGTCATCAATCCACCATCCGTGCCCCAGGGCGAGGCTTGAATGCGTGGTGCCCCACCATGGACGTCGCGATAAGCAGTGGACAGCATGTCCAGGAGAGGGTCGTCGGTGGCAATGCCGCCCGGTTGCCAACAGGCACCGAACCACTCGATGTCCACCGGATGCTCGTCGAACCAGGGATCCCGATCCGCGAGGGCGGCCAGGGCCGACTCGACATCCCGCTGCGCGTCAGCCACGGTCTCACCGGGACCGACCCCGACCCGCCCCTCCAGGGTGATCTCGTCGGGCACACTGGAAGGCCAATCCCCGCCGTTGATACGACCGACATTGATCGGCAACGGAATCGGTACCCCGTCGTAAAGCGGATCCTCCAGTTCATCGTTGCGCCGCGCTTCGAGCGTCTGCAGTGCCTCTAGTACCGCCATCGCCTTATCGAGGGCACTGACGCCCTCGTAGCGTGTCCCGCCGTGTGCCTTGATACCGACGACCTTGAGCCGGAACCAGCGGGATCCCTGTTGGCGGGGAAAGATCATCTGCTCGCTGGGTTCAGGAATCAGCGCCGCATCGGCCCGATAGCCGCGTTCCAGGGCGGCCAGGGTACCAGCCCCACCGGCCTCCTCCTCGATCACGCTCTGCAGGATGACGTCGCCCTTGAGCCTCACGCCAAGTGACTTGAGCGTGGCCACCGCGATGAAGGACGCCAGATTACCGCCCTTCATATCGGTCACACCGCGACCATATAGACAGCCGTCTATAATCTCGCCCGAATAAGGGTGTTGCTCCCATTGGGCATGGTCGCCCTCGGGCACGACATCTACGTGCCCATTGAGAATCAATGAACGTCCGCCCCCGCTCCCCTTCCACGTCCCCACCACATTGGGGCTTCCGGAAAAATCGTCGCGGTGGCTATTGAACAGTGGATTATCGCGCAACGCCTCGACATCCACTTCCCAGTAGTCCGTATCGAGGCCCAGCGACTGGTAGAGGTCGCGTATCTTGGCCTGGTGCGCCGCCTCCTGGCCGGACAAGGTGGCATCACGTACCCAGTCCTGAAGCAGGCGCGTGTAATCGTCGCGATGCGCTCGAATGAAGGCGCGAATTTCATCTGGCAGGGACATGCACATCGTCTCCCGAGTCGTTATCGATTCAATGGTGATTCACTTTCGATTCAGTCGAGATTCGCCCGATCGAGGATTGCATCGCAAAGTACCTGAGCACCCAAGGCACAGTGCTCGGGCTCGGCGTATTCCGCCTCGTTGTGACTGATGCCGTCGCGGCAGGGAATGAACAGCATGACGGTGGGCGCGACATGTGAAACGTTCACGGCATCATGCCCGGCCCCGCTCATCATGTGAGGAGCCGTCATGCCTCGCCCTCGGGCAGCCGCGTCCAGCGAAGCGATCAGGTCAGGGTCGAAGGGCGTCACCGGGGACCACCAGCGCCGTTCGATATCGACCGATACACCGGCCTTGGCGGCGGCCGTATCGAACCGTCGGTGCAGCAAGGCTTCCAGCTCATCGAGTCTGTCATCGTCGACATGGCGCAGGTCGACCGTCAGGTTGATCTCGCCGGGAATCACGTTGCGGGAAGGTTCCACCACCTTCATCTCGCCGACTGTCAGGCGAGCATTTCCGGAAGGATCCGCCTCGACCTCGTCGCGCATTGCCACGAGACCATCGGCCGCAGCCAGCAATGGATCGCGTCGGTGAGACATCGGTGTCGGCCCGGCGTGGGCCGACTGCCCCGAGAAACGCACGTCATACCAACGAATTCCCTGCACCCCCGTCACCACGCCCAGAGGCTCACCTCCCTGCTCGAGCACGGGGCCTTGCTCGATGTGTAGTTCGAAGTAGGCATGCAGCCTGGGGGTGCCGAGCGGCAGCTCGCCACGCTGGTCACTCGTCTCGAGTGCCTCCGCCAGACTTGTTCCATCGGCATCTTTGGCCTCGAAAAAGGAGGTCGACTCGAGCCGCCCGGCATAGACGCCGCTTCCCCCCATGGCCGGCGCGAAACGACTGCCCTCTTCGTTGGTCCAGACCACCAGCTCCAGGGGACGTCGCGTCTGGATGTCGTGCTCGTGCAGGCTGCGCAGGACCTCCAGTCCAGCCAATACCCCCAGCACGCCATCGAAACGCCCACCCAAGGGTTGGGTGTCCAGATGGCTGCCGAAGGCAACCGGTGCAAGACTCTCGTCCCGCCCCTCGCGTCGCACGAACAGGTTGCCCGCTTCATCGAGACGACAATGACAGCCCAGATCCTCGGCCCACTGCCGAAACTGACGTCGCCCGGCCGCGTCTTCCTCGGTAAGGGCGAGACGACGGCTCCCTCCGTTCGGCGAGGGGCCAATCGACGCCATTTCCATCAACGAGCGCCAGAGCCGCCCGGCGTTGATATCGATCCGTGTCGATGTGGTTGTCGTTGGTTGCATCATGATCTCCGGTCGTATGCCGACAGACCATCAAGCACATTCCATGCCAATAAAATAAAATTACTTTATTTCATGAAGCTAGAAAAAAGCCGCCAAGAAGCATGGCGCTCTTGACGGCTCTTCGAGTCGAAATCGACTCAAACCGGCACCCGCTGCCTCTTTCGCTGCCTGACCAGGCCGTCCACCACGGCCATGACGATCATCGAGGCGCCGACCAGCGGGAAGATCACCCCGCCGATGGCGAGCAGCGCCAGCACGCCGCGCAGTCGCTTCGGATCCCCGGGTTCCGGCGGTACACCAAGACGCCCGGTGGGGCGACGCTTCCACCACATCACGCCCGAGGACACGCACAGCAGCACGATGCCGGCGCAGGCCAGGGCCAGGATAAGCTGGTTGGCCAGGCCGTACTGCTGGCCCATGTGCACATTGATGCCCCACTCGAGACCACGTCCCAGCGGACCATAGTCGGCATAGCTCATGTCCAGCAGCGGCTCGCCGCTGTACTGGTCGAGATGCACGACCCGCTGGTGGCTCAGGTCATCCGGATAGAGGGAGCCGGTATAGACGCCATTCGGCCCGCTCGGCAGACTGACCGCGTACCCCGGTGCCAGCCCGAGGGTGTCGAAGGCGGCCACGGCCCGGTCGAGCCCGATGGGAGGTACCTCGGCATCGGCCGATGCAGGCAGTTGCGCCTGCTCCAGCGACCATGACGTCTCGGTGTTCTCGGCCAGGCGCTCTTCGGACATCGGCACATTGACGCGCACCCCGTCGGGATAGCCGAAGTTGTGACCATTGGCCAGCTCGTTGACCTTGCTGCCCCACACCGTCGACCAGGGCATGCCGGTGATGGCCAGAAAGAGGATGAAGCCTCCGACGAAGACGCCGATCACGGCGTGCAGGTCCCGCCAGAAGACCCGCTTGCGCGGCCGCCCGCGCACCGACAGCGCGCCACCACGCCCCCTCGGCCACCACAGGTAGAGGCCAGTCAGCACCAGCAGAATCGTCCAGCCCCCGACGATCTCGATGATCAGGCTCGCCGTCTCGCCAAAATAATTCAGGCTGTGCAGATAACGCACGACCCACATGATGCTACCCCGATAAGGCAGGGTGCCGGTGACGTCTCCGCTATAAGGGTCGACAAACACCGCCTGGCGCCCCGACTCGGTAGTGAGATCGACTTCCGCCGCATGGGTCGGGGATGCCGGAGGCACATAACGAAACGCCTCACCGGCATGGGCGTCCAGCGCGGCGCTCACCTGTTGCTGTGGTGACACGGTTGACGATGCCTGCGCCTCGACACGCACGACATCGGCATTCAACCACTGGCCAATTTCATCCTTGAACAGATACAGGCCGCCCGTCACGGCCAGGGAGATCAGGAAGGGAATGGCGATAAGGCCGGCATAAAAGTGCCAGCGCCAGACCGCCCGATAAAGATCGTTGGACTTGTTACTCATGAAGGCCCCATGAAAGCAGGAAAACCGGTGCCCTGCTCAGGCATCGTCGCAACGTGCCCAGCCGCAGGCTCGACGCACGACTCCATCGCCACCGGTAGGCAAGACGACGCGACGTGCGGATGTTCTCGGTCGATCAGAGGGAGCGGGGCGGAGGAGCGCGGGTCAGCGCCTGGGGAAAGACGGCCGGCCCGCCATGGGCCGTGCGCGTGGCGACCACCGGGGCCGTGATGACATGGGACGCGACCGGTGCGACATGCGGCAGCATCGCCATGAGCACGGGCATCTGCTGAAACAACGAGCAGTAACCGCACTGGGTCTGCCAGCAGAACACCGCCGCGTGATGCCCCGCCTCATGCTGGCCCGTCTCGTCCGATGCCGACATCGCCATCTGCGGCGACGCCGCCATCCGGTGTCCTGCATGGTCATGAGCGCCACCGTCGGCCGCACTCACCTGCCCGATCAGCGGGCCGATGACCAGCAGCAGCATCGCCAGCAGCGCGAAACGCGCAGCCCGGCAAGAGCGATGGTGCTGGAAGCGATGCAACATGGGCGATACACATGAAAGCGGGATGGGACGACGCGACATGATAGCGCAGCCAGCGAGAGCGAGGGGCGCAATCTGACGCGGTGCCTTGTCGCACCATGTCCCACGAGCGCCGAGGGTCAGTGGCGTCGTGAGCGATCACGCATCAGTGCCGCCGAGGCGAGTGTGGTAACCGCCAGCAAGGTGAGCATCGCAAAGGCCGCCATCACGGGTACCTGGGCCAGCGCCAGCAGCGCGGCACCTCCCATCGCCACACCCGGCGCCCCTAGCGGACGATCTTTCAAATAATGAAAAGGCAGCGTTTTTTTCTGTCGTCATGACAAACGAAAGTCGCACCACCTGCCATTACAGAGAATGTTAGACTCCCGCGCACTTTGCAGAAGTGCCGATCATCGGCTCCGGTACGGCGCGTATCACGGGTCACCCCGCCAATGTCGCGCCCGTGCCGACCCGGCCCGCCCGCCATCGTGATTTCTGCCCATTCAACCCAGCCCGAAGTGCCCGAGAGACCTTTCATGATCGCAACCGTCAATGCCCTGAGCCGCCCCATACGGCGACTGGGTCTGATTCCCCAGATCGCCATCGGCATCGTCTGCGGCATCCTGCTCGCTACCCTGTCACCGGAAACAGCCCAGTCGGTCTCGCTGCTTGGCCAGCTGTTCATTTCTGCGCTGAAGGCAGTCGCCCCGATCCTGGTATTCATCCTGGTGGCGGCCGCCATCGCCGGCCACCAGCGAGGCCAGCCGACCCATATCCGTTCGGTGCTGGTGCTCTATCTGGTCGGCACCCTGGTGGCCGCCCTGGTCGCCGTGGTGGCAAGCTTTGCCTTCCCCACGACACTGGCTCTGGACGCCCCCGAGGTCAGCGGCAATCCGCCGGGAGGCGTCGTGGAGATTCTCCGGAACCTGCTGATGAACGCGGTCGCCAACCCGGTCAGTGCGCTGATGGAGGCCAACTTCATCGCCATCCTGGCCTGGGCCATCGGCCTTGGCGTCATGCTGCGCCATGCCAGCGACACCACGCGGACCCTGATGGGCGACCTCTCCGATGCCGTGTCGCGGATCGTCAAGGTCGTGATTCGCTTCGCCCCGCTGGGCATCTTCGGGCTGGTCGCCGGTACTCTGGCCGAGGCCGGCATGGGTGCCCTGCTCGACTACGCCCACCTGCTGCTGGTAATCATCGGCTGCATGCTGTTCGTCGCCCTGGTCACCAATCCGTTGATCGTCTTCTGGAAGACCGGCCGCAACCCCTACCCGCTGGTCTTCGCCTGCCTGCGCGGCAGTGCCATCACCGCCTTCTTCACGCGCAGCTCGGCGGCCAACATCCCGATCAACCTGGAGCTGTGCCGACGCCTCAAGCTGCACGCCGACACCTACTCCATCTCGATCCCGCTGGGCGCGACCATCAACATGTGCGGCGCCGCCATCACCATCACGGTGATCACGCTCTCCGCCGCTCATACCCTGGGCATCGGCGTCGACTTTTTGACTGCGCTGCTGCTGTGCATCGTCTCCGCCCTGGCGGCCTGCGGGGTCTCCGGAGTGGCCGGCGGCTCGTTGCTGCTGATTCCCATGGCCGCGAGCCTGTTCGGCATCTCCACCGACGTGGCCATGCAGGTGGTGGCGATCGGCTTCGTGATCAGCGTGGTGCAGGACTCCACCGAGACGGCCCTCAACTCCTCCACCGATGTGCTGTTCACCGCGGCGGCCTGCCGCGCCAAGGACGCCGATCTCGACGGCGACTGAGCACACGCACTGCCATGGCCCGCGCGCTCGGGCCATGGCATCCCTCCCGCGTTTTTCGCTTGATCAGCGCTCCGCCGAGGCGGCCCACAGATTGATACCGCCTTCCACGGCGTGGCGATCGATCTCGCGCAGCTCCTCCTTGGTGAAGTCCCGCCGCTCCAGGGCGCCCAGGCAGTCGACGACCTGCTCCGGACGGCTGGCACCGATCAGCGCCGAGGTCACCCGACCGCCCCTCAGCACCCAGGCAATGGCCATCTGTGCCAGGCTCTGGCCGCGTTGCCGGGCGATTTCGTTCAGGGCCCGCACATGCGCCAGGTTCTCCTCGGACAGGTGCGAATCCTTGAGGGTCGCGCCCCGCGAGGCCCGGCTGTCGTCGGGCACGCCCGCCAGGTACTTGTCGGTCAGCAGCCCTTGGGCCAGCGGGGAAAAGACGATCGAGCCGGTACCGAGTTCATCGAGGGTATCCAGCAGGCCGTCGTCCTCGACCCAGCGATTGAGCATCGAATAGCTGGGCTGGTGGATCAGGCAGGGGGTGCCCAGGGCGTCCAGGATCTCGATGGCCTCGCGGGTACGTTGGGCGTTGTAGGAAGAAATGCCCGCATACAGCGCCTTGCCCTGACGCACCGCCTGGTCGAGGGCCATCATGGTCTCCTCGAGCGGCGTCTCCGGGTCGAAACGGTGCGAGTAGAAGATGTCGACGCAGTCGATGCCCAGCCGTTCGAGGCTCCGATCGAGGCTTGTGAGCAAGTACTTGCGACTCCCCCACTCGCCGTAGGGCCCGGGGTGCATCCGATAGCCCGCCTTGGTCGAGATCACCAGCTCATCACGATAGCCGGCGAAATCCCGCTTGAGGATACGACCAAACAGTTCCTCGGCACTGCCCGGCGGCGGCCCGTAGTTGTTGGCCAGATCGAAATGAGTGATGCCGTGATCGAAGGCGGTGCGGCAGATCGCCCGGGCATTGTCGGGATTGGCGTTCTCGCCGAAATTCTGCCACAGGCCAAGCGATATGGCCGGCAGCTTCAGGCCACTGCGTCCGCAGCGATGGTACGACATGCGCTCATAGCGATGTTCCGAGGGCAGATAACTCATGGTGGCTCCATCACGTTGAGAGAAGACAGACTCGGGGCAGCATCGGCCTCCACCCCGAGCATGACGATTCAGCCGCTCTCCATTATGCGACCTCCTCGCGCAGAAGAAAGCGGCACGCGAGATACCGCATCATTGACAGACCACTGTTCGTTATATAGAACGTTCGATATAACGAACGATACGAGAAGACGTCATGAGCGACATGGACAGGCTCTCACTCAGCACCCTGGGGCATCATCTGCAGACGCTGCGGCGCGCCCGGGGCTGGTCGCTATCGCAACTGGCCACCGCCGCCGGCATCGCCAAATCGAACCTGTCGCGCCTCGAACAGGGCGACGGCAACCCGACGCTGGATACGATCTGGCGCCTGGCGGTACAGCTGCACGTCCCCTTCGGCACCCTGGTGGCACCGATCCAGGTGCCTTTGGGCGAAGACGGCGTGGAAGTCCGCCTGCTCGACCAGGGCCAGGACGCCCCCCGCGTCGATGCCTACTGGATGCGCTGCGCACCGCACATCACGCGTCACGCCGAGGCTCACTCGCCGGGCACGCGGGAATCGCTCACCGTCGTCAGCGGCCAGCTCGAGGCCGGCCCCGAAGCATCGGTGCGAGCGCTCTCGGCGGGCGACACCCTGAGTTTCGACGCCGACCAGCCCCATCTCTACCGCACACATGACACCTGGGCGACCCTGCTCATGACCATCGTGTACACCGACACCGAGGCCGTACCATGACGACACGGACCCATCCGCTGCGCACCACACCCTGGCTGACCGGGATGCGCGAGGCGATCCCCCTGCTGGGCGGCTACGTCCCGGTGGCCATCTCCTTCGGCTTGATCGCCATCCAGGCCGGCTTCACCACCTGGGAGGCCACGCTCATCTCGGTGCTGATCTATGCCGGCGCCTCCCAGTTCCTGTTCATCGGCATGGCCGCCGCCGGCGCACCGCTGTGGCTCGTCGTCGCCATGACCCTGCTGATCAACGTGCGCCACCTGGTCTATGCGCCGAACCTGGCCCCCTGGCTCACCGCGAGCCGGCACTGGCCCTGGCTGATGCACGGCCTGACCGACCAGGTCTTCGCCCTGGCCCACAGCCGCCTGCCGCAGTTGCCGGAGCACCAGCGCCTCGGCTGGTACACCGGTGCCGCCATGCTGGCCTGGGCCAGCTGGATCGCCGGTACGGCGCTCGGCGCCATCGCCGGAGACTGGCTGATGGCACAGTGGCCACTGCTCGGCGAGGTCATGCCATTCGCGCTGCCGGCCTTGTTCCTCGTGCTGGTCATGCCCCGCTTCACCTCGCGGCGCTGGTCGCTGGCCCTGTGCCTCACCATCGCCACGGCCATGGTCTGCACCCTGGCCGGCCTCACCAACCTCGGCATTCCGCTGGCCGCCCTGTGTGGCGCCCTCTGCTTCTACCTGGTGAAGTTCGACTCGCGACACACGGGAGGCGCCCATGAGTAACGCCCTCTGGCTGGCCGTACTGGCCTCCGCCCTCGGCACCTACCTGATACGCGTACTGCCGCTGCTCTGGATGCGACGGCGCCTGCGGCGCTTCGGTGACGACGATATGGACGCCATGCCCCAGTGGCTTGGCATCTTGGGTCCATTGATGATCGCCGCCCTGCTCGGCGTCTCGCTGGTGCCCCGCCATCCCGGTGCCACGGCCTGGCTCGCCACGGCCATCGGCGTCGCCATTACCCTGCTCGTCTGGTACCGCAAACGCTCGCTCGGCTGGCCCGTCGCCGCCGGCGTGGCAGCCTATGGCATGGTGGTGATCCTGGCGGGAATGCGTTGACGCCAGGCCCACACTCGGGCCTGGTCGACACGAATTATCCGCTGCCGCCTACAGATTTTCCCCGCCCCGCCGATACATGTTGACCAAGTAGTCAACAAAAATGCATGCGCCCGAACGGAGCGCGAGCCGGGGGAAAGACAGTGAAGCATCTCACCATTGCCCAAAAGCTGATGATCAGCATCAGCCTCTGCATGGTCCTGATCGTCGGCGGGGCCACGGCCATCCAGTATCGGCTGTTCAGCGAGCTGATCACCGACCGGGTCACCGGCGCCGAACTGCCGACCACGCTCGAGAGCATCAGCAACGACATCACGGCCACCCTGACCGGGCCGATCACCACCGCCCAGGACCTGGCCAACAACGGCTACCTGCAGGACTGGATTCGCCGGGGAGAGACACAAGCCGACAGCGAGCGCGCCGTGACCTACCTCGACCAGCTGCAGCAGCGCACCGGGGCCAATACCGTGTTCTTCGTCTCGGCCCTCAGCGGCCACTACTACACGGGGGCAGGCGTCGAGCGCACGCTGGACCGCGAAGAAGACGCCTGGTTCTACGACGTGGTCGACGACGCTAACGCGCCCGAGTACACCCTGGACGTCGATTCCGAGGGCGGCGAGCTGAAGGTCTTCATCAACCACGTGGTCGAGATCGACGGCGAGCGCGTGGGCGTCGCCGGGGTCGGCTATACCCTGGACGCCATGGCGGAGACGATCAGCACCTACCAGCTCGGCGACACCGGCTCGGTGTTCCTGGCAAGCCAGGACGGCACCATCAGCGTGCACCCCGAGGGCGCCGCCATGGCCGGCCAGCCGATCGCCGAGCTGCCCGGCTGGGAGACCCGGGCCGACGACCTGCTGGCGGGCGACGGCTATCGCTACGCCACCCTCACCGACCAGGACGGCGCCGAGCAGCTGGTCGCCGCCATCGAGGTGCCCGGCACCGAATGGATCGCCTTCGCGCGGATTCCACGCAGCGAACTGTTCGCCGACCTCAACCGCGCGGTGCTGCTGGTCATGCTGCTGGTGGCCGCGATCCTGCTGGCGAGCCTGGTAGTGCTGGCGCTGCTGCTGCGCGCGCTGTTCCGTCCGATTCGGCGCACCGCCGAGGCCATGGGCGAGATCGCCGACGGCGATGGCGACCTGACCCTGCGGCTGCCCGTCCAGGGCAAGGACGAGGCCAGCGAACTCGCCATCCAGTTCAACGCCTTCGCCGACAAGATGCACGACGTGCTCGCCCAGGTCAGGCGCAGCAGCGACGCCGTTCGCCACGCCGCCCAGGAGATCGCCAGCGGCGGCCAGGACATGTCGCGGCGCACCGATCAGGCGGCCTCCAGCCTGCAGCAGACCTCGGCCTCCATGGAACAGATCACCGGCACGGTGGAAAACACCTCGGCGTCCTCCCTCGAGGCCAACAACCTCTCGCAGTCCGCGGCCAGGCTGGCCCAGGGCACCGGCGACACCGTCACCGACGTGGTCACCACCATGGGCGACATCCAGCAGGCCTCCGAGCGCATCGGCAACATCATCAAGGTCATGGACGACATCGCCTTTCAGACCAACCTATTGGCGCTCAACGCCTCGGTGGAAGCGGCCCGCGCCGGCGAGAGCGGCAAGGGCTTCGCCGTGGTGGCCAATGAGGTGCGCCAGCTCGCCACCCGCAGCGCCGAGGCCTCGCGGGACATTCGCGGCCTGATCGAGGCCTCCGGCGAGAAGGTCGAGGGCGGCACCCGGCTGGTGCGCGACGCCGGCAGCGCCATGCACGAACTCGTCGAGGTGGTGAACCGCGTCGCCGGCATGCTCGGGGAGATCAGCCACGCCACCACCGAACAGAGCGGCGGCATCGGCCAGGTCAACATCGCCGTCGCCGAGCTCGATCGCATGACCCAGCAGAACGCCGCCCTGGCGGAAGAGTCCACCTCCGCCGCCGAACAGCTGCGCGAACAGGCCGACCGTCTGGCGGAACTGGTCGGCAGCTTCAAGCTCAACGACGACCGGCAGGAAAGCCACCGGTATCTGGCGTTGACATAGGGATGCAGCAGATTGAGTACTCGCTTGCTGCTGCCACCCAGGGAACGGGTGGCACAGGGTTTCCTGCACAGGGCAAGCTGTCGGCAGAGCGCGATATCATGTTCGAAACTTGCCTATGTAAAATGATCGCTTTACACTGAAGCCATGGATATTCGAACCCGACTTATTTCGACTGCCGAGCAGCTTTTCGATCGCCACGGCTTCACCGCTACCGGCATGGACCGGCTGACGAAGGGCGCGGGCATATCGAGCCGTACCCTTTACAAGCACACCGGCAGCAAGCACGGCTTGATGGCTGCGGTCCTGAACGAGCGGGGCCGCCGCTTTCTCCGTCAGATGGACGTCGACAGCGTGGACGAGCTCTTCGTATCGCTGGAGACATGGTTGGTACAGGAAGGCTCGCGAGGCTGCCTGTTCTTGCGGGCCTGGGGGGAAACCGGTGGAGACATTCCCGAGATCGCGGCAACGATCATGGAACACAAGCGTCGCCTGCGCGAGCGCGTCAACGAGATCGTCGCGGCAGAGATCGGCTACCGCGATGACGAGCTTGCGGAGGAGATTGTGATTCTGTTCGAAGGCGCGACTCACACCGCCATCTATCGCGGGACGGCAGGGGTCGCCAGCGCACGCCGCGCAGCACGGTACCTGATGACAGTCGAACGCAAGGCTTAGTCACACTAGGTACACACGGTGTAGACGAATTGCCACGTTAGCCGACGCTCGCGCCGGTAGATTCGTCACGCCCATGCGGAAAACGATCATTTTACATGCTGATTGACCGAGATAGGCGTCAGGTCATCAGCGGAGAGGAGAATCCTCATGATGAATCGCGGCAAAAGACGCGAACTCGCCACGTGCACGCTGGCCACCCCGAGAGATAGCCACCGACGAGCTGAGATGACGGACATCTGGATGGAGAACGCCTCATGAACCTCACCGAACGTCACTTGATCATCGCCGGCACCATGCTGATCGGGACCAGTTATGGGTTGGCACGTTTCGCCTATGGCCTGTTCCTGCCCAGCATGCGCGACGATGTCGGGTTGAGTGCGACCATGGCCGGTATCATCGGCAGCGGCGCCTATGTCGGCTACTGTATCGCCATCGTGCTCAGCGCGATGCTGGTAGAGCGTTTCGGACCGCGCCAAACCGCGGTTGCCGCCGCCCTGGTCGCGGCAGCCGGCATGGCGGCCGTCTCCGTCAGCAGCCACGCGGTGTGGTTGGCCGGTGCCATTCTGCTCGCGGGGACGAGTACCGGCCTGGCATCGCCACCCTTGGCGCAGGCGGTTTCCCGTTCGGTTGCGGCGCCTCGACAAGGACGTGCCAATACCGTCATCAACGCCGGTACCAGCCTTGGCGTTGCCGTCTCCGGACCGGTGGCCTTCCTCGCCACGGGCCAGTGGCGAATCGCCTACGCCGCCTTTGCCATCACTGCACTGCTCAATGCGTTGCTTCTGCTGGTCAGCATGCCGCGGTCGAACGCTGCCGATGTGTCGGCTTCTACCAGCCACTGCGATGGCCGCCCCGGCGGGCTCTGGCGCCCGCGTGTGCTGACGCTCGTCCTGGCAGCCACCGGGATGGGCACGGCCAGCGCCGCCTTCTGGACCTTCTCGAGCGATGTGATCCTGACGTTGGGCCACTTCGACCAGGCAACAGCCAATCTGGCATGGATACTGATCGGCATCGCGGGCTTGGTCGGTGGCTTGGCGGGAGATCTTATCGCCCGCCTCGGCCTCAATACCGTTCACCGTTACACACTGGTCGCCATGGCGCTCTCGCTCGGCCTGCTGGTACTGGGTCCCTCGAGCCTAACCACGGTGTTTCTCTCGGCCGCCCTCTTTGGCGCTGCCTACATCATGCTGACCGGGGTCTACCTCGTCTGGGGCATTCGGCTCTATGCGGACCGACCCGCCATCGGGCTGGGGCTGCCTTTTCTAATGATCGCCGTCGGTCAGATCATCGGCTCGCCGTTGGCCGGCTATCTGATCAGCAGCCGCGGATATACCTTCTGCTTCATCGCTTTCTCACTCATTGCGCTGGCAACGGCGCTAGCCGGCCATAACACAACGGCAAGTCGCACAAGGGGAACGCCCCGCTGTCTCACGACACGCCATCAAGAGTCATCCAGCCTTTCCTCATCCCATCCATATCAAGCAGGATCAACGTACCGAGGCTAAAGCAGAAGAAGGAAGCTCTACATGGACGTAGAATCACTTGACCGCTTGATTGCAGGAAGCCGGGGGGACTGGCCGGAAGATGTGGTCCATGCCACCCGCGACCCTAAAGAAAAACATCTCTTGCTTTACCCGACCGAAGAAGCCGCCATCGTTGGTGCGAACACAAGACGGCGGCTGGAATTCGCGGCGGGTCGCTCCGCCGCACGCGCTGCATTGGAAAAGCTCGGTTTTCCTCACGGGGCGATCCCGATGGATCAAAACCGTGCACCGATCTGGCCGGCAGGAACCATCGGTAGCCTTTCCCATACGGCCGATGTCTGCATCGGGGTCGCTGCCCTGTCACAGCATGTGCAGGCCATCGGCATCGATGTCGAAAACCTGGCACCCCTTGAAAGCAAGCTTCCCTCCTACATTACCGACCCCGAGGAACTCGCTTGTATTGATAGTCCTCCGGACCTGGCAGCCTTGCAGATCTTTTCAATGAAGGAAGCCGCCTACAAGGCACAGCACCCGCTTAGCCAAACGTTTATCGATTTCGATACGCTAAAAGTCACGCCTGATGGTTTGTGCTTTACTCACACGGTACCTCCCTTTGCCAAAGGCACCATACTGCCCGTCCAGCAATGGACCGGGTCGAGTATGTGCCTATCGTTATGCGTGCTGAAAAGGCCCACCTGAAGCGGGCGCTCAGACAAGTTTCATAACCGGATCCGGGGAGGCGTCCATGGCCAAGGTGGTGCGACATCACCATCCGCCCCTCGCTCATGCAAGCCGCAAGCAGCGGTGACCGAAAAGCGCATGCAACTCGACCATGGACACCCTGTCACGGCTAGACGGTATGCGATGTGCCCTGGGGAATCGGTACATCCAGGTACGACAGGTAACTCGTCAGTTCTTCATGGGAAAATACCGGCTCCTCGATACCACTGCCGCTGAGGAAGTTCTTGGTATTTCGACAATCCCAAAGGTAGGTGTTCTGGTAAAGCTCTACCGTGGACTTGTCGTCATACATGGTATCGGTGAAGAGGCTCAACAGAGGATAAAGGGGAGCCTTGGGGTCATGCTCCCACTGAGCCTTCCATTGTGCATAGGGCAACACCTTGAAGCGGAAACCAAATTGCTCCTCCAGCCGACTGAAGAACTCCTTGAACGTCAGATTGTTGTCGCCCTCGTGAATTAAGTTGAACTTGTGATTCAAGCCTTCCGGGTTGCGAGAGATATGTGCGATCGCGGCTGTCATGTAGTCGACGCTGGTAAGCCCCTCACGCAGAGCTTCCAGATCCGGGATACTCTTATGTTCCACGCAGGTTTGTACCAGACGGCCCCACCACTGATAGTCCGCACACACCCCGCGGGTACTATGGTAGGTGGCATAGCCCAGACGGAAAGTCATCAGCGGCAGGCCGCGCTGAGCCGCCTGATCAGCGATTTTCTCCATGACCCATTTGCTTCGGACATAGCCGATGTCCGTGATCACCGCATCCAGGTTCTGGTCGATATCATCGTCTTCGTGCATCACGCGCTTGTGGGTATGCAGATGCCCCCAGCTGTAAACGGAGATGGTGGACAACAGCACCAATGGCTTGGTGCGCTTGGCGGCCGCAAAGCGTAACAACTCCATCAGCCCCTGGACGTTGTCACGTTTCATGTATGAATAGGGCTGGATGAAATTGACCGCACTGGCAGAGTGATAAATGACGTCTACGGTCTCAGCGAGCTCGTCATAATGCATCGTCGTCAGCCCGAGACGCGGGTCCGACAAATCGGCTCGATACACCTCGATGCGTTCCCGGTCCGCATCGGAAAGCGTCATGCCGTAACGGGCCAAGGTGTCATCCAGGCGTCGCCAAGGATCCGATCCAGACCGGGCCCGTACCGGGCAGTGGAGGCAAGCGTCGGTGGTCGCCAGCAAATCGACCAGCAAGTGGGCGCCGACGAAGCCAGTGACGCCAGTAAGCAGGATGTGGCGCGGCCGCGCCAGGGAGTCCGTCGCCTGCCAAGGCTGGAACTCAAGGTCATCGGGCAGACGGGCATCTTCACGAAGCGGGTGGATACGCTCGCGGTCCAGCAGGGGCCGTGGCTGATCGTCACGACGACGCTCTTCCAGCAGCGAGGCCAATGACGCAACGGTATCATGCTCGAAAAGGTCGCGAATCCAGACCTGAATGGATAACCGTTCGCGCACATCCTGCATCAGGCGGGCGGCCAGCAATGAATGGCCACCGACGTCGAAAAAGCGATCGGTGCGGTCGAAGCGACGATGTCCGAGAACGCTTGCCCAGGCATCCGCAATGTCGCGTTCCATCTGGCTGATATACACCGCTTCCGATGCATGCTCCCGAACATCATGGCCAGTGCTGCCTGTCAGCCGCCGGTACATCTGCAGCAACGCCTGCTTGTCCGTTTTACCATTGGCGTTGAGCGGCAGGGAGTCGAGGCGCAAGATGGCCGACGGTGCCATGTAGTCCGGCAGGGTTTTCAGCATCTCCCGCCGCACTTCGGTCTCCGTCGAGGGCTGATGCTGATCGGGCACGATAAAGGCCAGAAGATTCAATTCTTCACCATCAGTCTCCGCTTCGGAAACCAGTACCACCGCCTCGCTCACCCCAGCCTGGGCATGGAGCGCTTCTTCCACCTCGGCCAGCTCCACTCGATTGCCTCGAATCTTCACCTGATCGTCCAGGCGTCCCAGGAACTGGAGACGACCGTCCGGAAGCCATCGCGCCAAGTCGCCCGTTCGATACAGACGCTGTCGCCATTGAGGGTGAATGATAAATTTTTCCCGTGTCAGCGGCTCGTTGTGCAGATACCCCCGAGCCAGGTTGTCACCGCCAATGAAAATTTCCCCCGTCTCTCCATCAGGCACCTGCGCCAGTCGTTCATCCAGCAAGAAGATCTCGCTACCGGCCATGGGGTGGCCGATGGAGGGCCGCTCGTCCACCTCGATACCGGGAACGCGGTGACGCGTGGCAAAAATCGTGGCCTCGGCCGGTCCATAGCAATCCACCAGCTCGTACGGCAGATGCTCGGTGGCTGGCGGAATCAGCTTTTCCCCGGCGGTGAAGAGATGGGTCAACGCCAGTTCCGGCGGCTGAGCAAGCGCCGTAATGCCCGGAACCAGAGCCGTGGGCACAAAAGCATGGGTGAGACCTTGGCGGGCGAAAAACGCCAGCAGCCGATCGGGGTCCAGCCGCGTTTCCTCGTCAGGCAGGATCAACGTGCCCCCCGCCATCAACATCGACGCAATTTCCAGCTGAGCAACATCGAACCCGGTGCCAGCCATCAGTGTAGAGCGGCTTCCTGGCGCCACTTCCAAGTTGTCGTTGTGCGAGGACACCACCCGCTCAAAGGCATGGTGTTCTACCATGACGCCCTTGGGGTTGCCGGTGGTTCCCGAGGTGAAGATGACGTAGGCCAGGTCCTGGGAAGACGGCAAGGAGGCCGGGGCATCATCACTATCCGGCACATCATCGAGGGAGTGCAACCGGAAGGGAGCATCAGCGGGGGGATCAGCACAGGCCGCCAGCGCAAAGGATGCACCGCTTTGTGTCAAGATACGCCGTTGCCGCTCCGACGGATAACGAACGTCCACCGGGATATAGGCAGCGCCACTTTTCATGACGCCCAGAATGGCTACCACGTAACGGTGGGTACGGTCACACAGCAGGGGGACCAGATCTCCCTTGCCTACCCCCTGCGCACGCAGAAAAGCGGCCACGGCACTGCTGCGCCTATCCAGTTCGCTGTAAGTGAGCCGAGTCGTTGTATCAATCACCGCCTCCCTCTCCGGGAAGCGTTCGACATAATTCAGAAAATGATGAAGTACGGTATCGTAGTGAGCCATCATGCAGTTTTCCTTGAGTTTAATGAAAGATCTATACTCACTATCCCACGAAACCGAGATTTTTATACCTCAATACTCAGCGGGAGTGAGATAGCGATTCGGAAAGAGTTATCACTTTATTTACATGATCTCCGCCCTGGCCGCTATAACGGCCAAAGACACAGACCCAACCTACTAGCAGACGTGTAACGCCATAAGAACTCCCCTCCATCCATTGCAATTCCACACAACAGCCTAGACCAATCATCATAAAACTCTAATTTTTCACCCACTAAAAAAGTTTTTATTTGTAACAAAGAGAAAGCGATAGACAAAATATAAAAAAATCATAGACATAAAAATAATAAAGAATTAGTTAACAAACTACTAATATACAACCACCATTACCCTATCCCAGGTAGACTTATAGCCTCCCCCTGAAATCTTCACCCCGTAACCGACACCTACCTTTATTAAAAACAAGCTACCCTCACACCATATGAGTTTTCACAAGCTCGTCATGATGCCTGGAAGTCTGGCAATACTCGCCCGGATACGCTGTCAGCACTGCTTCAGCTGACCTCGCCGCGAAAGCGAGCATGCGGCCAAAGCTCCTTGCCCAGGACCCCATAGCCATTCCCGGCACCCCGCCGACACCGGCTCTTCAAAGGACTGTTGCCTTCAAGGCAACAAAGATGACTATTGCCCGCCTCTTTCGTCCTCGATCATTCACCTACTGTTAGCGGACTAGCAACGTGTTTGATGAATCAACAAGGAACAATGATGTTCAACGATCGACAGCTGGAAACCATCACCGAGCTACGACGGGATCTGCATCGTCACCCCGAGCTCAAGTTCGAGGAAACTCGAACCGCCGATATCGTTGCTGAACACCTGCAGAAGTTGGGCTACAAGGTGACGAAAAATATCGCTCAAACGGGCGTCATGGGTGAACTCGACACGGGACGTGAAGGTCCCGTCATCGCCTTTCGTGCCGATATGGACGCCTTGCCGATCCATGAAGCCAATACTTTTGCCCACGAATCTCGCAATGCCGGATTGATGCACGCCTGTGGCCATGATGGCCACACTGCTGCGTTGTTATTGGCAGCAGAAACGATCATGGCCCAGCGAGATTCGCTCAGCGGGCATCTGAAGCTGATCTTCCAGCCAGCGGAAGAAGGCGGCAACGGCGCCGCACGAATGATCGAAGAAGGTGTGCTGGACAACCCCCGCGTTTCCGCCATCTTTGGCTACCACAACCGCCCCGGCTTTCCCGCCGGCCAAGTGTTCGTCAAACCCGGCCCTGCCATGGGTGGCAACGATACCTTCCGGCTCAAGATCAGCGGGCGTTCCGGCCACGCCGCCATGCCCCACCTCGCCGTCGATCCCATCTACGTCGGCGCCAGTATCGTCCAGCAGCTGCAAGGGCTAGTTGGACGACACAAGTCTCCTCTCGAAGCAGGGGTAATCACTGTGGCGGCTTTCCATGCCGGTGACGCGGCCAACGTCATACCCGGTGATGCAGAACTCGTGGTCAATATCCGTAGTGATCGTCCCTCCTCGCGTGATGCCTTGGTCGGAAAGCTGGAGGCGCTTGTCAACGGTGTCTGCGCCGCCCATGGAGCCACTTTCCGCCTGGAGCATGAGCACCAGATTCCCCCGTTGGTCAACGACATATTCTGGGCAGAACGGGTACTGGAGCTTTCCCGTACATGCGAAGTGAGCAATGACATTCAGCAGTTGGACTACATGCCGACCATGGGGGCGGAGGATTTCGCCTTCTACCTGCAGGAAGTCCCGGGATGTTTCTTCTTCGTTGGCAACGGCGACAGCGCCTATCTGCACAACGAGCACTACGACTTCAACGACCACATCCTGCCGATCGCAGGAGGCGTTTTCGTTGCCCTGGCCAAAGGCCTCATGAAGCCTGAATAACTGGGATCACAATCCACGGGAAATAACAAACCGAGTGATAGGTAATGCCGATTGACGCTGCCTGACTCCACTCACCACGTGATACACAACAAGGTCAATCATCATGCAAGCCGTACTCAGTTCTATCGAACGCGTGGGCAATAAACTGCCTCACCCTTTCATTCTTTTCTCTATCCTGGCCGCCGTGGTAATAGTCCTTTCCGCACTATTGGCCTTTTTAGGCGTTTCGGCAGTCAACCCGCAGACCGAAGCCGAGGTCCATGTCCGCAGCCTTATCTCTCCGGAGGGGCTGGAGTTCATGCTGACCAGTGTGGTCAGCAACTTTGTCAACTTCCCTCCCCTGGGGCTCATCCTGGTCGTCATGTTCGGCATCGGCCTCGCCGACAAGGTGGGGCTGATGTCAACACTGATGCAAGTCAGTGTGGCTAAAGCGCCCTCTTCACTGCTGACCTTCTGCGTCTTCCTGGCGGGCATCTGCGGCAGTATCGCCTCCGATGCAAACTATCTGATCCTGATTCCACTGGCGGCCATGGTCTACTACTCGGTAGGCCGCCACCCCATTGCCGGAGCCGCAGCGGCCTATGCAGCGGCAGGCGCCGGCTTCAACGCCAGCCTGTTCATCACAGTAGGCGATGCGCTGTTTGCCGGCATCACCACCGATGCGGCGCGTCTGGTCGATCCCGATGCCTATATCTCGCCAGTGGACAACTACTACTTCGTCGCCTGCTCGGTGTTCGTACTGGCCACCGCTGGTACCCTGGTGATCGACAAGGTGGTAGAACCTCGTCTGCAGCGTACTCTGCCCCTGGGCAAGGACTTCACCACCACCGTCGACCACCACGAGCTCACCACTGACGAAAAACGCGGACTCAAACGTGTGGGTCTGACCACCCTGGCCTATCTCGCCCTGATCCTGCTGACGGTGCTGCCGGAAGCCTCGCCACTGCGCAACGAGGATGGTGGCCTGATTCCGTCTCCCTTCCTGCGCTCGCTGGTACCGCTGATGTTCGGCTATTTTGTGGTGATCGGCCTGGTCTACGGAATCACCACTGGCAAGATCAAGAACAGCAAAGATGTCCCCCAGCGCATGTCGGAGGCCGCCAGCGAGCTGGCACCGACGCTGGTGCTCTTCTTTGCCATCTCGCAGTTCATTGCCTACTTCAAATGGTCCGAGCTCGGGCAGTTCATCGCCATCGAAGGCTCGAACATTCTGCAGAGCACCGGCTTCACCGGACTCCCTCTGGTATTCGCCTTCATCCTCATGAGCACGGTGCTCAACGTCTTCATGACCAGCGGCTCGGCACAATGGGCGCTCATGGCCCCGGTGTTCGTCCCCATGCTCATGATGATCGACTTCGACCCGGCCTTCGTGCTCGCCATGTTCCGCATCGGCGACTCGAGCACCAACATCATCTCGCCCATGAGCCCGTACTTCTCCGTCGCACTGGTGTACATGCAGCGTTACAAGCCGGACATGGGGCTGGGAACACTAATCGCCACCATGCTGCCCATGGCTGTTACCTTCCTGCTGGCCTGGAGCGCCTTCCTGATGTTCTGGCTCAGCATGGGCTGGCCGATCGGCCCTGGTATCTACATGATGGCCAGCTGATCACTGCATCGATAGCATTACCTTCCACAAATAGCCGGCAGCCGGGGACAACCGCCTGCCGGCCCTGCGCACCAGGTTTCCCTGGCTTGACTCGGCCATGGGATGGGCGATAGGAATAGCCTCGAGCTCCCCCGCCGCCACCTCCTTCCCGGCCGCCGCCGCCGTCATGAACGCCACCCCGATGCCTGCACAGGCCATGCGCCGCGAGGTCGAATGCAGGTTGCAACGATATGCAGGTGTCACCAACTGTCCCCCGGCACGGAAAACGTCGTTCACAAAGCGCTGAGTACCCGACACGTCCGGCAAGAAAATCAATTTGTGGCGGGCCAACTCGGCAATACTGACACTCTGGGCGTGAGCCAACGGATGTCCCGGTGCGACCAGCGCACACAGCGGACCACGTTCAAAGGAATGCACTACCAGGCGCGGGTCCGATACCGGCCCATAGGTGACAGCGATGTCGACCTCATCGTTGGCTACCATCTCATGGGGCTCTTGTGGATAGTAGATGCCGGTACGGATGTCGATCAGAACATCTGGATACTGTTCGGCGACCTTCTGCATGACGTCATGGATAAAACTATCAACGAAGCCATCTCCAACCGACACCACGACCTTACCCAGTTGCAGGTTATTGAGTCGCGACAATGTGTCGCTCAACTCCGAATTCAGCCGTCGCTGAGCCAGAAAACTGTCCTCCACCAGCTTTCCTGCTTCGGTAGGGACGACGTGACGCCCCTGCTTTTCCAGCAGCGCCATGCCGAGCTCACGCTCCAGGCTACGCACCTGACGGCTGATCACCGAAGGGTTGATATGGAGGTGCTCTGAAGCAGCACGAATCCCGCCGCAATTGCAGACCTCATGAAGGTAAAATGCCCGTTTATCGAGAATATCCATATGTGACCCGAAGGTTGACGAAGCAAGGGCGCCATCGCGTAGTTGGCTGACAGACTCTTCCTGGCTTTGCTTTGTGGTAAGTTTGTACCCTTAAGATGCACAGAAACCTTGATAAACAAAGAACCATATAGTCAATTCTTTGAAAACATGATAATAAGTGCCCGATGAGTACACATGAAGAAGGGAAGCTAAAGCGTATCCTGGAAGCCGTTCCTCCTGGTTTCATGGTCGCTTCAGGTTGGCTGGAACGCCATGAGGTCAGCCGCTTCCTCGCGCGCCAATATGTGGACCGCGGCTGGCTGGAGCGTGTGGCGCGCGGCGTTTTCCTGCGCCCGGCGCCAAGCAAACCGACATGATCGACTGCAAGGCCTGCCTCCTCTCGAGGCAGCACATCATGGACTACGATGTCACACTCACACTGCAAGGCTATTGCCATTATGTCCCCCTGGGCGGGAACGCTCCAGATAGCTCAGACAGACAGGACGTCACTCTATCGTATGCAAGCTTTATGGATCGTTTTTCAGATACTGTTCATCATGCCGTTTCTGGCGTTTCTCGCTTTCGCTGTCATGGCATCCCTGATCGGCGGGGGCGCGGGAATACTCATGGGAGGAGGCGCCGGCCTGACGGTTGTCATCACCTATGTGGCAATCATCGTTCGCAGAGAACGAACAAAACTTCGAAAGCATATCGCCAAACAAGGGATGGATCTCGATTACTGTGCCCAGCACGGCAACTCCGCGATCGGCATTGATCAAGACGCCCGGAGAATCTTTGCCGGCAACGCCGCCACCGGTGTCGTGCTGCCATACAGTGCTGTGGCCAACATCAGCATCGAGTCTAGTGAGTCCAGAAACACGCGACACCACAGGATCATCATATCCACGAATGACTTTGATCGCCCCTGCATCGAGGTAGTGATCCCTGGCGCACGAGGGAGAGAGGCATTCGAGAAGCTGCGAGTAGCCTGTGGTCAAAGAGGAGACGTGTAAGGTAGCAAGTCAGCAGGCCAGCCAGTAGACCTGTTGTCAGTACACGCATGATGGCTCTCCAGTGAAGAATGAGCCTCATGCTAGCAAGCCTGTGCACTGCTGCCCTGTGGCATGGCAGCGACACCGAAGACAAATCGGAGGCAACCCCACTCATTACGAAGGGATTGATAACCGTACCGCCCTTCAGAGCGAAGCACGGCTCGTCATTGAGGAATGGCAGCAGCGAGATCAACCGTCTGACCTGTTCGTGGTAGCGAGCTTCAATCGGCATGCAGGAACGCCTCCGGCACCGTCACGTGATATTCCCTGTCCAGCTTGCCGCCCTGGCAGAGCTGCCGCTTACCTTTGCCGAGGTCCAGTCGACGTGGTTCCAGGCGACCGTACCAGGCATGCCCAGCTTGGCGAGCCAGCACCAGGAAGACCCGCTTGGTTCTCACCGAACGGCATCCCTCCAACAATGCCTGCAGCCGGCGCGGACGCAGCGTATTGAGCCCACCGAAGGTGTCCACCAGCTCACTGCCGAACAGCAGCTCATTCGGCGTCACGGCGATCCACTCCAGGACCGCTCGCTCGGGGGTCGATACCTGCAAGCTGAAGGCCCTGCCATCCGGCGCGTAGTCCATGAAACTACCGGGAAGCTGCACTGGCAGGCCCTTTTCGGAGTGGAGCACCATCCGCCCTGCCCACTCGGCATCACTCAACCACCGGGGCAGCCGAACGGCCTCATTGCCATACAGGTGTGTCGTGCTCTCCCCCATGGGCAGATAGTGGGCAAAGCCATGCAGTGCCAGGGCCGTCTGACCACCCGGCCAAAGCGGTGGTAAGCCCGTGTCGTCGCTCGCCTGTAGGGCGAAAACAGCGCTCTCCCAGGTAAGAGGCTCCCCCGCTTGGCAGTAGGCGCCATACCCCACGCGTTGCAGCCAGCCACTGCTGGCCAGCTTACGCGCCTGATCCGAGCTGACGCCGTGTGACGCCAGCCAGGCGGTCGTCACGACGGCGCCATACGGGATCTTGTGCAACAGCTGGTTTATTTTCACGCACAAAAGCGGCCTTTATTTCCGTTTTCAGTGTAAAGGATAAACCACAACGGTTTATCTTCAAGCACAAAATCGTCATTTAAGGCCGTTTTAGTATATTTCTTAAACCATAAGTTGCTTGACCTCGAAGTATAGCTCGTCATCGTCGCTAACTTCATTGCCATGGAAGCCGCTTTTTCACGGGATCATGAGGCTTGCGTGAGCCCAATCGCCGACATGGACGCGCACGTATGGCGGCTCAGGTCCCATCGGTGCGTTTAAGCGCGGTTTCACGTAACCTAGCGTGATAACTAATCTATGAACGCAGCAGGGAAGCGGCTATGACCAGGCAGGCTTTCAGCGAACGAGATATCTGCACCAAGTACATCACAAGGAGAAGTACGGGCTGATCTTCCGATCTGGATCGCCTGCGAGGTGTGGGACTTCGGCACGCTTTCCACGCTCTACGACGAAATGCGTCAGGATGACCAGGATCGAACGCCGGCTGCTATGGCATTCGTGACGGCCGAGTGCTCGCCTCCTGGCTGTGCAACCTCAACTATCTACGCAATGTCTGCGCCCATCATCACTGCCTATGGAATCGCAATATGGTGGATCAGCCGGCCAAATCAACTGCAGGCGATGTAGCGCATTTCAAGATCGCCTGGCAGCGAGGGCGTGAGCATCATCGAAGGCTGGGAAAACTGGGAGTGGCCCGCACGGCCTGGCAACAGGCATTAAAAAAAAACCCCTCAGCAGCTTCACCGCAAAGCGGTTCTACTGATCGGGACCGTGTTGCCAAACAACTATAGTGATTACCCTTGCGAGGCACAAAGGGTTTTATATCGCCGAATTGCATAAGAGATTCAGTATGGCCATCGAGCAAGGTATCTGGAAGCTGGCAGGTAATACAGGTGAACGGCCGCAGAAGCTGCGGTCTACAGGGCTCGCCGACGAGGGGCAGCTGGAAGAGCAGATCATGCAGGATGTCTCGATCCTCAACCGGGACTGGCTGCTGATCGGCCGCCAAGTTCGCACCGGCTTTGACAAGCTGGTCGACCTGCTGGCGATCGATGCCAACGGCAGGGTCATCCTCATCGAACTCAAGCGCGACAAGACGCCTCGAGACGTGGTGGCTCAGGCCATCGACTATGCCTCCTGGGTCGTCACCCTGGCCGACTACCAGCTGATTGAGATCTACCAGGCCTTCGCCGAACGCTATCAGCGCCCTCATGCGTCTCTCGAGGACGCCTTCGAGGACAAGTTCGGCATCACGCTGGACAGTGTCACCCTCAACGAGAATCACCAGCTGGTGGTCGTGGCCACCCAGCTCGACGCCAGCAGCGAGCGGATCATCAACTACCTCAACGAGCATGCCCAGATCTCGATCAACGCCATGTTCTTCGCCGCCTTCGAGGACCAGGGCAACCAGTACCTGAGCCGCGCCTGGATGATCGATCCGGACGAGCCGGCCCAGTCGGCCGCCCGCAAGGCACACAAGGAGCCCTGGAACGGTGAGTTCTACGCCTCCTTCGGCGATAACCGCCCCTGGGAGCTGGCACGTCGCTACGGCTTCATCGCCGGTGGTGGCGCGGCCTGGTACTCGAAGACCCTCGCCATGCTCTCGGAGGGAGATCGGGTCTGGGTCAACATCCCCAAGACCGGCTATGTGGGTGTGGCCGAGGTAACCGGGGAGCGCTGCCGAGGCGACCATTTCACGGTACAGACTGATCGAGGCAGCACGCGACTTCAGGACCTCACGACGGCCGACGAGTACCCGCATCTTCACCAAGCTATCGATGAAGATGACGAAGACGCGGCGGAATATCTCGTACCGGTTCGTTGGATCGCCTCATTCCCCGCCTCGCAAGCATTCAGCGAGGTCGGCCTGTTCGGCAATCAGAACACGGTCTGCAAACCCACGACACCGAAATGGGAACATACCGTCACGCGCTTGAAGCAGGCGTGGCGCATCAGCGACTCATCACATTGAGAGGCCAGAAAAGACGGGGCAAGCAGCCAAAAAGGAATGCAGGTTGATGCCAAAACGCTAAAGAGATGGCTCAGTTGGAATCGAACCATCGGCACAGTTCGGCATCATCGATGACACATCGCGAGTCGCACGCGCCGTGCTGGGCATTTCTCGAGGGCGTCGGGCATCACCCGACGCCGGCGCGGGAATCTCAATCGTCCAGGTCGATATCACCCTCGTCTGTTGCCGCCCCTGTAGCAGCGCCTGCACCGGCGCCAATGACAGCCCCCTGGGAGACATCGCCGCCTGTTACGGCAGCCGCTGCACCGCCCACAGCCGCTCCCACACCGGCTCCGCTGAGCGCGCGCTCACCTGTCGATGTGCCGCAAGCAGAAAGCCCGAGGGCCAGCAGCCCAGCCAGTAGACCTGTTGTCAGTACACGCATGATGGCTCCCCAGTGAAGAATGAGCTCTCATGCTAGCAAGCCTGTGCACTGCTGCCCTGTGGCATGGCAGCGACACTCGGTGCAATTTTCAGGAATGTTGCTCTCTTCCCGAGACAGCACAGGATCTCTTGCTATGGTGCGAGAGAACACCTCTGGAGAGATTGCAATGATGAAGATGGGAAGACTGACAGCAGTCGTCGGACTGCTTGGCACACTGTCTGGATGCGTGGCATACGGTGGAGACTATGGCGGACATGGCGGCGATCATCATCGTTCAAGCTCGTCAGTCCCCCAAGGCCACATGCCACCGCCCGGAGAATGCCGGATCTGGTATTCGGATCGGCCTGCTGGCCAGCAACCGCCACCCGGCCCATGCCACGAGCTTCGATACCAGGTTCCGCCCGGCGCGCGACTGATCTCTGGATAGCAAGGAGGCCATCCCTGGCCACGCGTTCCTCCTTGGATGCAGCATTTGCCATCCGTGGCGCCCAAGCTGCGGGGGTGCTGTGGGATACAGCACGTCGCAGAGTAACACCGGCAGATCTGCACAGTATGTAAGACATCGGAGACACAATGTGCACGTAACAAGAAAAGAATCGCCTGTCCCAGGACACGGGACAGCTCAGCTCGATGACCAGATGAAAAGTCAGGACATTGGGCTGTTGAAGCTGGTGGGGCTCGGAAGCCGGGAGACCATGGCCCATTCCGGACACAATATGGGCAGGGTGGCAGGTATAGAAAGCGGGGAAGGAGGGAAAACGTAATTGCTTGTTCTATGGTGGGCCCAGGCGGACTCGAACCGCCGACCAAGGGATTATGAGTTTGCTTTTAAAACCATAAACTACTGACACACAAGGAAAACCAACCGTAATCAAGCGAAAGGTACAGTTCTTTGGAATCAGTAGCTTAGCGAAGGTTGAAGATAGCACAGGAAGCTGGTGTGTGTACCGGAGGTGTACCTGAGTGAGGGAGTAGTAATGTATCATGCAGGCTATGTGGATCTAGATAGGAATTCAACATGACGTTGGGACGACTCTGGGCCGGCAGGGCGTACGGCACAAACACAGGCAACGTATTCGTCAAATTGTGGTGATGATGAAGCTCTGACCGGGCGCTTCATCTGAAGAAGTCCGGTGTTGGGCTCGTGGTTTACTCAATTCAAGGTGGGTTTGACAGGCATCAACTGACACTTCCTAGTGCGCCTCAGACGCAGATTTAGGGAGTAGCTTTTGTTAGCAACAGCCAGCTTGGAGCTCAATGGCGAGTGGAGCACTAGCACAGGCTTCGCTGGAATCTTCATCCTATTCCCTCATGACCCAGCCTAAAATATCAAGGACCAAGCCTATCCCCCTATTGTAGACGAAAATTATTGCTTGCAAAAAAACATAGAAAAGCATATCGACACGATAGAGGCAATACTAAAAAATCCATGCTATAATTACAACCATTAAACCATGAGAGATTAATGAAAAAAGGAGGATCCAACATGAGAAGCATAAAAAAAATCGTATACAAACTTACCCATCCGCATACTAAAGGGGAGAAGGCCAACACTTTTTTTTCTGGTTCAAAAGAGAATAACAAAAAAGATAGAGTCCAGCAGAATGAGTTATTTAATGACATCAAAAACACCCGAGTAATCAAGGTGAAAAATAAACCCACCCCAGAGGAAAATAAAAAAAAGCACCAAACCTTTGAGTATGAGATACTCGAATCCGGGTCATATTATGTTAACGAAAAAGAAATGAAAAAAAGTGTCAGACAAGAAGACTTAAAAGAGCTAAGAAGCTTCTTTAACGACCTACAGAATACGCGGAAGAAAAAGCGCAGTGCTTCATGATCGGAATATTGATTGTTCCCCTCTTGATATGCGGGATAACCTATATCTACAATAGCCATAAACAATTCGCCAAAATATCAACATATCAAGGCTGGCTTGTGTATTTACACGCCGCCAGGTTTGGCTTCTACATCTTCATGTTTTCAATAATATTGTTCGAGGTAGCCCCATACTTCATCAACAAACTTTTTAATATCAGCTACTACCCTATACGAGAAATTCGAGATCTTATCATTAACGAGATCGACCCTCCTGGAACAGACAAGCACAAGTATCAAGCATATGTCTATTCCGCCATATTCTCTGTCCTTACCATATCAGGAACCTATGTATCTCTAAAAATAAAGAACTTCATTTTCAAGAACGGCTATGATAAATCTGTTGAAAAAGTCCTGAAGAGCCACTCTGTCTCTGATTACCTCCTTCTCCGCCTCTTAAAGAAGAGAGAAGAGCAGTTAAGCCATGGGGCTCCAGCCGAAGAATTGATGTATGCATTCATAACCCTTTCCAACAGGAAAATATATATTGGGTCATTAAAACTAGTCCCTCCCCCTAACGAAGAGAGAACAAATAGCGAAGAATTTCTATTAGTACCATTTTTCTCTGGTTATCGTGATGAAAAAAGCCTTTCTGTTAACATCACACACATGTACGAGTATGAATCGCCAGAAAGCATCAGGGAAGAAGATGCAATATCCTTTAGCAAGAGCAACATTATCACTATAGGGGCATTCTCTACTCAGATGTAATGACCCCCTGGTTTCTGCACACCCTACGCAGCTAATGCGGGGTGTGCTCGGGGTGCCATATAGTCCAGAGAC